>DASPVJ010000644.1:0-2314 GCA_035622435.1 Xanthobacteraceae bacterium | reverse complement strand
ACCAGGCGCGGCGCGCCCGGCTTCTCGTAGGCGAGCGCGACCGCGAGCGGGGATGGGTGCGGCGCGCTCATGACGCGCGATCGAGGAAGCGGCCGGCGGCGGGCGGCGGGGCCGCCGGCGCGCCGACGCGGAATTGAATGTCTCCGGGCGTGAGCGCGGCGGCGCGCAACGCCTCGGCCAAGAGGCCGCCCTGGGCGCGCAGGCGCGCCGCGCTCGCCTCGCGCTCCGCCCACAGGGTGACGGCGGCGCGTTCGCCGGTGACGGCAATGAGCGCATGCACCGGCCCCATGGGCTCGACGTTGAGCGAAAACCGCACGCGCCACATGGAGCGGCCGTCGGGCGCGGCGGCGCGGCCGTCGCGGCTGATCTCGAATTGGGCGATGGCGCTTCCGGCCCCGGTCGCGAACGGGATTTCGAAGGCCCAGTGGCCGCCGCGCTGCGCCGCCGAGAGACTTCCGGTCACGGGGGCCGGCAATGAGGCGACCTGCAGCAAGGTCTGGCGGGCAAGCGCCGCGTCGGTTTCGGCGAGCAGGCGCGCCGCCGTGGCGCCGGCCGGCGCGTAGGGCGCCAGCGACGGCGGCACGGCCGGCTGCGCGCTCGGCGGAGCGCCGCGATAGGGCGGCGGGGGCGCGTTCGCCGGTGCCGCCATGGCGGTGGGAGCAGGCGCCCCCTCCACGTCGAACCAGGCCTTCGCCATCTGCCGCAGCACCAGGAGCGCCGCCTTCAGATCCATGGCGCCGGCCGCGCCCGCGGTTCCGGAGGCGAGCGTCGCGGCCAGGCCCGCTTCCAGGAACAGGCCCGAGCGCGCCAGCGCCTGGCGCAAGGCGGCGGGGTCAAGACCGTCGAGCGGGACGCGCAAATCGAGCACCCGGGCCGCAGCGGCAGCGACCGAAGCGGACAGCGCGCCGCCGTTCGCCGCCTGCTCCAGGTCGGCAAGGAGCGGCGCCAGCCCCCCTTGGCGGGCGGCCGCGGCCTGCACCGCCTCGGCGAGGGCATCGGCCGACAGCGGCGGACTTGCCGCCGGCGGCACCGCCGCAGCGCTGCCCTGCACGGCGATCTCGACCGCCGGCGTCGCGAATGGGTTGCCGGCCGCGGGAGCGGCGCTCGCGCGCCCATCGGCCGGCTGGCGCGCCACCAGGGCGGCCGGCACGGCGGGGCGGCCCGCGCCCGCATCGGCAAGCACCACCAACTGCAGCCCGGCGCTGGTGCCGTTGACGGCGAGCCGCACCTTGGCCCCGACGGTGAGCGGCACGGCGGTGCGCACGTCGATGGTGCCGTCCGGCACCTGCAGGCGCGCAAGGCCGTTGTCGAGCAACGCGACCACCGTGGCGTCGATGATTTCGCCCGGCTGCAGCGACGACGGCGGCGCCCCGAACGAGTTGGGGATGGCCAGCAGCGAGGGCAGGCTGACGATGTCCATTCGGCCTTCCCGTCTTGAGTCGGTAGCGCACGCTACGCCGCGGGAATGAACCGGATGTTAACTTTTGCCTGCGCGGCGCCGGGCGCCGCGCCGGCGCTTTATGCCAGGGCCGCGAGCACGGTCGCGGCGGCCGCCATCTCGGCCCTTCTGGCGGCGCAGCGCTCGAGCGCGATGGCGTCGGTGCCCCATTGCGCCATGTTCCAATCCTCGTCCACGTGGGCGGCGACCCACGCCTCCTCGACCGTCAGACGCCCGTGCGCCAGCGCCAGCGCGATCAGCGCGGACCCGGTCAAGGTAGTGACCGCGTGCAGCGCGCCGAGCCGCCACGGCTCGGCCGGGATCGCCGCGCGCGCGGCGGCGAGCGCGGCCGGCGGCTGCGCCGCGTGAACCACGCCCTGGGCCAGCACGAACCGGGCGCCGAGTGCATCGCGCGCCCACGCGAGCACCGGGTCCCAGTGCCGCGCCTGGCGCTCGCGCAAGGCCTGCGGCCCCTCGACGCGGTAGAAAACGAGATCCGAGCCGAGATATTTCTCGATTTCCGCAGCGACCGGCGCCGGCGCCGCGGCGACGCCGTCGATGATGACGTTGGCAAGCCGGGTCAACGGCATCATCGCCGGATCGATCGTCTCGCCTTGCGCGTTCCATTCGGCGGCGAGCGCCGCGGCAAGCGCGGGCAACGGCGCGGCCAGCGCGTTGCGCGCGGGCGTGCGCACCGGCCGGCCGTCGAGCACAACGCGGAACGCGCCCTCGCCTTCTTCGACCGCGGCCTGCCGGTAAAAGCGGCGCGGCAGCGGCGGACGCATGGCGCGCTGCGCCGCGGCAATCGGATCCGGCCGCTCGGTCGCAAACAGGTCGGCGAAAATGTTGCGCAATGTTTCCCTCGCGGACGCACTA
>DASPVJ010000643.1:0-7494 GCA_035622435.1 Xanthobacteraceae bacterium | reverse complement strand
GGCAGCAGCATGCCGTTTTCCAGGTCATGCAGGTTCGCCGCCTGCTTCATCACGTTGGCGCGGGTCAGCTCGTCGCCGCACTGCTTGAGCACCTGCATCAAGACCTGGGTGGCCGAGTAGCCGACGACCGGGTAGGTCGAGTTGCGGTCGCCCTCGGGATAGTACTTGTCCATGAACGCCAGCCACTCCTTGTACGCCGGGTCGTTCTTCCATTGCGGGTCGGTCGGATCCTTGAGGTAATAGCTCGACAAGATTCCCTTCGAATATTCGAGCCCGGCGGGCTGCAGCACGGCGCCGACCGATTGCGACACGTTGTTGAGCAGATGAACGGGCTTCCAGCCGATCTCGCCGGCCTTGCGGATCGCCTGGGCGGCGAACTTCGGGATGGTGACGTTGAAGAACACGTCGGCGCCGGACGCCTGCAGGCTGACGATCTGCGAATCGACGGTCGGGTCGGTGGTCTCGTAGGGCAGCTCGGCGACGATCTGCATCCTGCCGGCAAGCCCGTCTTTGAGTCCCTTGACGTAGTCCTTACCGTAGTCGTCGTTCTGATAAAGGATGCCGATCTTGCCCTGGGGATGGTGCTCGAGCAGGTACTTCGCGTAGATGTGGCCTTCCGCCTGATAGGTCGGCTGCAAGCCCATGGTCCAGGGGAAGTTCTGGTAGTCGCCCCACTTGGTGGCGCCGGTCGCCACGAACAGCTGCGGCACCTTCTTGGCGTTCATGTATTTCTGGATCGCGGTGTTGGGCGGCGTGCCCAGGGTCTGGAACAGAAACAGGACCTCGTCGCTCTCGACGAGCTTGCGCGCCTGCTCCACGGTCTTGGGCGGGCTGTAGCCGTCGTCGTAGCTGATGAAGGTGATCTTGCGGCCGTTGATGCCGCCCTCGGCGTTCACCTTGGTGAAATAGGCGGCGATGGCCTTGCCGATCGTGCCGTAGGAGGACGCCGGGCCGCTGTACGGGTTGGTGTTGCCGATCTTGATCTCGCTGTCGCTCGCGCCCGGATCGTACTTCTTCTCGGCGACGGCGGCGCCGGCGATCAGGGCGGCGAGGCCGAGCGCGGCGGGCGCGGCGAGGCCGAATCGATGAAGCTGCATGGCGTTTCTCCCTTGTCGATTGCCGTCACCGCTCGCTGCGCGCGAGCTTGCTCGCGATGAGCCGAACCAGGCCCGCGGCGCCGGACGGCATCACGTAGATGACCAGCACCAGAATGACGCCGTAGACCGCCCCTGCCAAGCCCTTTGACACCGACTCGGCGATGTTGGGCGCGAACAGGGCAAACAGCCCGCCGAACAGGGTGCCGGGGATCGAGCCGACGCCGCCCACCACCAGGCCTACGAACAGCTGGATGGAAAGCGCGAAGGTGAAGCTGTCGGGCGCCACGAACCCGGTCACCACCGCGCCCAGCGCGCCGGCGATGCCGGTGTAGAGCGCGCTCACCCCAAAGGTGAGCGACTTGTAGAGCGACACGTTGACGCCCATGGCGCCGGCGGCGATCGGGTTGTCGCGGATCGCCGTCATGGCGCGGCCGGTGCGGCTCGTGACCAGGTTGACGGCGCAGAGGTAGAGCACCGCCGCCACGGCCAAGGTGAACAAATAGAGCCACTGGTCGGAATTGAGCGGCAGCCCGAACGGCGCGTCCGGCTTGACGACGACGATGCCCTGCACGCCGCCGGTCCAGCCTTCGAGCGCGCTGAATTTGAGGATCTGCGGGGTGGCGATGGCGAGCGCGAAGGTGGCGAGCGCGAGGTAGATGCCCTCCAGCCGCAGCGCCGGCAGGCCGAACAGGAAGCCGCTGACGAGGCAGACCAGGCCGGCCGCCGGCAGGGTCCAGTAATAGGCGATGTCCCAGTGGTCCATCATGACGGCGGCGGTGTAGGCGCCGATGGCGTAAAAGGCGCTGTGGCCGAGCGAGAACTGGCCGTTGAAGCCGGTGAGCAGATTGAGCCCGAGGATGGCGACGGCGTAGATGATCGCCAGCGTGAGCTGGAACAGCAAAAAATTCTTGACCGCGAACGGCAGCGCCAGCGCGACGATCACGCCCGCGCCGATCGCGAGTTGGCGCCAGCGCTTGAGCGTCAGCCCGCCGATCACCGCTTGCGCCGGCGGCAGGCGCACCGCGGCGGGCGTGGCGGCGGGGGTCGCTTCGATGGCGGCGGGCGTCGCTTCCATCAGACTCTGCTCACGACGGCGCGGCCGAACAGCCCGCTCGGCTTGACCAGCAGGACCGCGACGATCAGCACCAGCGCGATGGTGAGTTTGAGCTCGCGGCCGAAATAGGGGATGAAGGTGCCGGCGAGGTTCTCGATCACGCCGACCAGGAAGCCGCCGATCACGGCGCCGCCCGGACTGGTCAGGCCGCCTACCACCGCGGCGGCGAAGCCGTAGAGCAGAATCCCGAGCATCATGTTGGGCTCGAGGAACACGACCGGCGCGATCAGCATGCCGGCGACCGCGCCGATCGCCGCCGCCATGCCCCAGCCGAGCGCCACCATCCAGCCGACGCGGATGCCGGCGAGCCGCGCCGATTCCGGGTTGGCGGCGGCCGCCCGCATGGCGAGCCCGATGCGGGTGTGGCGGAAGAAGACATAGAGCAGCACCAAGAGCACCAGGGTCACCGCGATCATGCCGCCGTCGTGGGCGCTGATCAGGCCGTTGCCGACGAGCGAGCGGGTGCCGAACGGGCTGGGGAAATTCTTGATGGTGTAGTCCCAGATCCAGCCGGCCGCGCTGTTGAGGATGGAGAACAGCGCGATGAACACCACGATGTGGCTGAGCACCGGCGCGTCGTGGATCGGCTTGAACACGATGCGTTCGATCAAGATCCCGGCGACGAACGAAATCGCGATGGTGAGCGCGAACGCGATCCAGTAGGGAGCGCCCCACGCGATCAGCTGCCAGGCGATGAAGGTCGAGAACATCGCCATCTCGCCCTGGGCGAAATTGAGGTGGTCGATCGCCTGGTAGATCATCACCACGGCGAGCGCGATGCAGGCGTAGATGCCCCCGGTCGCCAGCCCCGCCAGCACCTGATGCAGCAGCAGGTCCCAGTTCATGGCCCAGCCTCAAGGTGCTGCGCGCTGTCATTGCGAGGCACGAAGTGCCGAAGCAATCCAGGGGCCGCACGTGACGCCCTGGATTGCTTCGTCGCTTCGCTCCTCGCAATGACGCGCATCTAATACCCCAGGTACGAGCGGCGCACGGTTTCGTCGTTGCGGATGTCGCGCGCCGGGCCCTTGATCACCATGCGGCCGGTCTCGATCAGGAAGGCGTGGTCGGCGAGGTCGAGGGCGAGCGAGGCGTTCTGCTCGACGAGGAGCAGGCTCACCTTTTCCTCGCGGTTGAGCGTGCGCAGGATGCCGAACAGCTCCTGCACGATCAGCGGGGCGAGGCCGAACGACGGCTCGTCGAGCAGCATCAGGCGCGGGCGCAGCATCATGGCGCGGCCGACCGCGAGCATTTGCTGCTCGCCGCCGGAGAGCGTGCCGGCCTGCTGGCGGCGCCGCTCCTGGAGGCGGGGGAAATAGCCGTACACCCGGTCGATGTCGGCGGCGATCGCCGCGCGGTCGCGGCGCGTCATGGCGCCGATCTGCAGGTTTTCCTCCACCGTCTGGCGCACGAAGGTGCCGCGCCCCTGCGGCACGTGGGCGATGCCGAGGCGCACGATCGCCTCGACCGGCCGGCCGGCGATCGGCCGCCCGTCGAAGCGGATGTCGCCGGTCGCCCGCACCATGCCGGAGAGCGCCCGCAAGGCGGTGGTCTTGCCGGCGCCGTTGGCGCCCAAGAGGGTGGTGATGCCGCCCGCCTCGACGCCGAGGTCGATGCCGAACAGCGCCTGGGTGGCGCCGTAGAACGCGCACAGCCCGCGGGTTTCGAGCAGCGACGCGCTCATGCGGCGGTCCCGAGATAGGCGGCGATGACGTCGGGGTTGCGCTGCACCTCGGCCGGCGTGCCGTCGGCGATCTTGCGGCCGAAGTCGAGCGCCACCACCCGGTCGCACACCGACATGACGAGGTTCATGTGGTGCTCGACCAACAGCACCGTGACGTTGCGCTCGTCGCGGATGCGGCGGATCAGGCGCCCGAGGTCCGCGACTTCCACGTGATTGAGGCCGCCGGCCGGCTCGTCGAGCAGAAGGAGCTTGGGCCGGACCGCGAGCGCGCGCGCGAGTTCGACGCGCTTCTGCAGGCCGAACGGCAAATCCGCCACCGGGCGCTCGGCGACGGCGGCAAGGTCGAGGTAGTCGATCAGCTCGCGGGCGACGGCGTCGAGCGCGCGGTCCTGGCGCGTGACCCAGGCGAGGCGCAGCGCGTCGCTGAGGAAATCGCCGCGGTTGAGGCGATGGCCGCCGACGCGCACGTTGTCGATCGCCGACATGCGGGAAAACAGCGCCAGGTTCTGGAAGGTGCGGCCGATGCCGATCTCGGCCATGCGGTGCGGCGGCTTGTCGAGGATGCTTGCGCCTTCAAACAAAATGTCGCCTGCGACCGGCGTGTACAGGCGCGAGAAGCAGTTGAACAAGGTGGTCTTGCCGGCGCCGTTGGGGCCGATCAGGCCGAGCATGTGCCCGGCGGCAAGATCGAACGACACGCGCTCGAGCGCAACGATGCCGCCGAAGCGGACGCTCACGTCGCGCACTTGCAGCAGCGGCGTCACGCGCCGGCCTCGGGGTTCCCCTCCCCCCACGCGTCAGCGTGGTGGGGAGGGGTTAGGGGTGGGGGGTGCTTTGCTTGAATCGGATGCAAAAAAGGCCCCCACCCGGCTCGCTGCGCTCGCCACCCTCCCCACCGCTCGCTTCGCTCGCGGGGGAGGGATAAAGGGCACGCCCACCGATTGACAGCGATGGCACCACTTCCTAGCGTTCCGGTCAATAATGCAGAGCGGGGTTTCGCCTCGCGCAACGCCGCAAAAGCCCGGGCGCCCCGAGCGCCGCAGGGAGGAAGGAAGAAACCTTGTCCCAGGTCGTAGAACTGCGCCCCGGCGCGGTCGCCGTCATCATCGTCGACAATCCGCCGGTCAACGCGCTGCGGCACGCGGTGCGCGCCGGGCTGCTCGATGCCTTCACCCGCGCCCGCGACGATGCCGCCATTCACGCGATCGTGCTCGCCGCCGCCGGCCGCACCTTCATGGCCGGCGCCGACATCACCGAGTTCGACAAGCCGCCGCAGGCGCCCGGCCTCGGCGAAGTGCTCGACCTGATGGACGCCAGCAAAAAGCCGATCGTCGCCGCGCTTTTCGGCACGCCGCTCGGCGGCGGGCTCGAAGTCGCGCTCGCCTGCCACTACCGCGTCGCCGCGCCCACCACCCGGCTCGGGCTCCCCGAGATCAAGCTCGGCATCATGCCCGGCGCCGGCGGCACCCAGCGGCTGCCGCGGCTGATCGGCGTCGACAAGGCGCTGCCGATGATTCTCAGCGGCGATCCCATCTCCGCCGCCGAGGCGCTCAAGAACGGCCTCGTCGACGAAATCGTCGAGGGCGACGTGATCGAGGGCGCGGTCGCGTTCGCGCGCCGGGTGCTTGCCGAGAAGCGGCCGCTGCGCCGCGCGCGCGACCTCGACGACAAGCTCAAGCCCTACCGCGACAACCCGGCGCTCTACGACGAGGTGGTGGCGAAGTCGGCGCGGCGCACCCGCGGGCTTGCCGCGCCCGCCGCGGCGATCGAGGCGGTGCGCTGGTCGTTCGCCGTGCCGATGGACGAGGCCGAGCGGCGGGTGCGCGAGAAGTTCCAGGAGCTGCGCAACGGCGAGCAATCGAAGTCGCAACGCCACATCTTCTTTGCCGAGCGCGAGGCCGCCAAGGTGCCGGATCTGCCGGCCGGCACCAAGCCGCACGAGATCAAGCGCGCGGCGGTGATCGGCGCCGGCACCATGGGGGGCGGCATCTCCATGTGCTTCGCCAACGCCGGCATTCCGGTGACCATCGTGGAGACCTCGCGCGAGGCGCTCGACCGCGGGCTCGCCACCGTCAAGAAGAACTACCAGAACACGGTGGCGCGCGGCGGGCTTGCCCCCGACGAGATGGACCGGCGGGTGAAGCTGATGACCGGCACGACCGAGCTCGACGCCGCGCGCGACGCCGACATCGTGGTCGAGGCGGTGTTCGAGGAGATGGACCTCAAGAAGCAGATTTTCGCCAAGCTCGACGCGATCGCCCGGCCGGACGCGGTGCTCGCCACCAACACCAGCTACCTCAACGTCAACGAAATCGCCAAGTCGACCAAGCGCCCGGCGTCCGTGCTCGGCATGCACTTCTTCAGCCCGGCGAACGTGATGCGGCTCCTCGAGATCGTGCGCGGTTCGGCCACCGCTCCCGACGTGCTCGCCACCGCCATCGCGGTCGGCCGCAAGATCGGCAAGGTGCCGGCGGTGGTCGGCGTGTGCCACGGCTTCGTCGGCAACCGCATGCTGCACGCGCGCGCGATCGAGGGCGAGCGCATGCTGCTCGAAGGGGCGCTGCCCCAGGACGTCGACGGCGCGCTCACCGAGTTCGGCTTTCCGATGGGGCCGTTCGCCATGGGGGACCTTGCCGGGCTCGACGTCGGCTGGCGCGTGCGCAAGGCCTCGGGCGCCAAGGCGGAGATCGCCGACGCCCTCGTCGAAGCCGGCCGCTACGGCCAGAAGACCGGCCGCGGCTTCTACCGCTACGAGGCGGGCTCGCGCTCGCCGCTGCCGGACGAGGAGGTCGAGCAGCTGATCGTCGCGGCGTCGGTGCGCCACGGCATCAAGCGCCGCACGCTCGATCGCAAGGAGATATTCGAGCGGCTGATCTTCCCGCTGATCAACGAGGGCGCGCGCATCCTCGACGAGGGCATCGCCGCCCGCTCCGGCGACATCGACGTGATCTGGGTGTACGGCTACGGCTGGCCGGTGTGGCGCGGCGGGCCGATGCATTACGCCGACACCGTCGGCCTGCCCTATATCCGCGACCGGCTCGCCGAGATCGCGGAGCGCGCCGGCAACCCGAAGCTCGAACCGGCGCCGCTGCTGGCGAAGCTCGCCGACGGCGGCGGCGCGTTCGGCACCTACGCCAAGGCGGCGTAGTTATGATGAGACCGCGCCATAGCGCCCCCTCTCCCCGCTTGCGGGGAGAGGGTCGGGGTGAGGGGGCATTTCCGAATGCGCGCGTCCTGAGCCGCCCCCTCACCCGGCCGCCTTTCGGCGGCCGACCTCTCCCCGCAAGCGGGGAGAGGTGACGAGGAGAGGTCGCGGCAAGAATTAAGAGACAAACGACAGAGCAAACGAATAGAGGTCGCCCATGCCCGAGGCCGTCATCGTTTCCACCGCCCGCACGCCGATCGGCAAGGCCTATCGCGGCGCGTTCAACACCACCCACGGCGCCGTGCTCGGCGGCCACGTGATCGAGCAGGCGGTCGAGCGCGCCGGCATCGAGCCGGACGAAGTCGAGGACGTGATCCTCGGCTGCGCCATGCCGGAGCGCGCGACCGGCCAGAACATCGCCCGCCTCTCCGCCGTGCGCGCCGGCCTGCCGGTCACG
>DASPVJ010000642.1:0-2006 GCA_035622435.1 Xanthobacteraceae bacterium | reverse complement strand
ACATGATCGCGCAAAACAGGATGCGCCCGCTGATCGACAAGGTGCTGCCGCTCGAAGAAGCCGCCGAGGGGCTGCGCCTGATCCGCGACCGCGAGGTCATCGGCAAGGTGGTGGTGGTGCCGTGAGCGAGCAAATAACTGCCGAACAGGTCGAGCAATTGCTCACGCGCGGACCGTTTCACCGCTGGCTCGGCCTCAAGGTCGAGGCGGTGCACGCGGACGGCATCGAGCTGAAAGCGACGTGGCGGGAGGAATGGGTCGTCAACCCGGACCGCCGCTATACCCACGGCGGCGTGCTGGCGGCGCTCGTCGACGTGGCGGCGGACTGGGCGATGGTGACGCGCACCGGGCGCGGCGTGCCGACCATCGACATGCGCGTCGACTATCACTCAGCCGCCATGCCCGGCGACCTCATCGCGCGCGGCCGCATCATTAAGTGGGGCAGCCAGTTCTCGGTCGCCGAGGCCCAGGTGTTCGACGAAAGCGGCAAGCTCTTGGCGAGCGGTCGCGGCACGTATCTGACGGCACCGCCGAAGGGATGAGCAACCTGATGATCGACGTCGGCGCCGACCTCTCCGTTCCCTCCCCCGCTTGCGGGGGAGGGTCAGGGAGGGGGGTTTTTGGCGGGAACTGCGCACTGAACCAACGGCCCCCACCCGCCGCCGCTCCGCGGCGTCGACCTCCCCCGCAAGCGGGGGAGGTATAAGCATGTCTGCCTTCACCAACCTCGGCGACCTGATCCGGCGCGACCGCGATCTCGACAAGGTCGCGCTCATCGACCTCGGCGGCGAAGAGGCGCCGCGCGAATTCACCTTTCGGCGCGTCGACGCCATGGCGAACGGCGTGGCGCGGGCGCTGCTCAAACACCGCCTCAGGCGCGGCGAGCGGGTCGCCATCCTCTCCGCCAACCGCGCCGAGTTCCTCGCCGCCGCTTCCGGCATCCTGCGCGCGGGCCTCGTCGCGGTGCCGGTCAATTTCAGGTTCCCGCGGGAAACGATCGCGTTCATCCTGCGCGACGCCGGCGCCAAGCTTCTGTTCTGCGACGCGCCCCGCCGCGCGGACTGCCCGGCCGATGTCCCGGTCATCTGTTTTGGCGGCGATAGCGCGGAGAGCTTCGACGCGTTCCTCGATCCGGGTCCGTTCGACGCCGTCGCGCCCGCGGCGGACGATCCCGCCATGTTCCTCTACACGTCCGGCTCGACCGGCACGCCCAAGGGCGTCGTGCTTTCGCACCAAAGCCACATCTGGGTGGTCGAGACGCGCCTTCGCGGCCTCGACCTCTCGCGCCATCGCTATCTGATCGCCGCGCCGCTTTATCACATGAACGCGCTGGCGCTGAGCCAGCTCGCCTGCGCGGCGCACGCGACGATCGTGCTGCAGCCGCAGTTTTCCGCCCGGGCCTATATCGAGGCGACCGGCCGATATGGCATCACCTGGCTCACCGCCGTGCCGCCGATGATCGCCATGATGCTGCGCGAACGCGCGCTGTTGGCGCGCACGGACCTCTCCACGGTCGAGTTCGTGCGCATGGGTTCGGCCCCGGTCACCCACGGCCTGATGCAGGCGCTGCACGCCGCGTTGCCCCAGGCGGCGGTGACCAACGCCTACGGCACCACCGAGGCGGGGCCGGTCGTGTTCGGCCCGCATCCGGACGGGCTGCCGCAGCCCGAACTGTCGGTCGGCTATCCGCATCGCGCGGTCGCGCTGCGCCTTGCCGACGGCGAGCGCCGCGACGCCGATCAGGGCGTGCTCGAAATGAAGTGCCCGGCGGTGATGCTCGGTTATCACAACCGGCCGGACTTGCCGGTACCGATCACCGCGGACGGCTTCTATATCACCGGCGACGTGTTTCGCCGCGACGCCGAGGGCTTCCATTTTTTCATCGGGCGCACCGACGACATGTTCGTGTCCGGCGGCGAGAACATCTACCCGACCGACGTCGAACGCATGCTGGAGCGCCATCCCGCCATCGCCCAGGCCGCCATCGTGCCGGTCGACGACGACATC
>DASPVJ010000641.1:0-7913 GCA_035622435.1 Xanthobacteraceae bacterium | reverse complement strand
GGGTCGAGCTTCGTCGGCTGCAGGTCGGCGAGCCCCGGCCACAGGCGCTTCGGGCCCTTCTCGGGATAATCGTAGAAGCCCTTGCCGTTCTTGCGGCCGTAGCGGCCGCGCTTCTCGACCATCTCGGTCAGCAGCGCCTTCTGGCGTCCGTCGATCGCCGCGGGGCCGAGATCGGCTTCGGTGGCTTTGAGGATCTTCCAGGCCAGATCGACCGCGACTTCGTCGTTGAGCGAGAGCGGGCCGACCGGCATGCCGGCCATGCGGCCGACGTTCTCGATCATCGCCGGCGGGACGCCTTCGGCGAGCATCAAGTGGCCCTCGCGGATATAGGTGCCGACCACCCGGGAGGTGAAGAAGCCGCGCGAGTCGTTGACGACGATCGGCGTCTTGCGGATCGCCCGCACGTAGTCGAGGGCGACGGCGAGCGCCTTGTCGCCGGTCTTCTTGCCGAGGATCAGCTCGACCAGCATCATTCTCTCGACCGGCGAGAAGAAATGCACTCCGATGAAGCCTTCCGGCCGCTTGGATTCGCCGGCCAGCGAGGTGATCGGCAGGGTCGAGGTGTTGGAGCCGAAGACGACGTCATCGCCCATGACCGCTTCCGCCCGGGCGATGGTCTCGGCCTTGATCTTGCGGTCCTCGAACACCGCCTCGATGACGAGGTCGCAGGAGCCGAGCGCGGCGTAATCGGCGGTCGGCGTGATGCGCGCGAGCAGCGCGTCGCGGTCAGCGGCGCTGGCGCGCCCCCTGGCGACCTGGTCGGAGATCAGCTTCTCGGAATGAGCCTTGCCCTTGTCGGCGCTCGGCTGGTCGCGGTCGATCAGCACCACCTCGATCCCGGCCTGCGCCGTCACGTAGGCGATGCCGGCGCCCATGAAGCCGGCACCGATGATGCCGATGCGCTTGAGCTTGCTCGCCGGCACCTCGGCCGGACGCCGCGCGCCCTTGTTGAGGTCCTGCATCGACACGAACAGCGAACGGATCATGGCCGCCGCCTCGGGCGAGCGTAGGATCTTGGCGAAGTAACGCGACTCCACCCGCAGCGCCGTATCCATCGGCAGCTGCAGCCCCTCGTAAACGCTCTGCATGATGGCGCGCGCCGCCGGATAATTGTCGTAGGTCTCGCGGCGGTAGATGGCGTTCGCGGCCGGGAACGTCATCATGCCCATCTTGGAATAGACCGGGCCGCCGGGCAGCCGGAAGCCGTCCACGTCCCACGGCGCCTTCGCCTTGCCGCCCGCCTTGATCCAGTCCTTGGCCGCCTTGATCAGGTCCTCCGGCGGCACCACCGCGTCGACGAGTTTGAGCCCCTTGGCGCGGTCGACCCGCAGCTGGTCGCCCTTGAGCAGCAATTGCAGGGCGTCGACCGGCGCCAGCATGCGGGCAATCCGCTGGGTGCCGCCGGCACCGGGGAACAGCCCCACCTTGATCTCGGGCAGGCCGAGGCGGGTCTTGGGATTGGGCGTGGCGATGCGGTGATGGCAGGCGAGGCACAGCTCGAAGCCGCCGCCGACCGCGGTGCCGTTGATCGCCGCGACCCACGGCTTGCCGCAGGTCTCGATGCGCCGATAGAGCAGCGAGAGCTTGCGGCTTTCCTCGAACAGCATGGCGGCGGCCGCCGCTTCGCCCTGGGTGCGCGCCATGTCGGCGAACAGATGGCCGAACTGGTCGAGCAGGGTGAGGTCGGCGCCGGCGCAGAACGTGTCCTTGCCGGAGGTCACCACCGCCCCCTTGACGGCCGCGTCGGCGACGATCTTGTCGAGGATCGCCGAGAGTTCCTCGATGACCGTGAGGTTGATGACGTTCATCGATCGCTCGGGCATGTCCCAGGTGACGGTTGCAATCCCGTCGGCGTCGACGTCGAGCGTGAAGTTCCGATAGGTCATCGCACATGCTCCTCGGATGCCGCCTCAGGCGGGATAGGGTTCGCCGGATTTGTGCAGGTAACGAAAGCCGCCCTCGTCGCGCTCGTACAGGAGATCGACATCGGGATAGTGCGCGCGCTCCCGCGCCGCCCGCGTGCCGATCTCGAGATAGAGCGCGTCGCGGGCGGATTTGTTGACGAGCTGATGGCCGTTGGCGACGCCCGCCTTCCACCCGGCGGCGTCGCCCGGATGCAGCACGGTCTCGCCCGCGTCCTCGATCAGCGCGATCTCGCCTTCGATGACGAAAATCAGCTCGTCCTCGTGCTCATGCCAGTGACGGTGAGCGGAGCCGGCGCCGGGCTTGAGGCGCGTCAGGTTGACGCCGAATTGGCTCAGGCCCGCCGCGTTGCCGAGCGCGTATTTCTCCCGGCCGGCGGTGAGCCGATCGAGCGGCGGCGGATAGTTGCTGCCGACCCGCGGCGCGATCTTGCCGATGTCGATCTTGGGCATGGCGCCCTCCGGGCTAGGCGAATGGCGAGTGGCGAATAGAAAAAACGTCTTACTATTCGCTAGACTCTCTCGATAATCGTCGCGGTGCCCATCCCGGCGCCGATGCACAACGTCACCAGCGCGGTTGCAAGGTCGCGGCGCTCGAGTTCGTCGAGCACGGTGCCGAGGATCATGGCGCCGGTCGCGCCCAGCGGATGCCCCATGGCGATGGCGCCGCCGTTGACGTTGACCTTGGCCGGGTCGAGGTCGAACGCCTGCATGTAGCGCAGCACCACCGAGGCGAAGGCTTCGTTGATCTCGATCAGGTCGATGTCATCGAGCGTCATGCCCGCCTTCTTCAGCACCTTGCGGGTGACGTCGATCGGGCCGGTGAGCATGATCGCCGGCTCCGAGCCGATGTTGGCGAAGGCCTTGACCTTGGCGCGCGCCTTCAGGCCGGCGCGGCGGCCGGCCTTCTTGCTGCCGACCAGCACGGCGGCGGCGCCGTCGACGATGCCGGACGAATTACCGGCGTGATGCACGTGATTGACCGTCTCGACCTCGGGATGCGCCTGCACCGCGACCGCGTCGAAGCCGTACATTTCCCCCATCTGCACGAACGAGGGCTGCAGCTGCGCCAAGGACTGCATGGTGGTCGACGGCCGCATGTGTTCGTCCTTGGCCAGGATGGTCAGCCCGTTCACGTCCTTGACCGGCATGACCGATTGCTTGAAGCGGCCGCCGTCCCAGGCCGCGGCGGCGCGCTTCTGGCTCTCGACCGCGTAGGCGTCGACGTCGTCGCGGGAAAAACCGTAGCGGGTGGCGATCAGGTCGGCGGAAATGCCTTGCGGCATGAAATAGGTCTTGATGGCGATCGCCGGGTCCATCGCCCAGGCGCCGCCCGAGGCGCCGATGCCGACCCGGCTCATGGATTCGACCCCGCCGCCGACCGCCATCTCGTGCTGGCCGGACATGATCTCGGCCGCCGCGAAGTTGATGGCGTCGAGGCCGGAGGCGCAGAAGCGGTTGATCTGCACGCCGGGCACGCCGTCGCCGTAGCCGGCGGTGAGCGCCGCCGCGCGGGCGATGTCGCCGCCCGCTTCGCCGACCGGATCGACGCAGCCCATCACCACGTCGTCGACGAGCGCGGTGTCGAGCCGGTTGCGGTCGCGCACCGCGCCCAGCACCTGGGCCGCGAGGTTGAGCGCGGTCACCTCGTGCAGGGCGCCGTCGGCCTTGCCGCGCCCGCGCGGGGTACGCACGTGATCGTAGATGAGGGCGTCGGCCATGGCGGTTCTCCCTTTGGTTCCGGAGCATGATCCCGAATCAGGTCATGCTCCAATATTAAAGGCTGCGCGCGATCAGAAGCTTCATGATCTCGTTGGTGCCCGCGTAGATGCGCTGGACCCGCGCGTCGCGGTACATGCGCGAGATCGGGTATTCGTCCATGTAACCGTAGCCGCCGAACAGCTGCAGGCAGCGGTCGACGATCGCGTTCTGCAAATCGGTGATCCAGTACTTGGCCATGGACGCCGTGGTCGTGTCGAGTTCGTGCCGGAGGTGGCGCTCGACGCAATGGTCGTGGAACACCTTGGCGACGGTCGCTTCGGTCTTGCACTCGGCGAGCACGAACTGGGTATTCTGGAACTCGACGATCGCCTTGCCGAACGCCTTGCGCTCCTTGACGTAATCGATGGTGAGCCTGAGCGCACGCTCGATCATGCCGACGCCCGCGGTCGCGACCAAAAGCCGCTCCTGCGGCAATTCCGTCATCAGCTGGATGAACCCCTGGCCCTCGTCGGCGCCGAGCAGGCCCTCGGCCGGCAGCTTCACGTCCTCGAAGAACAGCTCGGAAGTGTCGGCCCAGTCGAGGCCGAGCTTCTTGAGCTTGCGCCCGCGGCGGAAGCCGGGGGCGTCGTCGGTCTCGACCACCATCAACGAAATGCCCTTATGGCCGGCGCTGGCGTCGGTCTTGGCGACGACGATGATCAGGTTGGCGTGCTGGCCGTTGGTGATGAAGGTCTTCGAACCGTTGAGCACGTAGCCGTTGCCGGACTTCTTCGCCGTGGTGCGCACGCCCTGCAGGTCCGAGCCGGTGCCGGGCTCCGACATGGCGATCGCGCCGACGCGTTCGCCGGTGGCGAGCTTGGGCAGCCAGCGCCGCTTCTGCTCCTCGGTGCCGTAGCGCCAGATGTAGGGCGCGACGATGCCCGAATGGAGCGGCGCGCCGATCGAGTCGAGGCCGGCGAGCGCGATTTCGCGGTTGATGACGGTCTCATGGGCGAAGCTGCCGCCGGCGCCGCCGTATTCCTCGGGAATGCCGGCGCACAGCAGGCCGGCGGCGCCGAGCTTGCCCCACACCGCGCGGTCCATGATGCCGTCCTCGCTCCAGCGCTCGACGTGCGGCACCAGTTCGGCGGCGAGGAACCGGCGCGCCTGGTCTTCGAGCAGGACGAGGTCCTCGCTCATCCAGGCCGGACGGGGAAGGTTCAGCACGTCCATGGCCTCGCTTACGCTCCCTCGGCGCCGGCGTACTGGCGGCTTTCGATGTGCGCGATGGAGTTCTCGCGCATCCAGTCTTCGGTTCGCTTGACAGGCAGGGCGTGGAGACTGCCGGTCCATGAGAGCTTACTCTCGATGCCGAACTGCAGCACCGGGCGCGCCGGCTCGGGGTCGTCCAGGCTGCCGATCGTCACGCTCACCGTGCCGGCCTCGAGACGACGATAGGTCAGCGGCGTGCCGCAGGCATGGCAGAACCCACGCTCGACGATGTTCGAACTCCTGAAGATCGACGGACGGCCGCGCGTCCAGCGCAAATCCTCAAGCCGGACTCGCGCAAGCGCGATGAACGGCTGGCCGGATGCTCTGCGGCACATGCGGCAATGGCAGATGCTCGCCTCCTCGGGCGGCGTGAGCAATTGGTAACGCACGGCGCCGCATTGACAGCCGCCGGTCCACATCGCGCGATCCTTTCCGTCCGTACTTCGCCGAGACTATCAGAACGCCTCGGCCGGAAGCTCCATCGTGCTCGCGGCGCCGGCCTTGATGCGGGCGAGGTGGGCGGAGGTTTCCGGCAGCATGCGCTCCATGAAGAAGCGGCCGGTGACGAGCTTGGCGTTGAGGCGGGCAGCGGCGCCGTCGGCGCCCGCCTTGAGCCGGCCTTGGGCGGCCTCGACCATGCGGCACCACATGTAGCCGAGCGCGACCAAGCCGAACAGGTGCATGTAGTCGGTGCTGCCGGCGCCGGCGTTGTCGGGATTGCTTGGCGCGTTCTGCATGAACCACATGGTCGCCTGCTGGAGATGACCGAGCGCGTCGCCGAGCGGACCCACGTAGGGCTTCATCGCTTCCTCGCCCGCGTGCTCCTTGATGTAGGCCTGCACCTCGCCGAAGAACGCCATCACCGCGCGCCCGCCGTCCTTGCCGAGCTTGCGGCCGACGAGGTCGAGCGCCTGAATGCCGTTCGCGCCCTCGTAGATCATGGCGATGCGGGAATCGCGCACGAACTGCTCCATGCCGTGCTCGGCGATGTAGCCGTGGCCGCCGTAGATCTGTTGCGCCGTCACCGTGTTGGCAAAGCCGGTGTCGGTGAGCACGCCTTTGATCACGGGGGTGAGCAGGCCCATGTGGTCGTCGGCCGATTGCCGCGTCTTCTGGTCGTCGGCGCGATGGGCGAGATCGCTCTGCAGCGCCGTCCACACGACGAGGGCGCGGGCGGCTTCGTTGAACGCCTTCATGGCCATCAGGCTGCGACGCACGTCCGGGTGCACGATGATCGGATCGGCGGGCTTGTCGGGGAACTTCACGCCGGAGATGGAGCGGCCCTGCAGGCGCTCCTTGGCGTAGGCCGCGGCGTTCTGGTAGGCGACCTCGGACACCGCCAGACCCTGCACGCCGACCCCGAGCCGCGCCTCGTTCATCATGACGAACATGGCGTTGAGGCCGCGATTCTCTTCGCCGATCAGCCAGCCGGTCGCCGCGTCGAAATTCATCACGCAGGTCGAGTTGGCGTGGATGCCCATCTTCTCCTCGATCGATCCGCAGGAGACGCCGTTGCGCGCGCCGAGCGAGCCGTCCTCCTTGACGAGGACCTTCGGCACCACGAACAGCGAAATGCCCCTGACGCCCGGGGGCGCGCCCTCGATGCGGGCGAGGACCAGATGAACGATGTTGTCGGCGAGATAGTGCTCGCCGGCGGAGATGAAGATCTTGGTGCCGGTGATCTTGTAGCTGCCGTCCGGCTGCGGCACCGCCTTGGTGCGCAGCAGCCCGAGGTCGGTGCCGCAATGGGCCTCGGTGAGGTTCATGGTGCCGGTCCAGTGGCCGGCGATCATGTTCGGCAGGTACGTGGCCCTCTGCTCCGGCGAGCCGTGCACGTAGATCGCCGCGATCGCGCCCTGGGTCAGGCCCGCGTACATGGTGAAGGCCATATTGGCCGACGCCAGAAACTCGGTGACCAGTTGCGTCATCAGGGTCGGCAGGCCCTGGCCGCCGAAATCGGGCGGACAGGAAATGCCGATCCAGCCGCCGTCGACCAGCCGCTTGAACGCGTCCTTGAAGCCGTCCGGGGTGGTGACGCTGCCGTCGTCGTGGCGCTTGCAGCCCTGCTTGTCGCCGATACGGTTGAGCGGGACGAGCACCTCGCTCGAGAATTTGGCCGCCTCCTCGAGCACCGCGGCGACGACATCCGGCGAGGCGTCGGCGAAGCCCGGCAGGTTGTCGTAGCGCTCGATGTGGAACACGTCATTGAGCAGGAACAGGGCGTCGTCCACGGGGGCTTGGTAGGTCGGCATGGATTCACTCCTCGTCCTTGGTGCGGTCGGCCAGCATCGCTTGGACCGCGAGGCTTGCCCGGGCCAATTCGGCGATGGCGCGGTCGATGTCGGCGCGCTGGCGCTCGAGGCGCGCGGCGCGTTCCTGGAACTTGGCGAGCGCCACGTGTAGCTGGGTGTGCTGGCCGTCCCCCAAATCGTAGAGGTCGAGCATCTCGCGCACCTCTTCGAGCGAAAAGCCGACGCTCTTGCCCATCAGCACGTAGCGCAAGCGGGCGCGGTCGCGGCGGCTGTAGAGGCGCTGCTCGCCGTTGCGGCGCGGGTCGAGCAGGTGCTTTTCCTCGTAGAACCGCAGCGTCCGGGCACTGACCCCGAACTCCCTGGTGAGGTCGCGGATGGTGAAGACGTTGCGGCCGGCCGCGCCCCGATCGAACCCGGCGACGAGGTCGGGATCGGCCGGGCGCCGCGGGTCGGCAGAGACTCCGATTTCGGGCATTGGGTGCTTTCTCAGCCGGCCGATGGAACGACGGAAGTCCATATCAGCAGTTTACGTAAACGTAAAGCACAAAGTTCTGGCGCAGCGTCGCGGAACCGGGCTAAGCGGAAATTTACCGGTCCGACCAAAGGATTAACCCGTTCTTTACCCTAAAGATTAAAAGTTCGCCGGGAGGATTGGGGACGACGATCGGTCTGCATGATCTGTTAACGGGGGGCGGCTGCGCCGGCCGCCCCGCTCCTCCCCCGTCCGCGACTGCGGGTGCGAGCATGAAATCCCACACTCAGCTCA
>DASPVJ010000640.1:0-3953 GCA_035622435.1 Xanthobacteraceae bacterium | reverse complement strand
ATGATTGATAATCGGTCAAGCCTTGTCGGCGCGGAAAGGGATCGGGGCGGGGTAGGGAAGTCTCGGCTTCGCCGCGTGGCACAACCTGTTCCCTCCCCCGCTTGCGGGGGAGGGTTAGGGAGGGGGCGAGCGCAGGCGCTTGTGCGCAGCCGCCCGAATGAGCTTCAGCGTCCCCTCGAGATTTCCCAGGACTTCTTCGTTCGGCAGGCGCAACACATAATAGCCCCGCCCGCGCATCCACGCGTCACGTTTCGCGTCATATTCCTGACGCGCCGCAAAGTCGTGCGTTTCGCCGTCGAGCTCGACGACAAGCCGAGCAGCATGGCACACGAAGTCCGCGATGTAGACGCCCATTGGGACTTGCCGCCGAAATCCGAGGCCGTCGAGATGATGTGCTTTCAGATATCGCCAGAGTAATCTTTCCGCGCACGGCATCGATTGGCGAAGACGCTTCGCTTGCTTGCGCTGCCGGTCGCCTACCGAATAACGCGGCATTGCCCCTCCCCATCCCTCCCCCGCAAGCGGGGGAGGGAGCAGCCTGCGGCGCGGGCCGCTCGCCGGCGAAACGCCTGCTGCCCGCTGGCTACTACTCGCTATTCGCCACTCGCCACTCGCCCGCTACTTCGCCTTGATCACGCGCACCGGCTTGCCGGCGAGGAAGGCGCGGATGTCCTCGACCATCTGGCCGTAGAAGCTGCGGTAGTTGTCCGCGGTGACGTAGCCGAGGTGGGGGGTGATCACCGCGTTGTCGAGGGTGCGGTAGGGATGATCGAGCGGCAGCGGCTCGACGTCGTAGACGTCGAGGCCGGCGCCGGCGATGCGTTTATTGCGCAGCGCGTCGAGGAGCGCCGCCTCTTCGACGATCGGCCCGCGCGAGGTGTTGATGAAATAGGCGGTCGGCTTCATCAGCTTGAGGTCGGCGGCGCCGATCAGGCCGCGGGTGCGCGGCGAGAGCTGCAGGTGCACGGTGATGAAGTCGGCGCGGCGGAACAGCTCGTCCTTGGCGGCGAGGCTCGCGCCGACCTCGCGACAGCGCTCGGCGGTGAGGTTCTGGCTCCAGGCGATCACCTCCATGCCGATGGCGCGGCCGATCTGCGCCGCCTTGGAGCCGAGCTTGCCGAGGCCGACGACGCCGAGCGTCTTGCCGCCGAGGTTGACGCCGAGCGTGGTCTGCCAGCGCGCGCCGGCCTTGAGCCGCGCGTTCTCGTAGCCGATCTTGCGGGTGAGTTCGAGCATCAGGCCGAACGCCAGTTCGGTGGTCGGGTTGCCGGGCGTCTCGGTGCCGCACACCACGACGTTTCGCTCCTCCGCCGCGTTGAGGTCGATCGCCGCGTTGCGCGCGCCGCTCGTCACCAGGAGCTTGAGCTCCGGCAGGCCCTCGAACACGGCGCGCGGAAACTGGGTGCGTTCGCGCATCAGGCAAACGATGGCGCAGTCCTCGAGCGCGCGGATCACGCTCGCCTGGTCGCCGAGCGACTCGTTGTAGACCCGGACGTCGACTTCGCCCTTAAGCTGCCCCCAGTCGGCGAGCTTCAACGCCACGTTCTGATAGTCGTCGAGTACGGCACAGCGGAGCGGCATGGTGGGTTTCCCTCTCGGTGAAATCCCCGGATTTCGCTGCGCTCAATCCGGGCTACGAGAACTACGCGCTGTTCGCCTTTCTGATGCGAAAAACGAACAGCCCGGGTTCCCGCGCGTCGGCTTCGAGAACGTCGCCGGTCTCGCGCAGCAGGTTGGGGATGTCGATGGCGGAGAGCGGATCGGTGCATTCGACCACGAGGCGGTCGCCCGCGGCGAGGTCTCGCAGCGCCTTGCGGGTCTTGAGCGCCGGCAACGGGCAGCGCAGCCCGCGCAGATTGAGGACGGTGTCGGCCATGCGGAGTTTGGTCAACTCCAATGATCAATTGCCGTCGCCGCAGTCAAGGGGCCGATGTAGGGGGCATTAGCGGCCGATGGGCCGCGTAATGCGCCGCCAACCCGCGCGGCGCAATACGCTTCGCTATTGCGCCCTACGCCGTCTTCGCACGGTCTTAATTACGACGCAGTTGCCGCCGATGGATCGCCGCGTCCGCGGGGGCGGTACAAGGACGAGCCGGAACGCCGATGCCGGGCCGATCGCCGCCGCTCCTCGCCGACGCGCGCCATTATCAGATCGCCGCGCTCGCGCTCCTCCTCGCCATCAATTTCCTCGCCGTCGATTTCGGCGCCAAGCCGCTGCCGAGCGCGCTGGCGGTCGGCGCGGCGCTCCTGACGCAAACGGCCTGCGCCTGGTGGTTCGGAATTGCGCGCCTCGACCTGCGCTCGCCGCTGATCACCGGCCTGTCGCTGGCGCTGTTGTTGCGCGCCGACGATCCCTCGATCCACGCCGCGGCTGGCGTCATCGCCATCCTCTCCAAGTTCGTGCTGCGGGTTAACGACAAGCACGTGTTCAACCCGGCCGGCTTCGCCATCGTCGCGCTCCTCGTCTGCTCCGACCGCGTGTGGATTTCGCCCGGCCAATGGGGCGCGAGCCTGTGGTTCGCCGCGCTCGTCGCGTTCTGCGCCATCCTGGTGCTGCACGCGGCGCGGCGGGCGGACATCGCCGTCTTCTTTCTGATGAGCCACGCCGGCCTGCTCGTCGCCCGCGCCTGGTGGCTCGGCGATCCGCTGGCGATCCCGCTGCACCAGCTGCAGAGCGGCTCGCTCTTGATCTTCGCCTTCTTCATGATTTCCGACCCGCGCACCTCGCCCGACGCGCGGCTCGGCCGCTTCATCTTCGCCTTTGCGGTGGCGCTTACGGCGCACTGGCTCGCCTTCGCCATGCAGATGCGGCCGGCGCTCTACTTCGCGCTGATCGCGCTCTCGCCGCTGACCTTCCTGATCGACCGCATCCTGCCGGCGCAACGGTTCGCCTGGACCGCGCCGGCCATCCAGGGAGCCTCCCGATGACCAGCAAACATGTCTCGCGTCTCAAGCGCGGCGTCGCCGCCGCGGCGATCCTCGGAACGCTTGCCGCGCTCGCCGGGCCGGCGTGGGCGTTCTGCGGCTTCTACGTGGCGCAGGCCGACGCCAAGCTGTTCAACAAATCTTCCAAGGTGGTGCTCGTCCGCGACGGGGAGAAGACCGCGCTCACCATGGCCAACGACTATCAGGGCGAGCCCAAGGAATTCGCCGTGGTGATCCCGGTGCCGACCTTCATCGAGCGCAAGCAGATCGGCGTCGTCGACATGAAGACGATCGACCACCTCGACGCGTTCACGGCGCCGCGCCTGGTCGAGTATAACGACGAGGATCCGTGCGCGCCGCGGCCGCCGCCCATGCCGATGACGGCGCTGGCCGCCGGCCCGCCGCGGGCATTTGCCGAAGACGCCGCCCGCTACAAGGGCGTCACCGTCGAGGCGACCTACGACGTCGGCGAATACGACGTCTCGATCCTCTCGGCCAAGGAGAGCGACGGCCTCGTCAACTGGCTCGCCGACAACGGCTACCGCATTCCGGCCGGCGCCGACGGCGTGCTCGGCAGCTACATCAAACAGAACATGCGCTTCTTCGTCGCCAAGGTGAACCTCGACCGCATGAAGCTCATCGGCAGCGGCTACCTGCGGCCGCTGCAGGTGCGCTACGAGACCGCGAAGTTCATGCTGCCGCTCCGGCTGGGCACCGTCAACGCCGACGGGCCGCAGGACCTCATCGTCTACGCGCTCACCCGCAACGGCCGCGTCGAGACCACCAACTATCGCACCGTCAAGCTGCCGACCGGCGTCGAGGTGCCGCTCTACGTCAAGGACGAGTTCGGCCCGTTCTACAAGGCACTGTTCGAGCGCGCGGTCAAGCGCGAGGACATGCGCGCGGTGTTCGTCGAATACGCCTGGGACATGGGCTGGTGCGACCCGTGCGCGGCGAAGCCGATGACGTTCAAGGAGCTGGTCGAACTGGGCGCGCGCTGGCTCGACACCGACGAGGACGTTCCGTTC
>DASPVJ010000639.1:0-6031 GCA_035622435.1 Xanthobacteraceae bacterium | reverse complement strand
ATCGAAATCGACGACGAAGCTTACGAGCTGCGCCACCGCGGCGACGATGCGGCGTCCGCCCGAGGCGCCGGCCGCAAGCCACGGCCGCCCGTCGCGGGCGAGGATCGTCGGGCACATGTTGCACAGCGGACGCTTGCCGGGAGCGATGGAATTGGGGCCGCCCGGGCGCGGGTCGAACCACATGATGCCGTTGTTCATGAGCATGCCGGTCGAGGGCGCCACGAACCGGCTGCCGAAGCTCGACAGCAACGTGGTGGTGAGCGCGACCATCATGCCGTCGCTGTCGACCGCGCTCACGTGGGTGGTCGACGCGTCGAGCCGCTCGACGTCGCCCATGGAGCGCAGGCGCCGGTCGTAGGCTGAGGCGAGCGCGCGCGCCAGCGCGACGAAGAACGCTGCATCCGGCCGCGCGCCCAGGCGCTCGCGCTCGAGCGCGGCGAGCACGTCGCGTAACGTCGGGCCGGCGGTGAGCGCGGGCGCGCCGGCAACCGCGGTGCCGCGATAGGCGAATTGCGTCGGCTCGACGACGCGCGCGCGGTACTCTGCGAGATCCTGCATCGACAGCACGCCGCCGGCCGCGCCGATATCGTCGGCGAGCGCGCGCGCCAGCTTTCCTTCGTAGAGGTCGCGGCGGCCGGCGCGGGCAAGCTGGCGCAAGGTATCGGCGAGCGCGCCGAGCTTGACGCGCGGCATCGGCCCGCCGGAGAGATAGAGCGGCGGCAGGTCGCGGTCGAGCCAGATGCGGCGGCTCTCGGGATAGCGGCGCAGATCTTCGGCGACGGCGAGAATCTTCAGGCTGACGTACCAGTCGACCGGCAGCCCGGCCTCGGCGAGCGCGATCGCCGGTTCGATGACCCGGGCGAGCGGCAGCGAGCCGAGGCGCTCGAGCGCGAGGCCGTAGCCGTCGACCGCGCCGGGCACGGCGATCGACAGCGGGCCGCGGATGTTGCGGTCGTCCTCGACCTGAGGCCAGGCGAACAGGTCCGAGCCGACGCGGCCGGTGAGCGGGAACGCCGCCGGGTCGAGCCGGCGCGGCGACACGGCGGCGAAGTCGATCACCTGGGCGGGCGCGCCCGGGCGCTGCACCAGCATGTAGCCGATGCCGCCGAGCCCGCTGTTCCACGGCTCGAGTGCCGCGAGCGCGAAGGCGGTCGCGATCGCCGCGTCGACCGCGTTGCCGCCGGCGCGCAGCGCCTCGGCGCCGACTTCGGCCGCCGCGCGGTATTGCGCAACGACGATGCCGCGCGGCGAAACCGCGACCCGCTTTTCCACTCGCCAGTTCTGGGTCAGGTGGTTCATGGGGCGCACACCCTCGTGAGCGTCAGCGCCCGATCCAGTAGCCGCCGGCGCCGGCAAACGCCAGCGCTATTGCGGGGCTCTTTGCGGCGGCCGTTATTTGGTGATCGGCGCAGCCGGCGGCGCGTGCTCGACGACCGGCGCCTGCGGGATGCACTGCGCCAGGTAGGGCGCGATCGCTCCGACCTGTGCCGCGTACCGTTCGACCGCCTGTTCCGCCTGGACCGCCAGCCGCGACGGCACCGCAACGACGAGGCGGTTGACCGCGTAGCGGTAGGACCAGACGCGATCGTTCAAGGTGAACTCGACCCCTTCGATCAAGACGCGGTCTTCGTTGTTGCGGGCAAGCGCGTTGCGGATCTCGTAGTCGGTGAAGCCCTGCACGTAGGCGAGACTGCGCGCGCGCCTCACGTCCATGTCGAGGACGCGGCAGGCGGTGGTCATGAACGGCCCGAGCAGCAAATAGTCGCTGCCGACGTCGTCGATCAGCCGGGAATAGCGCGCCGCTTCCGAGGCGTACGGCATGCCGATCAGCATGTTCGCGTAGGCGTAGCGGTCGAACCGCAGGATATCGAGCGGAAACGCCGTCGCCTGGGCGAAGCTCTCGATCAGCGTGTTCCACACCTCGCGGTGCTGCGGCGGCTGGAGCATCGAGAACGCCTGCTCGCGCAGCGAGGCTTCGTCGTCGGTGAGCGGATAGAGCGAATGCGGCATGGCGGACGGCGGAAACGACAGCGGCGCGACCGGGCCGAGGTAGAGTTGATTGGGGAACAGCCCGTCCCAGAAGTTCGGATCGGCGCGGCCCAAATCCCCGGCCGCCGCCGGCGCAAGTAAGAGCGCACCCATGAGCGCGCCGGCGAGCGCGGGGCGCAGCCGCGCGATCATCGCGGTCCGCGCGGGCGGCGCTTGCTGCCCGGCGTGCTTGCGCCCGGATCGAGGCCGTCCGACGGACCGTCAGGTCCGCGCTCGACGCGGATCACGGGAAGAATGACGATGGTGGCGCCGGCGCCGCGCTCGCAGCGCTCGCCGCCGGCGACCCGCTCGCCCGGGAATTTGATCACCGTCCCCATGCGACCCCCACCCTCGCCGCCGCCGCAGCGCGGCCCGCGTCGAGGATCAGACGCGATTAGGCCGCAAACATGGTTAATGCTCTGTTACGCCCGCTCCCATCCGTTGGTTAAGGGTCTGCTAACGACCGGACGATAATTTTCGCCATCGTCTCGACGGGGACTTTCGTGACGTCGCCGGGCATTCCGAATCTCGAAGGACTGGACGACCTCGCGCGGCTGCGCGGGGTCGATACGCGCCCGACCTTGGCGCGGGTGCTCACCGACCTCTACGTCCAGAAGCCCGCGCACACGCTCGACGAGGAGATCCACTACACCGAGCTGGTGCTGCGCCTCATCGAGGCGGTGGACGTGCCGACCCGCGCGATCGTGGCGCAGAAGCTCTCCGCCTATGCGGCGGCGCCGCGCGCGGTGGTCTTAAGGCTCGCGCGCGACGTGATCGAAGTCGCCGAGCCGGTGCTGCGGCACTCGCCCTGCCTGCCCGGGCCGGAGCTCGTCGCCATCATTGAGGAATGCGGACCGCTGCACGCGGCGGCGATCGCCGCGCGCCGTGGCCGCGCCGGCGCGAGTGCGCCTTCCGCCGCGCCGACGCCGCGCCCGAGCGCCGCGTCGCTGCTGCCGCGCTCGTCGCAATGGCGGCGCGCGATCGCCGCGGCGCAACCCGCCGCGCCGACGACCGAAATCGGCCTCGGCGAACTTTTCCTCGCCGCCGCGCGCGAAGAGCGCGCCGTGATCCTCGCCAATCTCGATCCCGCCGACCCGGCGCCGACCCGGCCCATCCCGAGCGACAGCGTCGCGCGGCTCGAAGCCGCCGCGCTCGCGCGGGGTTCCGAGGAATTCGCCATCGAACTCGAGCGCGCGTTCGGCGTCACCGGCGAGACCGCGCGGCGCATGGCCGACGACCCGAGCGGCGAGCCGCTGCTGCTTGCCGCCAAGGCGCTCGACATGTCGGGGGAGGCGCTGGTGCGCATTCTCCTGTTCATCAATCCGACCATCGGCGAATCGGTGTCGCGGGTGTTCGCGCTGGCGCAGCTCTACGCCGACTTGCCGCGCGCCGCCGCGCTGCAGGTGCTCGAAAGCCTGCGCGGCGCCGCGCCGGCGCGGCCGATGCATCAGCCGGCGCTGTGGAACGACGATGCGGACGCCGGCCGGCGCGCCGGCACCGACGCGGCACGCCGCGGCCTGATGCCCACGGGCCAGCCGCAGCCCGCCCGACGCGACCCGTCAGCGCCGGCGCGGCGTCACGGAACCACCTGATCGAGCAGGTGGCGCCCGGCGCGGTCCTCGACCTCGACGATCCAAATATCGGAATCGAAGCGGATCTCGCGGGTGAGGTAGGCCTCGGCCTCGGCCGCCGGCACCGGCTGCTGCTTGAAGCACGGGCTGAACGCCCGATCCGCCGGCCGGGAATCGTCGAACGCGGTCTGCGGCGCCGGACCGTAAAGCTCGGCCGTTCCGTCGAGCCGGTCGATCTTGATGAAGATCGCGCCCGCCTCCTCGGCGCCGCGACGGCGCACCACCGCGAACGTCCCGTCGATATGGCGACGGCGCAAGTAGGCGGAAACCCAGATGCCGGATTTGAGGCGCATCGCGCCCAGTCGTAGCACGAATTGCGCCGGCGGCTATTCCAGCGGCTGTCCGGTCAGGCCGGCAAGCTCGCGCACCAGCCGGTCGGAAATCTCTCCGGTGATCGGCAGCTTGCGGTCGCGCTCGAACTTCTCGATCGCCGCCTGGGTCTCGGGACCGAACACGCCGGTGGGCCTGATCTGGGCGTAGCCCGCCTCGGCGAGCGCGCGCTGAACCGCGAGCACGCGCTTGGGCGAGGGCGCGATCAGTTCGGCGATCGGATCGATCCGCGTCGCAGTCCCGCTGCCCCGCGCCGGCGGCGCCTTCACCGGCGAGCGGGCGAGCGCGCGCAGCAAATCCTCGGTCGGCTCGGCGGCAACCTTCAGCCCCGCCGCTTGAATGAAGTCGCGGATCGCCGCGTCGGTCTTGGGGCCGCTGATGCCGTCGGCCGGACCGTCGTAGAAATCGCGCTTGGCAAGCTCGCGCTGCATGTCGGCGATGATGTCGACGCGGGAGCGCGGCACGGGCTGCCCGGCGTCGGCGCGCATGCCCGGGACATCCGCCGGGCGGGCGTTGAGCGAGGCCAACGCGTTCGCCGGCGCGGCGGTCGCCACCGGCCGCGGCCTGATCTTGAAGATCGGCGCCGGATGCGGCCCGGGCTGGAGGTGGAGCGCGTTGACGAGGATCGCGCCGACGGCGACGGCGACGCCAGCAAGCGCGATGGCGTCGCGCGGATTGCGGCCGAGGACGCGCGCGAGCGCGGCGCGCCAGAGGGAGCGGTCGTCGTCGAAGCGGTCGCGATCGACCGCGATCGACCGATAGGTGGCGTCGAGATCAGGCACGCATTTTCACCCTGACGTTGGCGGCCGCGGTTGCGCCGTCGCCGCAATCGGCTGCGCCCGGACCGGGGCGCCGCGCCGCGCGCACCGCCGGCAGGCGGACGGTGACGCAAGTGCCCTCGCCCAGCCGGCTCGCAATCTCCATGCGGCCGTTCTGCAAATCGAGCAGGCCCTTGACGATGGAGAGGCCGAGGCCGGCGCCGTCGCACGGCCGGTCGTAGCCGCTTTGCGCCTGGAAGAACGGGTCGCCGAGCCGCGGCAGATCGTCGGCGCCGATGCCGATGCCGGTGTCGGCGATCGCCAGCGCGACGCAACCGTCCTCGGCCGCCGCGCTCACGTTGACGCTGCCGCCGGCGCCGGTGAATTTCACGGCGTTGGACAGGAGGTTGAGGAGAATCTGCTTGACCGCGCGCCGGTCGGCAAACACGTCGGGAAGGTCGGCCGGCAACTGCACGCGAAGCTCGATCCCGGCCTCGCGCGCGCGCAGCGCCATCAGGCCGCAACAGCTTTCCGCCGCCGACGCGAGCGCGAACGGCTCCGGCGTCACGGCGAAATTGCCCGCCTCGATTTTCGACATGTCGAGGATTCCGTTCACCACCGCGAGGAGGTGATGGCCGGATTCGTTGATCATCCGTGCATATTCGCGCCGGCGGGACGGATCGAGGTTGAGCGGCGGCTCGTTCGCCAGCATGTCGGAGAAGCCGATGATGGCGTTGAGCGGCGTACGCAATTCATGGCTCATCGTAGCGAGGAACCGGTTCTTGCCGGCGTCGGCGCGCTCGGCCGCGGCGCGGGCCGCTTCGAGCGCATGCTCCTGGGCCTTGCGCTCGCTGATGTCGCGCATCACCGAGACCACCTGGCCGTCGCCCTCCGCTTCGCCGGCCTCGCCCGCGAGCGGCCGGCAGCGCATCTCGACCCAGACGTAGTGGACGTCGCGACGCACGCGGAACTCGACCGACCGGACCATCCGTCGCGCGGCCGCGTCCGACAGCGCGGCGAGAAAGGCCGGGCGATCCGCCACATGCACCCGGTCGAACAGTCCCTGCCCGCGCAACTTCAAGGGCGCGAGGCCGAACAGCGTCTCCGCCGCCGGCGAGACGAACAGGACCGCGCCGTTGCGGCCGTGGCGGGCGATCACGTCGGTCATGTGGCGGGCGAGCAGCCGATAGCGCGCCTCCTCGGCGCTGCGCAGGCGGATGCCGGTGCGCGCCATGGATTCCGCGCCGAGCGCGAGGCCGGCCGCGTAAAGCGCCGCCGCCCCGA
>DASPVJ010000638.1:0-3818 GCA_035622435.1 Xanthobacteraceae bacterium | reverse complement strand
GAGGGCGGCGTGCTGATCGCCGGCGCGGTTTTCACGCTGGCGATCGCGGTGCTGATCCGGGAGTAGCTTGGGCCCGCCGCGATTCCAAGCTGCAAGGTCATTTTGACGCTGGCGCGGCCAAGTGAAAATGCTATAGAGCGTCGCCCTCGCGGCCGGACGCTTCCCCTGCGCCGTTCTTGTTGCGGGCGTGGCGGAACTGGTAGACGCGCCGGATTTAGGTTCCGGTGGCGAAAGTCGTGGGGGTTCGAGTCCCTCCGCCCGCACCACGCCGCCGGCGGCGACGGGCGGCGGCATGAGCCGCGCGCCGACGCAGGGAATGAATTGGGCGGCAACGCAGTGGACTAATCATGCAAGTCACCGAAACTCTCGCCGACGGGCTCAAGCGCGAATACCGGGTCGTGGTCCCGGCCGCGGATCTCGACGCCAAGGTCAACGCGCAGCTCGACGACCTCAAGGGCCGGGTGCGCATCAACGGCTTTCGTCCCGGCAAGGTCCCGGTCGCCCACCTCAAGCGGGTGTACGGCAAGGCGGTGATGGCCGAAACGATCAACGAGGCGGTGCGCGAGGCCAATGCCGCGATCGTCTCCGACCACGGCTACAAGCTCGCCATGGAACCGAAAGTGACGCTTGCGGAAGCGGAGAAAAACGCCGTGGTCGATGGCAAGGCCGACCTTGCCTATTCGGTGGCGATCGAAATCCTGCCGAATATCGAGCTTGCCGACTTCTCCACCATCACGCTGGAGAAGCTCAGCGCCGAGGTTTCCGACGCGGAGGTCGAGGAGGCCGTCGGCAAGATCGCCGAGCAGAACCGTCCGTTCGTGCCCAAGGGCGAGGGCGCCAAGGCGGAGACCGGCGACAAGGTCACGGTGTCGTTTACGGGCAGCATCGACGGCCAGCCGTTCGAGGGCGGCACCGGCGAGGACATCGCCGTCGAACTGGGATCGAAGTCGTTCATCCCCGGGTTCGAGGAGCAGCTCGACGGCATCGCGGCGGGCGAGCACCGCACGGTGACGGCGACGTTCCCGGCGAACTACCTGAAGAAGGAGTTGGCCGGCAAGGAAGCGACGTTCGCGGTCGAGGCGAAGTCGATCGAGGCGCCCGGCACGGTGACCCTCGACGACGCCTTCGCCAAGTCGCTCGGCATGGAGTCCCTCGACAAGCTCACGGAAGCGGTCAGGGACCGCCTCACCCGCGAGCACGCGGCGGAGAGCCGGCGCAAGATCAAGCGCGCGCTGCTCGATGCGCTCGACGAGCGCCACAAGTTCGAGCTGCCGCCGACCCTGGTCGAGGAGGAATTCGCCAACGTGTGGCGCACGGTCACGTCCGACCTGGAGGCGCAGAAGCGCACCTTCGCCGACGAGAACACCACCGAGGAGGCGGCGAGGGCGGAGTATCGCGGCATCGCCGAGCGGCGGGTGCGGCTCGGCCTCGTCATTGCGGAAATCGGCGCCAAGAACGACATCAAGGTGACCGACGACGAGATGAACCGCGCCGTCATCGAGCGCGCCCGCCAGTTTCCCGGCCAGGAGCAGCAGATCTGGGACCTTTACCGCAAGAATCCGGGCGCGGTGGCGAGCTTGCGGGCGCCGCTCTACGAGGAGAAAGTCGTCGATTTCCTGCTCGAACTGGTCAAGGCGACCGAGCGCACGGTCTCGCGCGAAGAACTCTACCGGGACGACGAGGACAAGGCGGCGTGACGGCCGGCTGGCCCCGGAGCCGCGCGGGGACTGGTTATCGGGAATCGAACGACTACATTTCGCGCTTGCGATGATTCGCGCCGCGGCGCGTGGGACTAGCGAGGGACTTTCCATGCGGGATCCCGCCGACACCTACATGAACTATCTCGTGCCCATGGTGGTCGAGCAGACCAACCGGGGCGAGCGCGCCTACGACATCTATTCGCGCCTGCTCAAGGAGCGCATCGTCTTCATCACCGGCCCGATCGAGGACGGGATGGCGTCGTTGGTGGTGGCGCAGCTTCTGTTCCTTGAGGCCGACAATCCGAAAAAAGAAGTCAACATGTACATCAATTCCCCCGGCGGCGTGGTCACGGCGGGGCTCGCCATCTACGACACCATGCAGTTCGTGCGGCCGGCGGTGTCGACGTTGTGCGTCGGCCAAGCCGCCTCGGCGGGCTCGCTCCTGCTCACCGCCGGCGAAAAGGACCTGCGGTTCGCGTTGCCCAATGCCCGAATCATGGTCCACCAGCCGTCCGGCGGCTTCCAGGGTCAGGCGACCGACATCATGCTGCATGCTCAAGAGATCTTGAACCTGAAGAAGCGGCTCAACGAGATCTACGTCAAGCACACCGGACAGCCGCTGAAAAAGATCGAGGACGCGCTCGAGCGCGATACCTTCATGACCGCCGACATGGCCAAGGAATTCGGTCTCATCGACAAGGTCATCGACAAGCGCCCGCTCGAGGAGCCGGCCGCCAAGGCGTGAGGCGGCGCGCCGATTTTCCCCCGATTCGGCCCCGCTCAGGGCAGAATGCCCCCGCCGGGGGACAGGCCGAGCGGGAATAGCTCGTCGGTGCCGGGACTTGTATCGTTAATCAATTCTTGATCCCCGGGCCATTAGCATGCTTCGCTAGGCGCCGGGGGTAGAGGCGAGTGGCCGGTCAGGCCCGGTTTATGGGTTGCGTGCTACGGATTCTTAGCCCCGACCCTGGTAGGCTGGCGGGTCGGGCGCCGCGGCGTCCGAGGAGGGCACGGAGAAGAGGATGAGCAAGGTCGGCGGCAGCGAGTCCAAGAACACGCTCTATTGCTCGTTCTGCGGCAAGAGCCAGCACGAGGTGCGCAAGCTCATTGCCGGCCCGACCGTGTTCATCTGCGACGAGTGCGTCGAACTGTGCATGGACATCATCCGCGAGGAGAACAAGTCCTCGCTGGTGAAGTCGCGCGACGGCATTCCGACCCCGAAGGAGATTCGCAAGGTCCTCGACGATTACGTGATCGGCCAGGACCATGCCAAGAAGGTGCTCTCGGTCGCGGTGCACAACCATTACAAGCGGCTCAACCACCAGACCAAGCACAACGACGTCGAACTGGCGAAGTCCAACATCCTGCTGATCGGCCCGACCGGCTCGGGCAAGACGCTCTTGGCGCAGACCTTGGCGCGCATCCTCGACGTGCCCTTCACCATGGCGGACGCCACCACGCTGACCGAAGCCGGCTACGTCGGCGAGGACGTCGAGAACATCATTCTCAAGCTCCTGCAGTCGGCCGACTACAACGTCGAGCGGGCGCAGCGCGGCATCGTCTACATCGACGAGATCGACAAGATCAGCCGCAAGTCCGACAACCCGTCGATCACCCGCGACGTGTCGGGCGAGGGCGTGCAGCAGGCGCTGCTCAAGATCATGGAGGGCACCGTCGCCTCGGTGCCGCCGCAGGGCGGACGCAAGCATCCGCAGCAGGAGTTCCTCCAGGTCGACACGACCAACATCCTCTTCATCTGCGGCGGCGCCTTCGCCGGGCTCGAGAAGCTGATCGCGCAGCGCCGCCAGGGCACCTCGATCGGCTTCGGCGCCGAGGTGCGCGGCCCCGACGAGCGCAAGACCGGCGAGATCCTCAAGGACCTCGAGCCGGAGGATTTGCTCAAGTTCGGCCTCATCCCCGAGTTCGTGGGCCGGCTGCCGGTGGTCGCGACGCTCGACGATCTCGACGAGGACGTGCTGGTCGACATTCTGACCAAGCCCAAGAACGCGCTCGTCAAGCAGTACCAGCGCCTGTTCGAGATGGAGGATGTGCGTCTGACGATCACCCAGGAGGCCCTCAAGTCCATCGCCCGCAAGGCCATCGACCGCAAGACCGGGG
>DASPVJ010000637.1:0-6236 GCA_035622435.1 Xanthobacteraceae bacterium | reverse complement strand
GAAATAGACGTCGATGCCGCGCGGGCAGGCCGCGCGCAATTTTTCCGTTAGCCCGGCGGCGCGGTGATCGATCGCCGCGTCGAAGCCGAGCGCCTCGACGAGGTAACGGCATTTGTCGGGCCCGCCGGCGATGCCGACCGCGCGGCAGCCCTTGAGCTTGGCGATCTGGCCGACCGTCGCGCCCACCGGCCCGGTGGCGGCGGCGACCACGACCGTCTCGCCCGCCTTGGGCTGGCCGATGATGGTGAGGCCCGTATAGGCGGTCATGCCCGGCATGCCGAGCACGCCGAGCGCGGTCGAGACGGGTGCGCGGTTGGGATCGAGCTTGCGCAGCCCGCTGCCGTCGGAGAGCGCGTACTCCTGCCAGCCGGAACGGGCGAGCACGATGTCGCCGGCGGCAAAGCCCGCGCGGAGCGAGGCCGCGACCTTGCTCACCGTGCCGCCCTCCATCACCGCGCCGATCTCGACCGGCTTGGCGTAGGAGCGCGCCGCGCTCATGCGCCCGCGCATGTAGGGATCAAGCGACAGCCACAGGGTTTTGAGCAGCACCTCGCCCTCGACGGGCTCGGGCGCAGGGCTCTCGGCGAGCCGAAAATGCTCAAGGCTGGGCGCGCCCTCCGGACGGGCGGCGAGCAGGATTTGGCGATTCACGGGCATGGGCGTGGGTTCCCGAAAGCCCGGAGGATAGTCCTTCGGGGCGGGAGCGGAAACGATTCACCCACGCGACGGTAATTAAAGACCTCTCCTGCTGAAATTTCGCCGCACGGCGCACTTTCCCGTTGCCATTCGATATCCTTGGCCGTATACTCGTTAACGGATATACGGAAACGACGATCATGACCCGCAAGCAGCGACTCGCCAATCCCCTCGCCCTCGCGGTGCTGGTGCTGCTGTTCGAGCGGCCCATGCATCCTTACGAGATGGCCGCCACCCTCAAGCAGCGGCACAAGGAAGCGAGCATCAAGCTGCGCTTCGGCTCGCTCTACACGGTGATCGAGCTGCTCGTGCGCGAGGGCTTCATCGTGGCGAAGGAAACCTCGCGCGAGGGCCGCCGGCCGGAGCGCACCGTCTACACGCTCACGCCGGTCGGCGAATTGGAAATGCGCGATTGGCTCGCCGAGCTGATCGGCACGCCGGTCAAGGAATATCCGCGCTTCGAGGCGGCGCTGTCGCTCATGCCCGCGCTCGCCGCCGAGCGGGCGACGGAACTCCTGGAGGCCCGGATCGTTCGCCTCGACCAGGAGACCGCGCGGGTGCGCAACGAGCAGGCCGCCGCCCCCAAAGAGGTGCCGCGGCTGTTCCTGGTCGAAGGCGAATACTACCTCGCTTGCCTCGAGGCCGAGCGCCGCTTCGTCGCCGCGCTGGTCGACGGGATCAAGAACGAGACCCTCGACGGGGTGAAGTTCTGGAAAGAGGCCCACGCCGCCAAGCGCGCCGGCGAACCGCTGCCGTCGCTTGAGCTGCCAAAGCAGCAAGCAACAGAAGCGTAGGGCGGATTGGCCGAAGAGCCGGCCCCCGCGAAGGCGGGGGCGTAATCCGCGTTGAAAAATGGCGCATTACGCTTCCCCCCGCCTTCGCGGGGGCAAGGCTAATGCGCCCTACGTCGAACTGCAGATCAAGAGTGCTGCACCAAACAAACGAAGGAGAGTATCGATGACCGCCCCGGTTCGCGCGCAAACGTTCGCCACGGCAGCGGCGCCGCTCACCGTCGTCGTCATCGGCGGCGGCATCGGCGGGCTCGCCCTCGCCCAGGGCCTGAAAAGAGCCGGCGTGAAGGTCGCGGTCTACGAGCGCGACCGCACGCGCACCGACCGCCTGCAGGGCTATCGCGTGCATATCAGCCCGGGCGGCAGCCGGGCGCTCTATGAATGCCTGCCGCCGCATCTGTTCGCCGCGTTCGATCGCACCTGCGGCAAGCCGACCCGCGCCGTGCGCTTTCTCACCGAACGCATGGACGTGCTGCTGTCGCTGTCGACCGAGCTGGCATCGGCCGATCCGGTCGCCAAGCACCGCTCGGCGAGCCGCATCAGCCTGCGCCAGGTTCTGCTGGCGGACCTCGACGACATCGTCCATTTCGACAAGACGTTCACGCGTTATGAGGAAATGCCCGACGGGCGGGTCGTCGCCCATTTCGAGGACGCCACCTGGGCCGCGGGCGACGCGCTGGTGGCCGCCGACGGCGGCGGCTCGCGGGTGCGGCGCCAGTTCCTGCCGCAGGCGCCGCGCATCGACACCGGGGTCGTCGGCATCGCCGGCAAGGTTTTCCTCGACGCGGCGACCCGCGCCCGCCTCGCGCCTGTCCTGCTCGACGGGTTGTGCCTGGTGGCGGCGCCGGGCGCGGGCCTGTTCGTCGCGCCACAGGAACTCGGCGACGACGCGCCGGCGACCGGCATCGGCGGCAACGATGAAACCGCCGCGAGCGGCGCGCATTTCGACAATACCCGCAGCTATCTGATGTGGGCGCTGGGCGCGCGCCGCGCGCGGTTCGGGCTGACCGACGACCTCGACGCGCTCGACAGCCGGACGCTGGGCGCCATCGTCATCGACGCCATGGCGAGTTGGGACGAGCGCTTCGAGGATCTGGTGTGGCTTTCCCACCCCGATACGATCAACATCCTGCCGATCCGCACCTCGGCGCCGGTCGCGCCGTGGCCGAGCGGGCGCGTCACGCTGATCGGCGACGCCATTCATTCCATGACGCCCTACCGCGGCATCGGCGCCAACGTCGCGCTCAGGGACGCCATGCTTCTCGCGCGCGCGCTTGCCGCCGCGCAGCGCGGAGAGCAGGACTTGATCGCGGCGATCGGCGCCTACGAGGCGGCGATGCGCGGCTACGCGTTCAAGGCCGTGGGCAACTCGCTCGCCGCCATGCACCGGATGGTCGACACCACCGCGGTCGGCCGCGCGGCGAGCCGCACCGTGTTCCGCGCGGTCGACCGGCTGCCGGCGCTCAAGCGAGCGATGTTCCGCCGCATGGGGGAGGAGTGAGCCTCAGTCGCCCCCCTCCTCCAGTTCGCCGATGTGGTGCTGGGCGTAGAGCTCGAGACCGAGCTTGGCGACGAGGTCGAGCTGGGTTTCGAGGAAGTCGATGTGATCCTCCTCGTCCTTCATCAGCGCCTCGAACAGATCGCGGCTGACGTAGTCCTTGACCGCATGGCAATAGGTGGCGGCTTCCTCGTAAAGCGCCCTGGCGGACATTTCGGCGGCGAGGTCGCAGTCGAGCACCTCCTTCACCGTCTGGCCGATGTGCAGCGGGTCGAGCACCTGCATGTTGGGAAAGCCGTCGAGAAATATGATGCGCGCGACCAGTTTGTCGGCGTGCTGCATCTCCTCGATCGATTCCTTGCGCCACTGCGCCGCGAGCGCGCGGTAACCCCAGTTGTCGAGCAAGCGGTAATGCAGCCAGTATTGGTTGACCGCGGTCAGCTCGTGGCGCAGCCCCCTGTTGAGGAACTCGATGACGCCCGGGTCGCCTTTCATGCTCCGCTCCTGTGACAGGGCGGAACGATATAGCGAATAGGGAGTAGCGAATAGCGAATAGTTAAGCGACCAGCCCGGCGCTTTTCCTATTCGCTATTGGCTATTCGCGGCGTAACGCCCTGCAGGCGCAAGAGGAAAGCTGCTACCCGGCCCCGCCATCCATGGCGCCGGCCGCACAGGCGCCGAGCGCCTCGTCCATGATCTGCCGGATGGTCGAGGCGCAGCGGCCGCACTGGGGGACGCAGCCGAGGCAGCCGTAGATTTGGCCGGCCGTGCGCGGGGCAGAAGCGCCGGTCACCGCGGTGCGCACCGCCTGATCGCTGAGCACGTTGCAGGAGCAGATGATCATGGACTTGCACGCGGGACCGAGAACGACGAACTGCGATCGATAAGGCAGCGCACCGGCAAAAGCAAAGGGAAAAGTACAGTTTAAACCGTTTCTAATCTGTTGCGGCGGCGGGCGGGTGCGGCGCAGCATGTAACCGTTCTAATCTTTCTCCCCGCTATTGACTTACGCCCACGTGGGCAAAGAAATGCCGGCGTCTTTCACCGTAACGGAAGCCCGGCCGGGCCTGCATTTTCGGGATCATGCTGTAACGCCGATGGGGCATCGGCCGAAAACGTCTCGCCGCTTCGCCAAGCCGGTGGTCATGGCCGACGGCACGCGCCTCGCTTCGCCGGCGGAAGCGATGAAATTCCTCAGCCGCCTTTCGCCCGAACGGATCACGGCGCCGCTCTACTATGCCGCCGCGCTGGTGAACGACGCGGTCGAGAGCGGGCGCGCCGCCGACGCGGAGAAGGCGCGGCTCGAGCTGATCCGGGCGCTGCGCGGCTTTGGGACGAGGGAATAGAACTGGTAGGGTGGGCAAAGGCGCCATAAGCGCGTTCACGCGCGTCTTCGACACGCTATGGCGCCGTGCCCACGCGCATCGTCATTGCGAGGAGCCGCGCAGCGGCGACGAAGCAATCCAGGGCAGCGCGTCTGGCCCCTGGATTGCTTCGCTTTGCTCGCAATGACGAAGTGTATTCGCCGGCTTCAACGAACCTTGCCCCACGGATCGTATTTCTGATCCGGGATGCGGTCGAGGGAGGATTTGTACCCCTTCTCGTCGACTTTCGGCTTGGCGTCTTCCTTTTTCTCCTGGCGCTGCCCCCCACCCCCGCCCGCTTTGTTTCCCATCTGGGCGGCGGCGGGCACGGCCGTCGCCACGATGGCGAGAATGCCCAGGATGGCCAGGATGACTTTCATGCGGCGTATCCCCTTGTTCGGGATGATGCCCCTTAAAGCGTGATGGCTCTACTCGCCCTTCTGCGCCGTCTTTGCCGAGCCCACCGAAGTCGAGGCGCGGATGAAGTCGGCGCGGGCGCGCCGGGTAAAGTTGCAATAGGCGAAGCCGAGGCCGGAGACGCTGCCGCGGAAGCTGTACTCGTCGGTCTTCATCAGGCTGAAGCACGGCTCGAAGGAAATCCCCTTGAGCGACGCGCACCACGACTCGCCCTTCACCCGCAGCGTGCCGGGCGGCAGGCTGACGTAGCGAATCGGGCCCGTGCCGCTGAAGCGGATGACGCCGACGACCGAGCCGTCGTGCTGGATGCGCCCAGCCCCGGCGGTGCCCTCGAAGCAGTGGAACGAATAGAGCTTGCCGGCGATGAAACGCTTGGCCTCATCGGTCCGCATTTCCTGGGCGGCGGCCGGCCATGCGGCGACGAGCCCGGCGAGCACCACGGCAAAGCGCAAGACCTTCACGGCCTCAACCCCCTGTTAACCATAGCGTCGGGCGATCATGCCTGACGATCGTGGAGAAATCCTGAACGCGTTTACCCAATCTTGACCACGATCCGGCCGCGCACCCGCCCCGCGACAATGGCCGCCCCGAGGTCCGGCGCCTGCCCCAGGCCGACCTCGGTGGTCATCCCCGCCAGTTTGCCCCGATCCAGGTCGGAAGCCAAGCGATTCCAGGCCTCCCGGCGAATTTTCACGGGCGCCATGACGGAATCGATGCCGAAAAGCGACACCCCGCGCAGGATGAAAGGGGCGACGCTGCCGGGGAGGTCCATGCCGCCGGCGAGCCCGCAGGCCGCCACGGCGCCGCCGTATTTCGTCATGGACAGCACGTTCGCGAGCGTGGTCGAGCCGACCGCGTCGATGCCGCCGGCCCAGCGCTCCCGGGCAAGCGGCTTCGGCGGCCCGGCAAGCTCGGCCCGGTCGATGATCTCGGCAGCGCCGAGACCCGTGAGATAGGCGGCCTCCGCGGGCCGGCCGGTCGAGGCTATGGCCCGGTAGCCGAGCTTGGCGAGGAGCGCGATCGCCACCGAGCCGACGCCGCCGGCGGCGCCCGTCACCACGATCGGCCCGCGGTCGGGAGCGAGCCCGTGGCGCTCGAGCGCCAGGACCGCGAGCATCGCCGTATAGCCGGCGGTGCCGATCGCCATGGCCTCCCGCGCGCTCATGCCGTCCGGCAATGCGACCAGCCACTCGCCCCTGACGCGGGCGCGCTCCGCATAGCCGCCGAGGTGGGTTTCGCCCTGGCCGAAGCCGTCGAGGATGACCTTGTCGCCGGGCTTCCACGCCGGGTTGGTCGACGCCTCGACCGTGCCGGCAAGATCGATGCCCGGGATCATCGGGAAGCGGCGCACCACCGGCGCCTTGCCGGTGAGCGCGAGGCCGTCCTTGTAGTTGATGGTCGACCACTCGACCCGGACGGTGACGTCGCCCTCCATCAGGTCGTTGTCGTCGAAATCGACGAGCGCGACGG
>DASPVJ010000636.1:0-3248 GCA_035622435.1 Xanthobacteraceae bacterium | reverse complement strand
GATCGTCTGCATGCCGACCGGCATGTACTGGACGGCGTAGTCTTCGCCTTCGTGGGTGAACTCGAGCCGGCCGTAGGCGCCGACGCGGAAGTTAACGTCGGCAAGCCCGGCCCAGGTATTGTCGTCCGGGCGGAACAGCATCGTCGGCGACGCCGGCGCGCCGTCGTGGAGGCGGAACGTCTTCGCCGCCGGCCGCGTCACGTTCTTCTGGATGTATTTGCGGTGAATATCGACGGAGGGATGCCCGCAGGCGCCATGCCAATTCTCGAACACGTGCGCGTGGCAGTCGACGATCATCTAAGGACGTGTACTGAGAAACCGCAAAGGGTTCAACCGCGCCGTAGGGGGCAAAGGCGCGTAGGGCGCAATAGCGCAGCGTATTGCGCCGTTCCGTAGCCAGCAGCCGCATTACGGCCTTCGGCCTCATGCGCCCTACGTGTTAAGACGAGATCGATCAACGGAGGAACCCCATGGCGGAACCGATCGTCTTTGCCGGCACCGTGGACTGGTCGGGCGAGAACCCGGGCATCTACCTCAAGGAGACGCCGGACGGCCCATTCGTCACCTTGGCGAGCTTCTTCCGCGTGGTGCTCTCGCCGCATGGGCGCGGCCACGCGCTGGTGTTGCTGCAGTCGCCCCAGGACAAGAGCCCGCCGGCCGAGCGCGCCAACCTCTGCCTCACCGACAACGAGGCGATGGCGCGCTATCTGGTGACCGAGTTCGTCGCCAACTTCGGCGCCTGGAAGGGCGTGCCCGGGCTCGCCGGGATCGTCTATCGGCGGCTCGACGGCGTCGAGGCCGGCGGCGACGCGGCGACGCGCTACACCGAGACATTGCGCGCGGGTGACCTGACGGTCCGGCTCGAGTGGACCGGGCTCGGCAAGCCGTTCTGCTTCGCCCTGCCGCCGGACAAGTCGGCGACCGGCCGCCACCACATGCCGACCCTGTTCGTTGGCTGCGCCGACGCCACGGTGACGGTCAACGGCCGCAAGCTTCCCGGCAAGCCGGTCCCGCGCGACGTCGCCGGCCAGCGCATCTCCACCGCGATGCTGGCGTTTTCGGAGACGTGGATAAGGGCGTAGCAAACAAACAACAACGTCTACATGGGGCGGGTTAGCCGAAGGCGTAATCCCCCGCTTTGAAAAATGGCGCATTACGCTTCGCTAATGCGCCCTACCCGCGCTGGAGGAGCGGCCGCAGCTTGCGCACGTCCGGCAGGGCCTCGATCGCGTACACCGTCTCGGCCAGGCGCTCGGCGGTTGCGCGGCCGACGACCGGCGCCACGAGGTCGTGCGCCTTGGCGATCACCTCGGCGCGCGTCATCGGGTTGCGCGGCGTGCCGCGCACCGCCTCGACCCGCTCGGACAGGCGCGTGCCGTCGGCGAACTCGATCTCGACGACCGCGATGCGCGCCGGCAGGAGCTTCGCCAGCTCCTCGTCGCGCACCAGGTCCACCTTGGCGCGCTCGCGTAAGGTCGCCGGCTCCTGCATGCGCGGCTTGTCGTGCGCCGCATGGAACGACGCGGTCTGGTCGATCAGCATCACCGCGACCATGTGCTGCAAACAAATGTCGGGCATGTCGCGGTTGTCGACCACCGCGCCGACCGACGGGGCAAGCCGCACGGTCACGCGCTCGACCTCCGCCGCTGCGAACGGCCGCTTGCGGCGGATCGCCTCGATCGCGTCGAGCGGCGCCTGGATCGGCGAGCCGACGGTCCATTTCTTGATGTCGGTCTCGGCGATCGCGTAGCGCTCGCCGAGCTTGTCGACGAGCCGCTCGGGCTGCGCGTTCGGCGCGTAGGCCTGGAAGAAATTGTCGGCGCCGGAGAAAATGTCGTCGACGCCGTTCCAGCCCGCGTGCACCACCAGCGCCGCGGTGACGCCGTCGCGCGCCGGCTTGCCGGCGAACACGAACGCCTTCTCGACGTGGTCGGTGTCGCGCCGCCAGGCGACGATGCCGGAGGACTGCTGCGCCGCGTAGTCGAGCGCCCAGCGCATCTGCTGCGCATCGAGGGCGGCGGCGCAGGCCGCGGCGGCCGCCGCGCCGAAGGTGCCGGCGATGCTGTGGGTCGACAGGCTGCTGGCGTAGCTGAACGCGGCGCCGCCCATGGCGATCGTCACCCGCGTGCCGATGTCGTAGCCGAGCGTCACCGCGCGCAGGAAGCGCGCGCCGTCGATGCCGAGTTCCTCGCCCGCCGCGAGCGCCGCCGGCACCACCGCGCAGCCCGGATGCGAGCGCGAGGGGTTGTGCGAGTCGTCGGTCTCGTCGGCGTGCGCCATGACGCCGTTGGCGAGCGCCGCGTCGGCCGGCGCGTCGGTCAGCGCCGACCCGGCGACCGTCGCCCCGCCTGTGCCGGCATGGGCGCGCACGTAGCGCAGCGCCGCCTGGCCGGGCAGCAATTGCGAGCCGGAGATCATCGCCGCCAAGGTGTCGATGAGATGATGCTTGGCCTGCTCCGCCACCTCCGCCGGCAGCTCGCGGGCTCCGGCGGCGCTCATGTAGGCGGCAAGGGCGTTCATCGTCGGTCCGGGGCCAGGCGCCTGGGCAAACGCGCGCCGCGCGAAGGGAAACGTCGCGGCGATCGCGGTCATGCGCAGCACGCGGCGCCGGTTCATTGTGGTCTCCAGGTGTCGTTCGTGCAACGGAACCGTTATCCGTCACGCCGGCTTGCCGTTGGCGTAAGGCTTGAGCGCGGCGTACATCACGTCGTAGGTCGGCGTCGGCACGCCGAGTTCGCGCCCGAGCGCCACCACCTTGCCGCCGAGCCACGGCAGCTCCAGCCGGTTGCCGCGCAACAGGTCGACCGCCATCGACGGCATCATTTCCGGCGGGAAACCGCGGATACTCTTGAGTATCCTCGCCTCGATGTCCGCCGCCAGCCTGACGCCGCGCGCGCGGCCCACCGCCGCCACCTCGCCGATGGTCTTCTCGAACAGGGCGAACACGTCGGGATCGTCGCGCAGTTTGCCGAACGGCAGGCGCGTCAGCGCCACCACCGAGCTGTTGGCGGCGAGCAGGACGAATTTCTCCCACAGCGCCACGGTGATTTCGTTGGTGTTGGTCGAATCGAATCCGGCGTCCCGGCACAGCGCGTGGAACGCCGCGCCGCGCTGACTGGGCCGGCCGTCGAGTTCGCCGAACTGGAGGCGCATGAAGGTGCCGGTCTGGCGGATCACGCCGGGCTCGGCGATGGTGGCGCTGATCTGCGCGACGCCGCCCATCACCGCGTCCTTGCCGAGGATGGGGA
>DASPVJ010000635.1:0-11350 GCA_035622435.1 Xanthobacteraceae bacterium | reverse complement strand
CTATTTCGAGAACGTCGGCGGCGCCGTGTGGGAGGCGGTGTTTCCCCTGCTCAACGATTTCGCCCGCGTGCCCGTCTGCGGCCTCATCGCGCATTATAACGACGTGGCGCCGCCCGCCGGCCCGAACCTGACGCCGCAACTGATGCGCGCCGTGCTCACCAAGCGGCTCACCATCCGCGGCTTCATCGTGCGCGATTTCGCCAGCCACGCGGCCGAGTTCGAGCGCGACGTGGCGCAATGGCTGCGCGAGGGCAAGATCAGATACCGCGAGGACGTGGTCGAGGGGTTGGAAAACGCGCCGCAGGCCTTCATCGGCCTGCTCCAGGGCAAGAACTTCGGCAAGCTTCTGGTGCGCGTGGCGAAGGAATAGAGCGCGCAAACGCAAGCTTGACAGGGCGCGCGACCGTGCGCAACCTGTGAAGGTAATCGTCGATTTTAAAGAACGCTCGATCGGCGCGGCGGTGCGCCAAGTGTGCAGTCGCACGGCAGCGCGCGGAGAATTGATCATGAGAAAACGCGCCGCCGTCGCCGCCGCCAGCATCCTCGGGCTGGTTGTGCTCTTCGGTGGGCCGTCGCCGTTGCCCGCCCAGGCGCCGCCGGGCGATATCAATCCCCCGGTCGCGGACTGCAACCTCACCCCCGACACCAACGAGGCCTCGGTGCCGGCGCCCGGTCAACCCACCGCGACGCCGATCACCACAGCCCTGCTCACGTCGGGGCAGCCGTGCCAGCAGGTCGTGAGCGAGCGCGGTCTCTTCGGCGACGACCAGTTGGCCAATCTCCAGCGCGGGTTCGATTTCTATTCCTGGCTCACCTTCATCGCCATGAATTCTCCCGCCGACGGCAAGACCATCGGCCAGGGGCCGCGGCCCGGCGGCGACGCCCTGACCAAGTGGGAGGATCTCGCAAACTTCCGCCCGCTCGCGGACGTGATGCTGCCCAAAGGCGCGCAGCCGACCTGGGGGACGCCCCCCGTGCCGGACGCCTGCAAAGCCCTCGACGGCCCCGGCAAGATCGTGTTCACGGTCGTGGAAGAGGCGTTCGACCAGCCCTTCAGAACCGGGCCGTTGATCGCTCAGGACGGCCATTTTGCCCTGTTCGACATCCTGATGAATTGGCCGATGTTCGATTACATCCTGGTGAACGGGCTGTACAGCAAACAGGGCCAGGAAAAGTTCGCCGGCACGGTCGCGTTTCCCGAGGGCGTCAATCCGGGCGAGGACAAACAAAAAAGGCCCACCCCGGGACGGATGGGCGCGATCATGGTGAAGGTCGCTTGGCGCGTCCTCGACCCTGACAAGGACAAGGGGCTGATGGGTCGGTTTCACACCGCCGACGCGCTCATCTATTTCCCCGGACCGCCGGACACCAAGACCGGGCCGACCTGCGCTGCCAAGACGCTCGCGCTGGTGGGCTTTCACGTCGGCCACAAGACGCGCGGCGCCCCGCAATGGGTGTGGAGTACGTTCGAGTACGTCGACAACGCGCCGGATGCGGCGGACGTCCACGCCAGGCGGTCGTACAATTTCTTCGACGCCGCGTGCGCGGACTGCCCAGCCAACGAAACGCCGCCGCAACCATGGGATCCCGACGCCAGCCTGAAGTTTCCCGCCGCCTACGCGAGCCAGGTGGTCAGGACCAAGATGCTCCCGCGTGACGTCCTGGACGAGGTGGCGCAACTCAATCAAGCGTTCCGCGCGATCCTCAAGGGCACGGTGTGGGAAAACTACATGCTGATCGCCACCCAATGGCCCACCGATTCCACGAACAAGATCGACCCGACCGGCGTGCCCGCCCCGACCTACCTCGCCAACACGACGCTGGAGACCTACAGCCAGGGCCGCATTCCGCTGGCGTCGTCGAGCTGCATGGCCTGCCACAACAACGCGACGACCCAGCACGTTCCCGCGACCTCGTCGGACTTCACCTTCATTTTGGAGAAGGCGCGGTGCGAGGACGGCAAGTGCCCCGCGAGCGAGGGCGCCCGGCGATGAGCGTCGAAATCCGCCGCGCCGCCGCGATGCAGACGACCGGGAGAGGCGCATGAAATTTTTCACCCGCCGCAAGATGCTCTCGACCGCCGTCGCCACCGCGGCGACCGCCGTGGGCGCGGGCGGTCTCGCCGTGCCGGCGGCGGCCGACGATGCGCAGGACGTGGCCGCGTTCGTCGGCCTGTCGGCGGCGCTCACGGGCATCGACGCGGAACGATTGGCGCCCGGCGTCGATCCGGTGCAAGTCAAGAAAACATATTTCAAGCAAGCCAAGCAAAATCCGTCGTTCGGCCGGCTGCTGGAGGTTTTCCGGGCAAATCAGCAAAAGCGTCCCGAAACCATCGCCGACATCATCCTCAACCAATCCGGGCCGGACCTGCGTTTTCTCGGACGCAGCATCATGCTGGCGTGGTACTTGGGCCATTGGTACGAGCCCGACGTTCTGATGCGCTACGGCTCGCCGACGCCGCCGGTGGGTCCGGCGCCCTTCAAGGTCATATCGCCTACCGCCTATACCCAAGGATGGGCTTGGCGCGTCGCCCAGAGCCATCCCATGGGCTACAGCGAATGGCGGTTCGGCTACTGGGCCGAACGGCCGCCTTCGCTCGACGATTTCATCAAGGGATAGGGCCGGGCGATGGGCGAGGAAAAATGCATCGACGTGGACGCGGCGATCGTCGGCTCCGGCATCGCCGGGGCTCTGATCGCCAAGCAATTGGGCCTTGCCGGCAAAAAAGTTCTCATTCTCGAGGCCGGCGCGGCGACGCCGCCGAACATAAACGGCTACATGGACCGCTTTCTGCAAGCGGGGGCGAAAGTGCCGGAGAGCCCGTACACGCCCGAACTTTTCACCGGCGACGGGCTGACCGACCCCGGCACGGTGAACGCCGGCCGGCCGACCGTGCTCAGTCTCGGCCCCAAAGGCCAATTCGGCGACTGGCAGGACCCGAAGCAGAGCTATCTGATCCAGCAGGGCCCGCTGCCGTTCGCCAGCACCTACGAGCGCATCAACGGCGGCACGGTGCGCCACTGGCTCGGCACCAGCCTGCGCTTCCTGCCCAGCGATTTCGAGATGGAGAGCCGCTACCGCTTGCAGTCCAAGCCGGGGCTCCAGGGCTTTGCCGACTGGCCGCTCACATACGCCGATCTCGAGCCGTGGTACGGCAAGGCCGAGGCCGAGATCGGCGTCTCCGCCGACGCCGGGGATCAGCAATATCTCGGCATCGAATTTCCGCCCGACTATGCCTATCCCATGCCGGGCATTCCGCTGTCGCTGGTCGACCAGGCAGTCGCCCGCGCGATGCCGAACCTGAAGGTGTTCGGCGTCGGCATGGACGACGTCAAATGGGCGGTGGCGAGCACGCCCGCCGGCCGCAACTCGCAGCCCTATCAAAGTCGGCGCGTCTGCGCCGGCAACACCAACTGCATCCCGATCTGCCCGATCGGAGCCAAGTACGATCCGAGCGTCACCCTGGCGGCGGCGCTGCGGACGCAGAACGTGCAGGTGCTCTATAACGCGGTGGCGACGCAAGTCGCCGTCGACGAGCACGGCAAGGTGAGCCGCATCGACTACGTCCGCTACGAGCGCGACGACGGGCCGGCGACGGAAAAGGGCTGCGTGACCGCCAAGGTCTACATCCTGGCGGGCCACGCCATCGAGACGCCCAAGCTGCTGCTGATGTCGACGAGCGAGCGGACGCCCGCCGGCGTCGCCAACGGCGCGGATCTGGTCGGCCGCTATCTGATGGACCACCCGCTCTATCTCGCGTGGGCGCTGATGCCGGACCCGGTCTGGGGCTACCGCGGCCCGCTGTCGACCGCCGGCATCGAGATCTGCCGCGACGGCGCGTTCCGCAGCGAGCGCGGCGCGTTCCGCATCGAGATCGGCAACGAGGGCTGGAGTTTCCCAATCACGGATCCGTATACGACGACCCTCGATATGATCAACGGCATGAACGCCAGCAAGCTCAATCCCGGCAGGCAGGCGTTGCACGGCCGCAATTTGGTGAAGGAGCTGAACGACAAGCTCTCGCGCCAGTTTCGCCTGGCTTTCCTGGTCGAGCAGTCGCCCGACCGCGAAAACCGCGTGACGCTGTCCGATAAATTCACGGATCACCTGGGCCTGCCGCGCCCGCAGATCGAATACGATCTCTCCGACTACACCAAGAAGGGCCTCGCCGCCGCCAAAGTGACCGCCGACGCGATCTTCGCCAGCCTCAACGCGGTGCAGTTCACGGGAGAGCCGGCCAAGGACGTGCCCACGTCGTTCGAATGGCCGATGGGGGAAGTGACGCGCTTGCAATATTTCGGCGCCGGGCACGTGGTCGGAACCTACCGGATGGGCAAGAGCAAGGACGACTCGGTGGTGAACGCCGACCAGCGTTCGTGGGAGCACGACAATCTGTACCTCGCGGGAAGCGGCACGTTCCCGACGGTGGCGACCGGCAATCCGACCTTGACCATCGCGGCGCTGTGCCTGCGCACCGCGCGTGCGATCCTGATGAACGATCTCAAGTGATGGAGGGTGCGATGCCGGGCACACGCGCGCGATCGAGCGGCCACCTCCCGTATGCGCTCGCCGGCCTGGTCCTGTTCGCCGCGCCGGCCTGGCTCGCCCCCGCGGCCACCGGGGCCGCCCAGTGCCCGGCCGCGCGCGAGCCCCGCCTGCCGCCGATCGCCGCGCCGGCGAGCAATCTCGGCCAGCACAAGAAGCAGCTCAAGGCTTACCGCGACGGCTACTACACCGATGACCTCCGGCTGGTGTTCGACGACGCGGGCAAATACCTGCAGAAGCGCCTCGCCGAGCGGGTCGCAAAGCCCGCCGCCGTGCTCGACATCGACGAAACGGCGCTGTCGACCCGGCAGCCCACCGAGGCCAATGATTTCGGCTTCATCCCCGGCGGCAGCTGCTCCGGCGAGCACGATTTGCCTTGCGGCTTCAACGACTGGCTTACTCAGGCGTCCGCGCCGGCGATCCCGGGGGCGGTCGAGTTCTTCAATGCCGCCGTCGCCAAGAGCGTCGCGGTGTTCTTCGTCACCGGCCGCCGCGATAGCCAGCGGGGGGCGACCCTGTTGAATCTCGACCGCGCCAAATTCGAGGGCTGGGCCGGGCTGCGCACGCGCCCGGACAACGACCACAACAAATCGGTCGTGCCCTTCAAGAGCGGGGAACGGGACAAGATCGAAGGCAGCGGGTACACGATCGTCGTCAACATCGGCGACCAGGACAGCGATCTTGCCGGCGGCCACGCCGAATGCGGCTTCAAGCTCCCCAACCCGTTCTATTTCATCGAGTGAACGCGTAGCCCGGATTGACCCCGCGAAGGCGTGGGGAAATCCGGGAATCCCCGCATGTCGCTTTATGCGGGCTTACGGTTGCGGGCAGCAGGGCAGGGTGGCCTTGCTAACGCCGTAAAAATGCGCATTCTGTCGCGCGAAATGCGTGCGGACCGGGCGTCCGCGCGCACAGCCGACGGAGGACGTCATGGCCAAGGGTCAAATGCGCAGCAACAAGGAAAAGAAGAAGCCGAAAGCAGATTGGAACAAGAACAAGAAGGGCCGGGAGCCGCCGCGCTACGCGCAGGCGGCGCAGCCGCAAATCCACGGCCAGGATCCGTTCGGCAAGAAGCAGTGATCGGTATCCAGTGATCGGTGATCAGCGACCAGATCAGAGCGTTCTGGCGCCATCCGATCACTGGTCACTGATACTGATGACTGTCGGGAGGAAACCATGTTGACGCTCTACTACGCGCCGGGCGCGTGCTCGATGGCCGCGCACATCGTGCTGGAGGAAGGCGGCGAAAAATATCAACCCCAGCCGGTCGACTTGGCCAAGGGCGAGCAGCGCACCGAGGCCTATCTCAAGATCAACCCGCAGGGGCGCGTGCCGGCGCTGCGTCTCGACGACGGCGAGCCGATCGCCGAGAACACCGCCATCCTGCCCTACCTGGGCAAGCGGTTCGGGTTGTGGCCGAGCGACCCCGTGGCCGAGGCCAAGGCGCTCTCGCTGATCGGCTTCTTTGCCGCCAGCGTGCATCCGGCGCACGCCCACGTGGGCCGCCCCGAGCGCTACGCGCCCGATCCGGCGGTGCATCCGATGCTCAAGGAGACCGGGCTCAAGACCTTCCACGGCTATCTCAAGCAGATCGACGGCATGCTGGCCGGGCGGGAATGGCTCTCCGACCGCTACACGGTGCTCGATCCCTACGCCTTCGTCTTCTACGCCTGGGGGGTGCGCCGCGAACTGCCGATGGGAGAGTTGAAGAACTACACGGCCTTCAAGGACCGCATGCTCGCGCGCCCCGCGGTCAAGCGCGTGGTCGAGCAGGAGAAGGTCAAGGTTTGATTCTTGCTCGTCATTGCGAGCGAAGCGAAGCAATCCAGGGCAACTCGCTCCGCGGCTGCGACTCCTGGATTGCTTCGTCGCCCGTTGGGCTCCTCGCAATGACGACGCGCGACGGTTCGGAATGACGCCTTAACCCCGGCTGAGGAAGCCGTGCCCACCGCGCTCGACGACATCCGCCGCGAGCTTGCGCGCGCCAACCGCATCCTCGCCCGCGAGGACGTGCTCGACGCCTTCGGCCACGTGAGCGTGCGCCACCCCGGCGATCCGGGGCGCTATCTCTTGTCGCGCTCGCGCGGGCCGGAGCTGGTGCAAGCCGACGACATTCTCGAATTCACCCTCGATTCCGAGCCCGTGGTCCCGCCCACGCGCCGGCTTTATTCCGAGCGGGTCATTCACGGCTGCATCTATCAGGCGCGCCCCGACGTCAACGCCGTCGTCCATCACCACGCGCCGTCGATCATGCCGTTCGTGATCGCCGGCGTCGCCCTCGTGCCGGTGTTCCATCTCGGCGCCACCATGGGCGCCGCGGCGCCGTTCTGGGACAGCCGCGACGAGTTCGGCGACACCTCGCTCCTGGTGATCAAGCCGGAGGAGGGTCGCTCGCTCGCGCGCGCGCTCGGCGGGAACGCCATGGTGCTCATGCGCCGGCACGGCGCGACCGTGGTGGGCGAGAGCCTGCATCAGGTGGTGTTCCGCTCGATCTATTCCGCGCGCAACGCCGAGTTCCAGTGGCGCGCGCATGCGCTCGGCGCGGTCGGCCCGTTGACGGCGGGCGAGGCCAAGCTGGCGGCGGCGCACAATCTTCAGCCCGGGCCGATCGAGCGGGCGTGGGAATATTGGTCGGGACGGCTCGACAAGGCGGAAAGCCTGCTGCGCGCCGTCACCGCCAAGCCGCGGGCGACGGCCCCGGCGAAATCCCGCAAGGCGGCGCGGCGTAGAAGGGCAAAGTCGTAGCCCGCATTGAGCGCAGCGAAATGCGGGAGCGCGGCCCCGGATTTCGCCCGCTTCGCGGGGCTCAATCCGGGCTACATATTCACGCCGCGTGGTTCGCGCGCTCGATGTCGTCGGCGATGGCGAGGAGCGCCTGGGCGAGAGCGCGCGCGCTGACCGCGGAGAGCGTGATCCAGTCGCTGTCGCAACCGTCGTAGGCCCGGTTCTCGATATCGAGCCGCACCACCGCCTGCCGCGCGGACAGCTGGAATGCGTGCACGCCCAGTTCGTCGCCGTCGTCGGCCCGGATCAATTTCGCCATGAATCTCTCCTTCCCGCCGCTCGGATCGTCCGCCGTTCGGGGCGCATATAGCCGGCATTTTGATAAATCTCCGTGCGTCGCGTCCGGCTTTATTGATTAAAAATGCGCCGATCGCGGAAAATTTCCGCTCGCCATCGGCCGCGGCGCAAGGCCATGTCCCGCCTGCGTTGACACCGCCCGGGCCGCGCCAAATACTGCCCCGGGACAACGCGAACGGCCGGCCGCAGAGCCGGCAATTCAAGAGCCAAGCTCCGAAGGGAGGGATTCATGCAGACCTCGCGCCGGTCGCTGCTCAAGCATTCGGCCGCCACGTTCGCCGCCGCGAGCCTGACCGGCCGGCTGGCGCGCGCCCAGGAGCCGCCGATCCGCATCGGCGTCATCTACGACCTCACCGGCCCGTTCGCCGCCGCCGGCTCGGTCGCCTGCGCCATCGGCGCCCAGATCGCCATCGACCTCGTCAACGAAAAGGGCGGCGTCGCCGGCCGCTACAAGGTCGAGCCGATCAGCGCCGATTCGCAAAGCAAGGTGGACACGGCGATCAACGAGGTCGAGCGGCTGATCGGCCAGGAGAAAGTCGAAATCGTGCTCGGCGTCTACGCCAGCGCCGCAGCCGTGCCGCTCGCCGCCAAGGTCGAGGAGCAAAAGAAGATCCTGTGGATCACCACCGCCATTGCGACGGCGGTGTTCAAGGATCGCAACCTGCGCTACGTGTTCCGCGGGCAAATTCATTCCGACCAGTACGGCGAGGCGGCGGCGAGCTTCCTCGCCGAGAACGCCAAGGCCAAGCTCGGCGTCGAGCCGAAGGACGTCAAGCTCGCGATCATCCACGAGGACGGCCCGTACGGCGTTGGCGTCGCCGAAGCGACCGAGCGCTTCTCCAAGGAGCGCGCCATCCAGGTCATCATGCGCGAGGGCTATTCGTCTTCGGCGCCCGATCTCTCCTCGCTCGTCACCAAGCTCAAGCGCGCGCGTCCCGACATCATCTCCCAGGTCGGCTACAATCCCGACATCACGCTGTTCCTGCGCCAGGCGCGCGAGGCCGGGCTGCGCTTCAAAATGCTGATCGGCAACGGCGCCGGTTACAGCCAGCTCGACAAGCTGCGCGCGACCTTCGGCGGCGACATCGACAATTTCTGCAACATCGACCCGGTGCCGGCGCAGTTGCTCAAGCCGGCGAGCCTGGCGCCGGGCTTGGGCGACCTCATCAAGGTCATGGTCGAGCGCTACCGCGCCAAGACCAGCGCGACCGACGTGCCGCCGCACGTGTCGATGGGGTTCAACCAGACCTGGGTCCTGCTCAACAACGTGCTGCCGGTCGCCAAGGCGAAGTACGGCGGCTTCGACGCCGAGGCGATCCGCAAGGCCGCCCTCGACGTCGACATTCCGCCCGGCGGCACCATCCAGGGCTACGGCGTCAAGTTCTACCCGCCCGGCACCCAGCTCGCCGGCCAGAACGAGCGCTCGACCCCGGTGGTCATGCAATACGCCGGCGAGCACATCACCGTGGTGTGGCCGGGCAACATCAAGACCCAGGAGCCGGTGCTGCCGCTTCCCGCCTCGTCGACCTACGGCCTGGGCTGAGCGGTGCTGTCGGTCACCGGTCTCTCCAAGCGGTTCGGAGGCTTCCTGGCGGTCAACCAGGTGTCGTTCGACGTGCGCGAGGGCGAGATCCTCGGCCTCATCGGCCCGAACGGATCGGGCAAGAGCACGACCTTCAACCTGATCGCCGGCACACTGCGCCCGAGCGCGGGCTCGATCCGCTTCAAGGGCGAGGAGATCGCCGGGCTATCGGCGCACCGCATCTGCCGCAACGGCATCGCCCGCACGTTCCAGATTCCGCGGCCGTTCCGCAAGCTCTCGCTGATCGAGAACGTGACGCTCGCGGCCTATTTCGGCAAGGGCGGCGGCATCGATCGCGGCGAGGCGCGCCGCCACGCCGAGGAGGCGCTCGACCTGGTCGGGCTGCCGGCCGATGCCGCGACCACCGACGGGCTCGGCGCCGCCGCGCTCAAGAAGCTCGAACTCGCCCGCGCGCTGGCGACCAAGCCCGCGCTGCTGCTCGCCGACGAGAGCCTGGGCGGGCTCGACGCCGCCGAGATGGAGCGCGCGGCGGATCTGCTCGAAAGCATCCGCAGCCGCATGAAGATCACAATCGTGTGGGTCGAGCACATCATGGGCGTTCTGATGCGCGTCGTCGACCGGGTGATCGTGCTCGACCATGGGGAAAAGATTTTCGAGGGGGCGCCGGGGGACGCCGCGCACGACGCGCGCGTCACCGAGGTCTACCTGGGCAAACGGCGGAGCTGAGCCGCATGCTGTCGCTTGACGCGGTATCCGCCGGCTACGGCTCGTTCCGCGCCCTGTTCGACGTGTCGCTGGAAGTGGCGGCCGGCGAGGCGGTGGGCGTGATCGGGCCGAACGGCGCCGGCAAAACCACGATGATGCGGGTGATCTCCGGCGTCGTGCCGCTTGTCGCCGGCGCGATGACGTTCGACGGCCGCTCGCTCGCCGGCCTGTCGGCGCACCGCATCGTCGAGCGCGGCATCGCCCACGTGCCGGAGAACCGCCGCCTCTTTCCCCGCCTCACGGTCGAGGACAATCTGCGCATCGGCGCCTTCATCGCGCCGGCCCGCGCGCGCATCGCCGAGCGCACCGCCTGGGTGTACGACCTGTTCCCGCGGCTCAAAGAGCGGCGCGAGCAGCTCGCCGGGACGCTCTCGGGCGGCGAGCAGCAGATGTGCGCGATCGGCCGCGCGCTGATGTCGGGGCCCAAACTCCTGTTGATGGACGAGCCGTCGGCCGGCCTCGCGCCGCTCGTCGTCCAGCAGGTGTTCGACCTCGTCCGGCGCATTCGCGCGGAAGGCTTGACCGTGCTGATCGTCGAACAGAACGTCCAGCAGGTCCTCGACATCGTCGACCGCGCCTACCTGCTCGAAGTCGGCCGCATCCGGCTCGCCGGGTCGTCGGCGGATCTCAAGGACAACGACCTCATCCGCCGCTCGTACATGGGACTTTAGACCGTGGATATCTATCTGCTCGAAGCCGTGATCAACGGCATCTTGCTCGGCGGCGTGCTGGCGCTGCTCGCGCTCGGGCTCAACCTCATCTTCGGCGTCATCGACGTGGTGTGGATCTGCTATGCCGACCTCGTCATGTGCGGCATGTACATGGTCTATTGGCTGCACGTGTACGGCTGGCCGCTGTGGGCGGCGAGCCTCGCCGCGATCGCCGGCGTCGCCGTGCTTGGGCTTCTCGTCCACGTGCTGATCATCGCACCGGTGTTGCGCGCGCCGCCGATCAACCAGCTGCTCGCGACCGGCGGCCTCCTGTTCTTCCTGCAGAGCTTCACCACGCTGCTGTTCGGCACCGACTTCCGCAACATCGGCGTGCGACTGCCGATCATCGAAATGGGCGACATCTTCATCAGCTTCGCCCGCCTGCTCGCCTTCGGCTTCGCGCTGGTCGGCGCCGTCGCGCTCTATGTTTTCCTCAAGCGCAGCTATCTCGGCGTCGCCATCCGCGCCATCTCGCAGGACCGCGAGATCATGGGGCTGATGGGCGTCGACCAGCGCCGCATCTATCTCGTCACCTCGCTGATCGGCGGCGCGCTCGCCGGGCTCGCCGCGTGCCTCCTGGTGCTGCAATACGACGTGCATCCCTTTGTCGGGCTGTCATTCGGGCCGATCACCTTCATGATCTGCGTGCTCGGTGGGCTCGGCAACTTCGTCGGCGGCTTCATCGCCGCGTTCGTGTTCGCGGAAA
>DASPVJ010000634.1:0-3289 GCA_035622435.1 Xanthobacteraceae bacterium | reverse complement strand
GCGAATGCGATCGTGGTGCCGGCGCAGACGGTCATGAGCGGACCGCAGGGCTCCTACGTTTACGTGATCAAGCCGGGTGACACGGTCGAGCGCCGCGCCGTTCAGGTTGCCTTGACCGAGGGCGATCGCGCCGTGATCGAGAAGGGCCTGGCGCAGGGCGAGCGCGTCGTGGTCGACGGCCAGTACCGGCTCACCGAAGGCGCCAAGGTTAACCTGCGCCAAGGCGACAACGCGATGGCAGAGCAACCGTGAACCTTTCGGAAGTCTTCATCCGCCGGCCGATCGCGACCTCGCTGCTGATGGCGGGGATCCTCATTTTCGGCATCGTCTCTTACGAGCTGTTGCCTGTCTCGGCGCTGCCGACCGTGGACTTTCCCACCATCACGGTCACCGCCACGCTGCCGGGCGCGAGTCCCGACACCATGGCTTCGTCGGTTGCGACCCCGCTCGAGCAGCAGTTCGCGGCGATTCCGGGCCTTGCGCAGATGACCTCGACGAGCGGCCTGGGCAACACCACGATCACCCTCCAGTTCGATCTCAACCGCAATATCGACGGCGCCGCCGGCGACGTGCAGACCGCAATCAACGCGGCGAGCGGGCTGTTGCCCAAGGACCTTCCCAGTCCGCCCACTTACAAGAAAACCAACCCGGCGGAGCGCGCGATCCTCATCTACGCGGTGTGGTCGGACGCGCTGCCGATCTACCGCGTCGACGACTACGCCTACACCATCCTGGCGCAGAAGATGTCCGTGATCAGCGGCGTGTCGCAGGTCGATATCGCCGGTCAGCAGCAATACGCCGTGCACGTCCAGGTCAACCCGATGGCGCTCGCCTCGCGCGGCATCGGGCTCGAGGACGTGCACAACGCCCTCCTCAACGCCACCCTCGACGAGCCGAAGGGCAACCTCGAGGGCCCGAACCAGACCTTCACCCTCGACACCAACGATCAGCTGTTCGACGCCCGCGCGTTCTGGAACGTCATCGTCTCCTATCGCAACGGCGCGCCGGTGAAGCTCAAGGACGTGGGCGACGTCATCGACTCCTCGCAGCTGCCGCGCACCGGCGCCTGGTACAACGGCAAGCAGATCGAGCTGTTGCTGATCCGGCGCGCCGCCGGCGCCAACACCATCGCGGTGGTCGATCAGATCAAGGCGATGATGCCGCTGCTGCAGGCGTCGATCCCGCCGTCGATCCACGTCGACCTGGTGTCCGACCGCTCGCAGAACATCCGCGAATCGGTCGACGACGTGCAGTTCACCCTCATCCTCACCATCGCGCTGGTGGTGCTGGTGATCTTCCTGTTCCTGCGCAACGCGTGGGCGACCATCATCCCCAGCGTGGTGGTGCCGCTTTCGCTCGTCGGCACCTTCGCCGTCATGTACGGGCTCGGCTACAGCCTCGACAACCTGTCGCTGATGGGGCTGACCATCGCGGTCGGGTTCGTGGTCGACGACGCCATCGTGATGATCGAGAACATCGTGCGCTATCTCGAGCGGGGCGACCGCCCGTTCGACGCCGCCATCAAGGGGGCGGGGCAGATCGGCTTCACCATCGTCTCGATCACCATTTCGCTGGTCGCGGTGTTCATCCCGCTGTTGTTCATGGCCGGCATCGTCGGGCGGCTGTTCCGCGAATTCGCCGTCACCGTCACCGTCGCGGTGCTGATGTCGGGCTTTGTGTCGCTGACGCTGACCCCGGTGATGTGCTCGCTGTTCCTCACCCGCGAGAGCCAGCACGGCCGGGGGCGCTTCAACCGGGCGGCGGAGCGGTTCTTCGACTGGATGATCGGCTGGTACGACCGCGGGCTCAAATGGGTGTTCCGCCATCATTTCTCGACCTTCATCTCCACCCTGGTGCTCATCGTCGTCACCGGCTTCCTCTACGTCTACATCCCCAAGGGCTTCTTTCCCGAGCAGGACACCGGCTTCATCTTCGGCCAGGCGGAGGCGCGCCAGGACATTTCGTTCGCGGCGATGGCGAAGATCGAGGACGACTTCTCCCGCGTCATTCTCTCCGACCCGGCGGTCTTCGGCGTGGTCGGCTTTTCCGGCGCCACCGGCGGCAACGCCAGCGAAAACACCGCCCGCATGTTCATTCAGCTCAAGCCGCTGCGCGAGCGCCGCGCCACCGCGCAGCAAGTGATCCAGCGGCTGCGGCCCAAGGTGGCGCAGCTGCAGGGGGCGAAGTTCTACATGCAGGCCGGCCAGGACGTGACCATCGGCGGCCGGCTGACCCAGACGCTCTACCAGTACACGCTCACTTCGACCGACACCGAGGAGCTCAATCACTGGGCGCCGATCATCGAGCAGGAAATGGACAAGGTTCCCGCCCTGCAGGACGTGGCCTCGGACCAGCAGATCGCCTCGCCCCACGTCACCATCGAGGTCGACCGCGACGCCGCCTACCGGCTCGGCCTGTCGCTCGGCCTGATCGACCAGACGCTCTACGACGCCTTCGGCCAGCGCCAGGTTACGACCATCTACACCTCGAGCCACCAGTATAAGGTGATCCTGGAGGTGCAGCCGCAGTACCAGCATGACGCGGCCGCGCTCTCGCGCATCTACCTCACCACCGCGACCGGCACGCGCGTGCCGCTGAGCGCGATCGCCAAGTACGGCACCAAGATCGAGCCGCTCACCGTCAATCACCAGGGGCAGTTCCCCTCGGTCACCCTGTCGTTCAACGTCGCGCCCGGCTATGCGCTCGGCGAGGCGGTCGAGGCGATCCAGGCGATCCAGGACCGGCTGCGCACGCCGATCACCTTGCAGGGCACGTTCCAGGGCACCGCCCAGGCGTTCCAGGCCTCGCTCACCTCGACCCCGCTGCTGGTCGCGGCGGCGATCCTCGTCGTCTACATCGTGCTCGGCATGCTCTACGAGAGCTACATCCACCCGATCACCATCCTGTCCGCCCTGCCGCCCGCCGGCGTCGGCGCGCTCATCATGCTGATGCTGTTCCGGTACGATCTCAGCGTGATCGCCATCATCGGCATCATCCTCCTGATCGGCATCGTCAAGAAGAACGCCATCATGATGATCGACTTCGCGATCGAGGCGGAGCGCAACGAGGGCAAAAGCCCGCTCGAAGCGATCCACGAGGCCTGCCTGCTGCGGTTCCGTCCGATCATGATGACCACCATGGCGGCGCTGTTCGGCGGGCTGCCGATCGCGCTCGGCTACGGCGCCGGCTCCGAACTGCGCCGGCCGCTCGGCATCGCCATCGTCGGCGGGCTCTTGGTGTCGCAGTTCCTCACCCTCTACACGACGCCGGTGATCTACCTTTATTTGGA
>DASPVJ010000633.1:0-8647 GCA_035622435.1 Xanthobacteraceae bacterium | reverse complement strand
GCCCGGCACGCGGCCGGCCGTCACGGCCGCGGGGAGCCCATGCCGTCCGCACCGACCCCGTCGATCTTCGACACCCTCTCGTCCCGCATTTCCGCCCGCCTTCGCGGGCGTCAATGCGGGCTACGGCATAACACTGCGGAGGCCTCATGGCGTTGACAATCAAAGTGAACGGTACGAGCCACAGCGTCGATGTCGACGGCGACACGCCGCTGCTGTGGGTATTGCGCGACGTGCTCGGCATGACCGGCACCAAGTTCGGCTGCGGCATGGCGCTGTGCGGCGCCTGCACCGTCCACATCGACGGCGCTGCCACCCGCTCGTGCATCACGTCGGTCGACAGCGTCGGCACCTCCGAAATCACGACCATTGAGGCGATCGGCGCGACGCCGGCGGGCGCCAAAATCCAGAAGGCCTGGATCGACCGCGAGGTCCCGCAATGCGGCTATTGCCAGTCGGGCCAGATCATGTCGGCGTCGGCGCTCATCGCCAGCAACCCGCATCCGAGCGACACCGACATCGACGACGCCATGTCCGGCAACATCTGTCGCTGCGGGACTTATGGCCGCATTCGTGAAGCGATCAAACAAGCGGCGCGGGGGGATTGACCATGAACATCGATCGCCTCGCCTCGCAAGCGCCGGGCAACGGCCTCTCCCGGCGCTCTTTCTTGCAGGTCGCTTCCGCTGGCGGCGGCCTGATGCTCGGTCTGCGCCTGCCGTTCACAAAAGATGAGGCGCAAGCGGCGGCCGACGCCAGCTTCGCGCCCAACGCTTTCATCCGCATCGGCAGCGACGGGCAGATCGTGCTGACCATGCCCTACGTCGAGATGGGCCAGGGCACCTACACATCGATCCCAATGCTGATCGCCGAAGAGCTGGAGGTCGAGCTTGACCAGGTGCGGCTGGAACATGCGCCGCCCAACGAGAAGCTCTACGTCAATCCTTTGCTCGGCGTGCAGGCCACCGGCAACTCGAATGCGATGCGCGGGGCGTGGAAGCCGCTGCGCCAAGCCGGCGCGACCGCCAGAACCATGCTGGTCGCGGCGGCGGCAAAAAAATGGAACGTCGATCCGGCGTCCTGTCGCGCGCAGCACGGCGAAGTAGTGCACGAACCCACCGGCCGAAGCGCCAAGTATGGCGACTTGGCCGCCGATGCAGCGCGCTTGCCTGTGCCGGCAAACGTTCCGTTCAAACAACCGAGAAACTTCACGCTCATCGGCACGCCGGCCAAACGCCTGGACACGCCGGCCAAGGTCAACGGAACGGCCGTCTACGGCATCGACGTCCGCCCGCCGGGCGTGAAGATCGCGACGTTGGCGCAATCACCGGTCTTCGGCGGGCGCGTGAAGAGGGTCGATGATACGGCGGCCAAAGCCGTCAAGGGCGTGCGCCAGATCGTGCGGCTCGACGACGCCGTCGCCGTGGTGGCGGACCACATGGGGGCGGCGAAGAAGGGACTGGACGCCCTGAAGATCGAATGGGACGACGGACCGCACGCGCAACTCGATACGGCAGCAATCGTGGCCGAACTCGGACAGGCAACGCTCAAGCCGGGAGCGGTCGCGCAGAACATCGGCGACGCCGAGAAAGCCATGGCGGGCGCCGCCACCAAGGTCGAGGCGATCTATCAGGTCCCGTTCCTGGCCCACGCCACCATGGAGCCGATGAACGCCACGGCGCTCTTTCACAAGGACGAGTGTGAGATCTGGATCGGCAGCCAGGCGGTGGCGCGCGTCCAGGCGATGGCCGCGGAGGCCGCGGGCCTGCCGCCCGAAAAGGTCATCGTCCACAATCATCTGATCGGCGGCGGCTTCGGCCGCCGGCTCGAGGCCGACGGTGCGGTCCGCGCCGTACAGATCGCCAAGCAGGTCGACGGCCCGGTGAAGGTCGTGTGGACGCGCGAGGAAGACATCCAGCACGACATGTACCGGCCGTATTGGTTCGACCGCATCTCCGCCGGTCTCGACAAGGACGGCAAGCCGGTCGCGTGGAATCATCGGTTCGCCGGTTCTTCGGTCATTGCGCGATGGCTGCCGCCCGGGTTCAAGAACGGGCTCGATCCCGACAGCACCGAGGGCGCGGTCGACCTCGTCTACGATCTCCCGAACCTCCATGTGGAGTATGTGCGGGTCGAACCACCGGGCATCCCGACTGGCTTCTGGCGCAGCGTCGGGCCGTCGCACAACGTCTTCGTCACCGAAAGCTTCATCGACGAGCTGGCGGCGGCGGCAAAGCAAGACGCAGTCGCCTATCGACGCGCTCTCCTCGATAAGGCACCACGCGCCAAAGCCGTGCTCGACCTCGCCGCGCAGAAGGCCGGCTGGGGACAGTCGCTGCCCAAAGGGAGCGGCCGCGGCGTCTCGCTTCAGTTCGTGTTCGGCAGCTACTTGGCCCAGGTTGCCGAGGTCGAGGTGTCGAAGGAGGGCGAGGTGCGCGTGCGACGCGTGGTTTGCGCGATGGATTGCGGCACCGTCGTCAATCCCGACACCGTTCGGGCGCAGCTTCAGAGCGGGGTCATCTTCGGCGCCGCGGCGGCGCTCTACGGCGCGATCACGCTTAAGGACGGGCGCGTCGAGCAGACGAACTTCGATACCTATCAGGTGCTGCGCAATAACGAGGCCCCGGCCATCGACGTCCACCTCGTGCAGAGTTCGGAGCCGCCGGGCGGAATGGGCGAGACCGGGACATCGGCGATCGTTCCGGCCATCGCCAACGCGATCTTCGCCGCCACCGGCAAACGCCTGCGCAAGATGCCGGTCGACCCCGCTGCGTTGAAGTCGGCGTGAGAGCAGCGTAGCGTCGCCGCCGAAGGCCTTTGAGGTGCATCATGGCGAATGCGCGGCGTTGGCTGGTGCTGGGCGTCGTTCTGATGGGAACGTTCATGGCGATTCTCGACGCCGCCATCGTGAACGTGGCGATCCCGTCGATTCGCGCCGATCTTCACGCGAGCTTCGGCGAGATCGAATTCGTCGTGTCGGCTTACATCGTCACTTACGCCTGCCTGCTCGTTACCGGCGGACGGCTTGGCGACAATTACGGCCGCAAGCTTCTTTTCATTGTCGGGCTCATCGTCTTTGCGGCGGCCTCGGCGGCATGCGGCTTGGCGCCGACGAGCTTCCTGTTGATCGTCTCACGCGCACTGCAGGGCATCGGCGCTGCGCTGATGTATCCGCAAGTCCTCGCCATCATCCAAGTCACTTTCACGGGCGACGATCGAGCAAAAGCGCTGGGCATATTCGGCTCGGTCATCGGCGTTGCCGCGGTCGCCGGGCAAATTATCGGCGGCACGCTCATAGAACTTAATCTATGGAATCTCGAATGGCGGCCCATCTTCCTGGTCAACGTGCCGCTCGCGCTGGGGACCGTCGTCGCGGCGCTGTTCGTCCTGCCGAAGGAGGAACACACCGACACCGTCGGCCTCGATTGGGGCGGCGTTGCGCTCATCACGACGGCCCTGCTCCTTCTCATTGTCCCGCTGCTTGAAGGGCGCGAATTGGGATGGCCGCCGTGGACGCTTGCCTGCCTGGCCGCCGTTGTTGCCGTATTCGCGCTGTTTATTCGCTACGAGCGCCGCTTTGCCGCGAAGGGCGGCAGGCCGCTGGTACGCTTGGGCCTGTTCGAATGCAGGGGTTTTGCGTTCGGCGTGCCGATCGCCGCGCTGCTGATGGCGTCGTACGCCGGCTACCTGTTTACGCTCGCGCTCTATCTTCAGGTTGGATTGGGTTTCTCGCCGCTGCACTCCGGCTTGACCCATGCCCCGACGGCCGTCGGCTTCTTCATCGCTTCGCTCGCCGCGCCGCGGCTTATTCCCCTGCTTGGACGCCAGGTCCTGACTGCCGGCTTTGTGATCGCCGCGTTCGGCTTCGCGGCGACGGCGACGACCATCTACGCTGCCGGCGCCCGATTGCACGGCTTCGAGTTGGCGCCGACGCTGTTCATTGCCGGCGTCGGCAATGGGTTCGGTTTCAGTCCCTTGGTGGGCACCGTGATATCCGGCCTGGAGCCCAAGGAGGCGGGGGCGGGTGCAGGCATTGTGACGACGACGTTGCAGGTCGGCATGGCCCTCGGGGTCGCAATTATCGGCTTGCTTTACTTCGCGCTTGGCGGAGGCGGCGTGTCCAGCGCAGCTTCGACAACCGCCTTTGCCACGACGCTGCCGGTGTGCGCGGCCTTGCTGGTGGTTGCAGCCGTGCTCGTGCGGAACCTGCCGCGCACGCCGTTCGAGGTCAGCAATGCCCTCGTCGAGCGCCTGCCGAGCTGGAGCGCGGGCTTCGCCTATTCCATGTTTCTCATGACCGGCGGACGGCTGGGCGATCGCCTCGTCCAGGACCTTGTGGCTCACGCGGCCGAACGCCGCCTGCAACGGGCGCGCGAGGCACCGAAAGCGGCCGGCGACTTTCTCGCCTTCCATTTTCAGGCAGCCCAGGTCGACCTCCCGTGGCTGCATTATTTGATGCGAGAGGCCCTGGTCTTCGGCAACCGTCCGGTCCCGCAGGAATCGGAGCGGATGCAGACCATGACGGCCCTGGTGAAGGAAGTCCGCGACCGTCAGGCGGCGGGATTGTTGCCCGCGCATCTCGATGCCGGCCAACTGCGGCTCTTGGGCTTCGCTCTCGTAAGCTATCCCCGGATGCTGCCGCAGATCACGCGCATGGCCACCGGCATGACGCCGGAGAATCCGCAATTCGTCGCCGAATGGACGGCGTTGCTGCGCGAGGTAGGGTTCGATCTGGAAGAATCCGCACGACGGGAAAAGATGCCGGCAGCGGCAGCGGAGCGCAGCTAACTTCGGGCGATGTGCGCGCAGGGCGTTGGCCCGCTGCAGGGACATCGCCGCGGTCTAGCCGGCTTGTCCGGTTCATCCTCGTATTTATATGTGCGGCTTCGAGATCCGATATCCGGCAGAAGAAGCTGCCCTCGACGTGATCCGAAGCCGGGCATGATAAAGGTGATCCATGCCGTCCGTACCGACCCCGTCGATCTTCGACACCCGCCGCGAGCAGATACTCCCGACGCTTCAGCCGGCGGAGATCGAGCGGGTCCGCCGCTTCGGCGAAGTGCGCGCGTTTGCGCCGGGCGAGGCGCTCGCCAAGGTCGGCGACCGCGGCGGCGGCCTGAGCATCGTCCTCTCCGGCGAGGTCGAGGTCGTCCGCCACAGCGTATCCGGCGAGAGCGCGCCGATCGTCCTTCACGGGCGCGGCGCGTTCCTCGGCGAACTCGCGCAGCTTGCCGGCCGGCCGGCGCTGGTCGACGCCACGGCGCGCGGGCCGGTCGAGGCGCTGGTCATCCCGCCGGACCAGCTGCGCGCGCTGCTCATCGCCGAGGCGGAACTGGGCGAGCGCATCATGCGCGCGCTCATCCTGCGCCGGGTCGGTCTGCTGGAGACCGGCGCCGGCGGGCCGGTGATCGTAGGGCGCGCCGACAACGGCGACGTGCTGCGGCTGCAGGGATTCCTGCGCCGCAACGGCCATCCGCATCTGCAGCTCGATCCCGACGCCGATGCCGAAGCCAAGGCGCTGATCGAGCGCTTCCATGTCGATCCCGGGCAACTGCCGATCGTGCTGTGCCCGGGCGGACAATTGCTGCACAATCCCGGCGAGACCGAGCTTGCCCGCTGCATCGGCCTCGTCGCGCCGATCGATCCCGACCGCGTCTACGACGTGGCGATCGTCGGCGCCGGCCCGGCGGGCCTCGCCGCCGCGGTCTACGCCGGCTCGGAGGGGCTCTCCGCCCTGGTGCTCGACTGCCGCGCGTTCGGCGGGCAGGCCGGCGCCTCGGCGCGCATCGAGAATTACCTCGGCTTTCCCACCGGCATTTCCGGCATGGCGCTGATGGCGCGCGCCTATAACCAGGCGCAGAAGTTCGGGGTCGAGATGGCGATCCCGGACGAGGCGACCGCGCTCGATCCGGCGGGCTTCGCGCGCGACGGCCGCTTCGCGCTCAAGCTCGCCAACGGCGAACGCGCCAGCGCGCGGGCGGTGGTGATCGCGAGCGGCGTGCGCTATCGGCGGCCGGCCGCCCAAAACCTCGCGGCGTTCGAAGGCACGAGCGTGCACTATTGGGCGTCCCCGCTGGAGGCGAAGCTGTGCGCCGGCCAGGAGGTGGCGCTCGTCGGCGGCGGCAATTCGGCCGGCCAGGCGGTGGTTTATCTCGCGAGCCAAGTGAAAAAGGTCCGGCTTCTCGTCCGCGGCCCGAATCTGGCGGCGAAAATGTCGCGCTATCTCGTCGACCGCATCGCCGGGCTTTCGAACGTCGAGGTGCTCACGCAGACGAGCGTCACCGGCCTCGAGGGCAGCGGCGGCGTGCTCGAAGCGGTGCGCTGGCGCGGCCCCGCCGGCGAAGAGACGCGCCATCCGCTGCGGCACCTGTTCCTGTTCATCGGCGCCGATCCCAACACCGATTGGCTTAAGGGCTCGGGCGTCGCGCTCGACCCCAAGGGCTTCGTGCTCGCCGGCGAAACGGGCAGCCGGCCGCTGGAGACGAGCGTGCGCGGCGTCTTCGCCATCGGCGACGTGCGCGCCGGCTCGACCAAGCGCGTCGCCGCGGCGGTCGGCGAAGGCGCGCAGGTGGTGGTGGCGCTGCACGCGTTCCTGGCCGCTGAAACCAGCCGGCCGGCGAAGGTTCTTGCAGCGGGGAGCGCCTGATGCCCACGTGTGCTCACGCCGACACCGCCGTTCGCGAGGTCACGCCGAGCGCGCGCGGCTGCGAGGAGTGCCTGAAGACGGGTTCGCCCTGGGTGCACCTGCGCCTGTGCCGCACCTGCGGGCACGTCGGCTGTTGCGACAGTTCGCCCAACCGCCACGCCACCAAACATTTCCACTCGACCGGCCATCCGGTGATCGAGGGCTACGATCCGCCCGAGGGTTGGGGTTGGTGCTACGTGCACGAGATCATGCTCGATCTCTCCGACCGCATGACGCCGCAGCTCGGGCCGATCCCGCGCTACGTGTGATGCGCCTGCCGCGCGTTCTGCGGCCGTTGTTGCAGAGCGGCATCCCAATAGGGCGGATCGCCGAAGGTTTGGCGCAGGTGCTCGGTCAGGGCGCGCACCTTGGCGGACGGGCCCTGGTCCATCGGGTAGGCGATGTAGATATCCGCGCCCTCAGGCTCGATGCCGACATCGACGATGCGCAGCGCGCCGCTCGCCAGTTCCGGATAGACCATGAAGGTCGTCAACAGCGTAATGCCCAGGCCCGCGAGCGCGGCGTCGCGCATGATCAGGCCGTTGTTGACGCGGAGGCTTCGGCGCGGACGGATGACGGTCGAGCCTTGCGAACCGGTGAATCGCCAGTCGGCGTCGCGGTTGGTGTAGAGGATGGCGCTGTGGCCCTCGAGATCCGCCGGCGAGCGAGGTTCCCCGTGCGCCGCCAGGTAGGCCGGGGACGCCACCAGGATGCGCCGGCTGGGCGCCAACCGTTTGGCGATCAATCGGCTGTCGCGGATCGGTCCGTGCCGGACCACGGCGTCGTAACCGTCCGCCGCCACGTCCACGAAACGGTCCTCGAGATGCAGCGTCAACTCGATGCCGGGGTTGTCGTGGAGAAACGGGTAGAGCGCGGGTCCCAGATGCAGGGTGCCGAAGCTCACCGGTCCGGAAATCCGCAGCGGACCGACCAGGGTGCCGCGCCGCTCGGCCATTTCGGCCGTAGCCTCGAGCGCGTCGCGGACGATGCGGCGTCCCCGTTCCAGGAAGGCCGAGCCATCCTCGGTCAGGGACATTTTCCGCGTCGTGCGCTGCATCAGGCGCGTGCCCAGCGAGCGTTCCAGCTCGGCCAGGCGCTCACTGACGACCGACTTGGGCAGACCCAGCCGCCGGGCGGCTTCGCTGATCGAGCCTGATTCCGAGACGGCCACGAAGGCGGCGATGCCGTCGAGCTTCATCATCGTTCGGTGATCCCGAAAACCGATTTCGGTATGTGCCGGCTAATCCGGACAATGCCCCCGGCTTACCTACTTGTCCAGAAAGCCACGTAGAGCCGCGCCCAAGAGGGATCAGTGCACATGCCGATCGCGATCGACAGCCGGTTCGCGGAGGTCAACGGCACCAGCCTTCACTATCTGATCGCCGGCAAGGGCGATCCGGTGCTGCTCCTGCATGGTTACGCGCAGACCGCCCACATGTGGCGGCCCCTGATCGCCGAACTCGCCAGGACGCACACGGTCGTCGCTCCCGATCTGCGCGGGTTCGGGGCATCGGCCAAGCCGGACGCCGGCTACGACAAGAAGACGATGGCGCAGGACGTCCGCGCGCTCGCGGCGTCGCTCGGCTACCGGCGGGTCGCGGTCGTGGGCCACGATATCGGGCTGATGGTCGCCTATGCCTACGCCGCCCAGTATGCGGCGGAGGTGGACCGGATCTGTTTGATGGACGCCTTTCTGCCCGGCGTCGGCGACTGGAAGAGCGTCTGGCTGCTCCGGGATCTCTGGCATTTCCACTTCTACGGCAAGACGCCGCTGGCGCTGGTCGAGGGCCGCGAGCGCATCTACTTCGAGCATTTCTGGAACGACTTCGCCGCCGATCCGGCCCATTCCGTCTCCGAGGCGGATCGCCGGTTTTATGCGGCGGCGTATGCGCAGCCCGGCGCCATGCGGGCGGGGTTCGAGGTGTTCCGCGCCTTCGCGCAGGACGCCGAGGACTTCGCCGGCTT
>DASPVJ010000632.1:0-14205 GCA_035622435.1 Xanthobacteraceae bacterium | reverse complement strand
GCGGCGCTCGAGGCCGACGGGCCGCTCGGCGATTTCATCCGCGCGAAATGCGAGACGCTCTATCACCCGGTCGGCACGTGCAAGATGGGCAACGACCCGATGGCGGTGGTCGACGAACGCCTCTCCGTGCGCGGGGTCGAGGGCTTGCGCGTCGCCGATGCGTCGATCATGCCGACGATCGTCGGCGGCCACACCCACGCGGCGGCGGTGATGATCGGGGAGAAGGCGGCGGACGCTATTAGAGCATGATGCCGAAAAGTGGGTACCGGTTTTCGGAAAACATCATGCTCCAACAATAACCTAGAGCATGATGCCGAAAAGTGGGCACCGGTTTTCGGAAAAACATCATGCTCCAACAATAAGATAAAGCGGGATGGCGATTCGCCATCGCGCTTTAGGGCAGACGCGTGACGCGTCCGTCGATCCTTGTCATTTCAAACGCTCGACCATGACCTGGTAGTCCTTGCGCAGCAGGCGGTAGCCCCCCGCGTGCGCGCGCAGGAATGCATCGATCGCCCCCTTCGCCCGTTGTCCCTGGGGAAGCTCGCGGCCCCAGCGATAATCGTCCCAAATGATCACCGACCCGGGCTCGGTCAACGGCCACAGCCGCACCGTATTCTTCATCACCAGATCGTAGGTATGGTTGGCATCGAGATAGACGAGATCGAAGCGCCGGTTTTCTTCGGCGAGGCGTTCGAGCGCGGGGAGCGAATGGCTCTTGATCTTTTCCACCCGGCCGGCAAACGGCGCGAGGTTGCGGTCGAAACGCTCCTCCACCAGGCATAAATCCGCAAGCGTGTCGTTGTCGGCGAAATAGTCGACGCACACGATCGTCGAGCGGGGGAAAAAGTTCAAAAAGAACAAGGCCGACCGCCCCTCCCACGACCCGATCTCCAGGATGCGGAGCGGCTCGCTGCGCCACGCCGACAACACCATCCGCCATGAGGCAAAGTTGCCGGACGTCCAGTCCGTCGTGAGGTCGGCGGCCGCAAACCAGTCGCGATAAGGATCGCGGCCCGTCAGCCTCCGCACTTGGCCGGCCGTTTTGTGGACGAAGCGCGGACGCCACCACAGTGCCCGCGGGCGAGGTCTCGAAGGGGGTCGCATCGATCCGACATTGACCAACGCATCGATAGAACCATGGCCGACTTGGCGGTGCAATCGGACGGCCTTGGCTGGCGGTTACCCTGCTGGCACTCTTCCGCGCGCGAAAGCGGCGAGCAGCCAGGCGACCAGCGCGGCTCCGGCGGCGAGCGCGGCGAGGCTGATCCACAGGGTAGCCGCCGCCACGCTGACAAAAGCGAGCGCCGCGAGCGCGACGTTGACCGCGAACACGCGCCCGACGATTGCGGTCACCGTGAAACCGCCATCGGTGGCGCGCTGATAGAAGTGGGTGCGGTGCGCCTGCCAGATGCGCTCGCCGGCCGCGAGCCGCCGCGCCAGGGTGAGGGTCGCGTCGGCCAAATAATAAAGCGGCAGCAGCAGCGCGGCGGCGACGTGGCCGTTGGCGGCGACGAGCGCCAGCAGCGACGCCAGCAGCAGCCCAATCGGCAGGCTGCCCACGTCGCCGAGAAAGAGCCGCGCCACCGGCCGGTTGAACGGCGCAAAGCCGACGATCGCGCCGAGGAGCGCCAAGGCAGCGGCGATACCGGTGGGCGGCAGCGCCCCGAGCCATCCGATTGCGGCGAGGCCGGCGGTGACCGGCACCACTTCCGCGACCGTCATCCAGTCGATGCCGTCCATGAAGTTGACGAGGTTGACGAACCACAGCGCGGCAAGGACGAGCAGCGCCCGTTCGATCCACCAGGGCAGGGGAGGGACGATACGCGCCTCCGCCGGCAGCGCCGCGATCACGACGGCGCAGGCCAGCGCCTGCAGCAGCAGGCGCGGCAGCACCGGCACGGCTCGCAGGTCGTCGACCGCACCGACACAAGCGATCAGCACGATCGCGCCGAGCACCCATCCGAGGCGCGCGTCCGGCGCCATGCCGGCCGCGGCGAGGGTGACCGCGACGGTCGCCGCCACGACCGCGATGCCGCCGCCTTGCGGCGTCGACGCCGCATGCGACGAGCGGGCATTGGGTTCGGCGAGGGCGTAACGCCGCAGCACCGGCAGCAGCGAGGCGATCAGGCCGGCGCTCAGCGCCGCCGCGGCAACGACCAGCGCCGCGGCACCCCATGGTTCGACGGCTTGCGCCGCATCGGTCATTCGCCCACCCGCGCGGATGTGATAGCCTGGGGCATCCTGGCAGACCCCCCAACCTTATGGAAGAAATCGCATGCAGATCGGGTTCAACATACCTGTGGCCGGACCGCTCGGAACGCCGGCGGCCATGGCGCGCCTTGCCGTCGAGGGCGAGGCGATCGGCTACGACTACGCCTGCGTCAGCGATCACGTGGTCGAGCCGACCGACATTCATTCGCGCTACCCGTACAGCGACAGCGGCGAGTTTCCCAAGGCCTCGCGCGGCGAACGTCAGGAGCAATTGACTGCGATCGCCTATCTCACCGCGAAGACCTCGCGCCTGCGCTTTCTCACCTCGGTGATGGTGGTGCCGCACCGGCCGGCCGTGCTCACGGCCAAGATGCTCGCGACCATCGACGTGCTCTCCGGGGGAAGGCTGATCGTCGGGGTGGGTGCCGGCTGGTGCAAGGAGGAGTTCGAGGCGCTCGGCACGCCGCCGTTCGAGCATCGCGGCACCGTAACCGACGAATACATGCTGGCGTGCCGCGAGCTGTGGACCAAGGATGCGCCGCAGTTCGACGGCCGCTTCGTCAAGTTCAAGGACGTGATTTTGGCGCCCAAACCGGTGCAGAAACCGTGTCCGCAGTTCTGGGTCGGCGGCGAAAGCGGACCGGCGCTGCGCCGCACCGCGCGCCTCGGCGACGCGTGGTATCCGATCGGCACCAATCCGCAGTTTCCGCTCAACACGCTGAACCGCTATCGGGCGGCGGTCGAGCGGCTGCGCAAGATGACCCAGGAAGCGGGGCGCGAGCCCGAGAGCGTTGCGCTCACCTACCGGGTACAGCGCTACGGCGCGCAGGTTCCGCCCAAGGCCGACAACGGCGAGCGCACGCTGTTCTCCGGCGGCACGGCGGAGATCATCGCCGACGTCCGCGCCTTGCGCGACCTCGGGCTTGCCGCGCTCGATGTCAATTTCGCCGCCCCGACGCCGGACGCCGCGATTTCGGCCATGCGCCAGTTTCACGGGGAGGTTTTGGCGAAAGCCGCGTAGCTCTTATCCCTCCCCCGCGAAGCATCGCGAAGCGGGGGAGGGTGGCGAGCGAAGCGAGCCGGGTGGGGGACGGGAATCAGAGGTCAGTAATCAGAAATAGAATCGCTCGCGCCCTGCTGTTCACTGATTACTAATTCCTGGCTCCCCCACCCGGCCGCGCGCTTCGCGCGCGGCCACCCTCCCCGTTCCGGGGAGGGATTGGCGCGCTCACATCACCGCCTCCGCCACCACCCGCGCCGCCTCCACGGTGGCGTCAGCGAGCAGCAGGGTGCCGAGGCGGTTGTCGCGCGCGAGGTCCTGCCACGCCTGCAGGCGGTCCTTGATGCGCGCGGGCGGGCCGATCAGCGAAGTCTCGTCGATCAGCGCGTCGGGCACGGCGGTGGCCGCTTCGTTGCGCTTGCCGTCGAGGAACAGATCCTGGATGCGCACGGCGGCGGCCTCGTAGCCCATGCGTTTGACCAGGTCGTTATAGAAATTCTTGCTGCGCGCGCCCATGCCGCCGATGTAGAACGCCAAGTGCGCGCGCAGCGCGTCGCGGCAGGCGGCGACGTCGTCGCCCATGCGGATGCGCACGTAGGGCGCGTTGTCGAAGTCGGCGAGCGTCTTGCCCGGGCTCGCGTTGAGGCCCTCGCGTAGTGGACCGACGATGGCGTCCGCCTTCTCCGGCGACATCAGGAACGGCAGCACGCCGTCGGCGACTTCGGCGGCGGTGCGCAAGCCCGCCGGCGCGATCGAGGCGGTATAGATTTTCAGGTCCGGCTTCGGGTGCATGATGGTCTTGAGCGGCTTGCCGAGGCCGGTCGCGCCCGGGCCGGTGTAGGGAATCTGGTAATGCTCGCCCTGATGCTCGAGCGGCCGCTCGCGGGCGAAGATCTGGCGGATGATCGCGATGTACTCGCGGGTGCGGCCGAGCGGCTTGCCGTAGGGGACGCCGTGCCAGCCCTCGATCACCTGCGGGCCGGACGGACCGATGCCGAGGAGAAACCGGTCGCCGGAGAGCGCCTGCAGGCTCATCGCCGTCATCGCCGCGCAGGCGGGCGTGCGCGCCTGCATCTGCATGATGCCGGTGCCGCCTTTTATCCGCGTGGTGCGCGCCAGCATCCATGCGACCGTGGTGACGGCGTCGCCGCCCCACGCTTCGCTGGTCCAGGCGGAATAGAAGCCGAGCCGCTCGGCCTCCAGCACCAGGTCCATGTCGAGGCGCGGCGTGGGCCCGGTGGTGCGCAGCACGATGCCGAGTTTCATGATGCGGGTCAGCCCATGGTCTGGGCCGATGTCGGCTCGATCTCGTACGTCACCCGCGTTTCGCCCGGCCGCCGCCAGGGGTATTTGTCCTGGCCGATATATTTCTTGGCGAGCGAGTCGATGTGCGCGTCGGCGCCATTCTCGGTCACGCGCCGCACGCGGCCGCGCACCTGGATGTAGCGGTAGGGGTTGTCGGGATCCATGATGGAGACCGCGACCGCCGCGCCTTCCTTCATGTTGCGCGCCTTCACCCGGCCCTTCGCGGTGTTCACGCGGATCGCCCCGCCGGTGTAGTCGAACCACACCGGGGTCACTTGCGGGGAACCGTCCGGCATGACGGTCGCGAGGCTGGCGAAGGCTTTCTTCTGCTGCAGCAGGTCGAGAAATTTTTCCGGAATGGCGGTCATCGCATCTTCCTCGGTGATGGTTGGTCGAAGCTCTGTCCTATCGTAGTCCGCGCGGAGCGAAGCGCAATGCGGGGCGCTCCCGGATTTCGCTTTCGCTCGATCCGGGCTACCCAACGCCGGCCGCTTCCAGCAGCGCGCGGGCGCGCGTCGCCGACGGAATTTTCAGGAACGCGTCGAGATCGCGCGGACGGTCGATGTCGAGAGCGATGCCGGGAAGGCGCAGCACCTTAGGCGCGATGCCGGCGCGCCGCGCCGCTTCGAGGTGGGGCAGGAAGCTGTCGTCGCCGAAGCTCAGCGGCACCGCGTCGGGCGGGGCGCACAGGACGGCGTTGGAGCCGCGTTCGTCATGGGCGGGCGCGATGACGAAGTCGGGCACGCGGTCGTGGGCGGCGATGAGGCAGGCGACTTCGTCGCCGGCGATCAGCGGGACGTCGCCAGGGATGGTCAGCATGGCGGCGCGGCGCTCGCGGGCGAGCAGGCGGGCGGCGGCGGCGACCGCCCCGGTCTGTCCGGCCTCGGCGCCGTCGGCGAGAACGCGCGCGCCGTAGCGACCGGCAAGGGCGCGCGCCGCCGGGTCGGCGGTGACCACGATCATGCCGCGCAAGCCCGGCGCCGTTGCGAGCGTCGCCAGCACGTCCTCGGCCATGGCGAGCGCCAGGCGGCGGCGGAGCTCCGGTGCCACGGCGTCGCCCAGCCGCTGCTTGGCGTCGGCGCCGCCCTTCACCGGGACGACCGCCCAGATATCCGCGCTCGCGCTCACGGGCGTTTGCCTTCTTTTTCTTCACCTCTCCCCTTCGGGGAGAGGGAGTCCGCGCGAAATTCGTCGGCGAAGGCGAGTACCGCGTGCGCCAGGGCCTCGCGGTCGGCGAGGCTCGACATCAGGATCGGGGCCCTGCCGACGCGCACCTTCGGCAATGACATCTCGCCCTCGTCGCGATCAGCCACGTAGAGGTCGATCAGTCCGTCGTAGTGCTTCGCGATTGCGGCGGCGCTCACCGGCAGCCCGAGTTCGCGAATCATCTTGGCGGTCGGCCCTTTGACCGCACGGCCGCCGATGATGGGAGACACGGCAACAACCGGCGCGCGGCAAGCCGCGAGCGCTCCGCGCACGCCGGGCAGTGCCAGGATCGGATCGATGCTCAGGTAGGGATTCGACGGACAAATGACGACGGCGCGCAGACGCGAATCCGCCAAGGCCGCGATGAACTCCGCTTGCGGGCGTGCGGATGCGGCGCCCTCGTAGGCCAATTCCATGACCGCGGGCGCGCAGCGCCGGCGCACGAAATAATCCTGGAAATCGAGCCAGCCTTCGGGCGAGCGCAGGCGCGTGCGCACGCGGTCGTCGCTCATGGGCAGGACTTTTGCGCGCACACCGAGGCGGCGGCAGAAGTCGGCGGCGATGCTCGAGAGGCGTTCGCCCGCCGCAAGCCGGCGCGTGCGCTCGACGTGGGTCGCAAGGTCGCCGTCGCCGAGCTGGAACCAGGTCTCGCCGCCCAACGCCGCCAGCGCCGCCATGAAGGTCCAGGTTTCCCCCTTGCGTCCCCAGCCCTTGTGCGGGTCGCTCAACCCGGCGAGCGTGTACATCACCGTGTCGAGGTCGGGCGAGATTGCCAGGCCGAGGTGCTCGAAATCGTCGCCGGTGTTGGCGACGACGATGAGCCGTTCCGGCGGCACGACGCGGCTGAGCCCCAGCGCGAGCTTGGCGCCGCCGATGCCGCCCGAGAGCGCCAGCACGATGCCGTCGGCCGTCATCGAAACAAATCTTCCTCCGCCGGCCGGACGAGCGATCGGCCGGCGCTGGGCGCTTCGCGCCAGGCAAGGCCGCGCACCAGCACGACCGGCACCGCCTCGGCCGCCTGCCCCATGACCAGCGAGGTGGCGGCGGCGATCTCGTCGGCAAATCCGACCACGGTTGTCTGCAACGTCTGCCCGAACAGGTCGCGGTGCCCGCGCAGGTCGAGGGAGGCCGGAAGCCCCGCCGCGCCGAGCGCAACGCCGACCGTGCCGCGCCGCCAGGCGCGCCCGAAGCTGTCGTTGACGATGACAGTGACCGCGCAGCGGAAATGCGCCGCCAGGCGCGCGCGCAATGCCTCGGCCGAACCGTCCGGGTCGCGCGGCAGCAGCAGCACGCGCTCGCGTCCGTCGGGCGGCCCGACGTTGGAATGATCGACCCCGGCGTTCGCCATCACGTAGCCGAGCCGATGCTCGACGATCAACAGGCCGGGGCGCTGGCGCACGACGCGCCGCGATTCGCCGAGGATCACTTCGACGAGGCGCGCGTCCTTGCCGATGTCCGCGCCGATCGCTCGCGCGCGCTCGGACGGCGCGACGCTCGCGAGATCGACGAAGCGATCCTCCGCCTTCGACACGATCTTCTGGGCGACGACCACAACGTCGCCGGCAACCGGCCGCAGGTTGGCGCGCTCGAGCGCTGCCGCGATCAGCGCCGCCAGATCGTCGCCGGGCTTGACCAGCGGCACGTCGGGGACGCCGACGATTTCGATGCGCGCTGCGTGGGCCATCGAACCACGCGATGCGAATCAACCGAACTTCGCGCGCAGGCGGGGCAGGACGTCCTTCGCGTAAAGGCGCAGGAAGCGTTCCTGGTCGTGCCCCGGCGCGTGGAAGACGAGGTGCCGGAAGCCGAGCTCGACGTAGGGCCGAATGCGTTCGACCTGCTCGTCCGGATCGGTCGAAACGATCCAGCGGGTCGCGGCCTGATCGGCCGACAGGGTCGAGGCAAGCTCCTCCATCTCGATCGGGTCCTCGACCCCGACCTTCTGCTCGGGCGAGAGCGCCAGCGCCGCCCATTCCCGCGTGTCGACCATGGCGCGCTCCAGGTCGGTGTCATAGGACACCTTCATCTCGATCATCTTATCGATCGTGTCGTTGCGGCCGGCTGCCTGCAATCCGGCGGCGACGTTGGGCAACAGCGTGTCGCGGTAGAGCGTCGGCGCCTTGCCGCTCGTGGTGATGAAGCCTTCGCCGCTGCGCCCGGCGTATTTCGCCACCAGCGCGCCCGCGGCCGCGACGTAGATCGGCACCGGCACCTCCGGCCGGTCGTACACCGTCGCGTTGACCGTGCGATAATAGGTGCCTTCGAAACTGACACGCTCCTCGCGCCACAGGCAGCGGATCAGGTCGAGCGCCTCGCGCAGGCGGGCGAAGCGCTCCTTGAACTCGGGCCAGACGATTCCCGTGGCCGGCACCTCGTTGAGGGATTCGCCGGTGCCGACGCCGAGGATCACGCGGCCGGGGAACATGGCGCCGAGCGTGCCGAACGCCTGGGCGACCAGCGAGGGATGATAGCGGAACGTGGGCGTGAGCACGCTGGTGCCCATGAGCACGCGCAAGGTTTTCGCGCCGAGCGCGCCGAGCAAGGCGATCGACTGCGGCGCATGGCCGTCGGTGTGTTTCCACGGCTGGAAATGATCGCTGACGAAGACGGAATCGAAGCCGAGTTCTTCGGCTAGCTGCGAGAACTTCAACAAGTCGCGCGGCCCGAATTGCTCGGCGGACGCCTTGTAGCCCAGTTTGATCACGATGATGACTCCGGTCGCACCCCACACTCGGCGTCATCCTGAGGAGTAGGTAGGGCGCATGGCCGAAGGCCGTAATGCGCCGGCTCGCAGGGAGCGGCGCAATACGCTTCCCCCCGCCTTCGCGGGGGCAAGGCTATTGCGCCCTACGGCCGCTGCTTTGCGCCGAGCTCCTCAGGATGACGGTTGTGTTTGTTTCGATCGCATCAATTTGCCCGCGCGCGCGCCCTCGTCCGCACCGGCGTCTGCACCACCGGCGCGAGCGGCGGGGCGTCGAAGCTCAGGCGGGCCCGCTCCGCGTCGACCGCGCCGTAAAGCGTGGTGCGCTGGCGCGGCCGGCGGCCGGCGCCGCGAATCATCGCCTCCATGGCTTCGGGCGGTAGCTCCTGGCCGTGCTCGGTGCCGGCGGCGCGCGAGATGCTCTCGTTCATCAAGGTGCCGCCGCAGTCGTTGACGCCGGCCGCGAGCAACCGCGCGACGCCGGCCGGGCCCGCCTTCACCCAGGACGCCTGGATGTTGGTCACCAGCGGATTGAGCGCGAGCCGCGCCACCGCGTGCATCAGCACGGTCTCGCGCCAGGTCGGTCCGCGCCGCGCGCCGCCCTTGAGGTACATGGGCGCTTCCATGTGGACGAACGGCAGCGGCACGAACTCGGTCAACCCGCCGGTGCGTTCCTGCAGTTCGCGCAGGTGCAGGAGATGCGCCGCCCACGACCGGGCGCCCTCGACGTGGCCGAACATGATGGTCGCGGTGGTGCGCAATCCGACCTTATGCGCGGTCGCGACCACGTCGAGCCATTCGTTGGTGGCGAGCTTGTCGGGACAGATGCGCGCGCGCACGTCGTCGTCGAGGATTTCCGCCGCAGTGCCGGGCAGGCTGCCGAGGCCCGCCGTTTGCAGCCGCTCCAGAAACGCCGCCACGGAAACGCCCAGCGTCTGCGCGCCGTGGGAAATTTCCAGCGGCGAGAACGCGTGCACGTGCATGCGGGGCACGGCTTCCTTCACCGTGCGCAGCAGGGTCAGGTAAGTGTCGCCGGTGTAGGCCGGATGGATGCCGCCCTGCAGGCACACTTCGGTGGCGCCGCGTTGCCAGGCTTCCTCGGTGCGGCGCGCGATCTCCTCCAGCGCCAGATCGTACGGCCGCCCGCGCAGATGGTCGTGCAGCTTGCCCTTGGAGAAGGCGCAGAAGCTACAGGCGTAGCTGCACACGTTGGTGTAGTTGATGTTGCGGTTGACCACGTAGGTGACGACGTCGCCGTTCGTCTTGGCGCGGAGCGCGTCGGCGCCGGCGCATATCTCCTCGACCTCGGGACCGCGCGCGGCGAACAGGCGCACGATCTCGTTCGGCGTCAGCCGGTCGCCGGCGGCGGCGCGGGAGAGGATGGCGGTCAGGCCGTGTCGCGCGGACTCCCTCTCCCCGCTTGCGGGGGGAGGGTTGGGGTGAGGGGGCTTCTGAACGAACTCGACTCGTAGAGAGGCCCCCTCACCCGGCCGCTTCGCGGCCGACCTCTCCCCGCAAGCGGGGAGAGGTGAAGAAAGGACGGTCGAGGAAGCAGGCGGCGGCGTGAGCGCGCCCGGCACCCAGGCGTCCTCGCGGGCGAAGCCGGTGGCGTCGATGTCGCCCAGCACTCGCGGCACCAGCGCGCGGTCGAGCCAGCGCTCCGCCGCGAGCGCGTACGCCGGATAGATGGCGAGCCGTTGGGCGAGCGCGTATCCGGCCGCGGCCGTCGCCCGCTCGAGGGCCGCGATCTGCGGCCACGGCGCCTCCGGGTTCACATGATCGGCGGTGACCGGGGAAATGCCGCCCCAGTCGTTGATGCCGCTGCCGGCGAGCTGCGGAAAGTCCGCGAAGCTCAGGTTGGGCGGCACCTGGATGTTCATCTCCGGCCCGAGGATCAATCGCGCCACCGCGGCCGTCCACAAAAGGTCGTCGAGCGACGGCTCGGTGCAGCCGGCCATGCGCGTGCCGCGCTTGGCGCGGAAGTTCTGCACGATGATTTCCTGCAGGTGCCCGTGCCGGGCGTGCATGTCGCGCAACGCCAGAAGCGAGGCGATGCGTTCGCGCCGGGTCTCGCCGATGCCGATGAGAATGCCGCTGGTGAACGGCACCCGTTGCCGGCCGGCCGCCGCGATCATGGCGAGCCGCACCGCCGGGTCCTTGTCGGGCGAGCCGAGGTGCGGCCCGCCCGCTTCGCCGAGGCGGTCCGCGATCGTCTCCAGCATGATCCCCTGGGACACGCTGACCCGGCGCAGCGCCGCGATCTCCGCTTCGCCCATCACCCCGGCGTTGACGTGGGGCAGGAGCCCGGTCTCGGCCAGCACCAGTTCGCACATGGCGGCGAGATAATCGACCGTGCTCGCGTGGCCGAGTTTGCGCAGCGACGCCCGCGCGGCGGCGTAGCGCAGCTCCGGCTTGTCGCCGAGGGTGAACAGCGCCTCGTGGCAGCCGGCCGCGCGGCCCGCGCGCGCGATCGCCAGCACCTCGTCCGGGCTCAGATAGGCCGCGCCGGCCTGGCGCGGCGTCGCCGCGAAGGTGCAGTAGCCGCACACGTCGCGGCACAGGCGGGTGAGCGGGATGAAAACCTTGCGCGAATAGCTGATGACGTTGCCGTGGCCGTCGCGCCCGCGCGCCCGCGCGGCGGCGAGCAATTCCGGCAGCGGCGCGCGGTCGTAATCGGCGATGAGCCGATCCGTCTCCGCGTCGAGCATGGCGCCGGCGGCGAGCATCGGCCGATCGTGAACATTCATGGCGATGACGTCCGAAATCTTAAGTTCACAGTGCCCGCATCAGGGCCGCGTCCTTGTCGAGCAGCGGCAGCACCTCCTCGCGCCCCTTGGACGGAAGCATCCATATGGAGCGCGTGACGCCGGCGTCGCGGTAGCGCTTGAGCACATCCAAGTCGAGCGTCGCGCCGAACACGTCGAAGGAGAGCGCGGCGGGGTCGCGGCCGGCGTCCTTCGCCATCTTGCGGTAGAGCGGCAACGCCTCCAGCGGGTCGAGGCCGCGGGCGCCGAGCGGGATCCAGCCGTCGCCATAGGCGACCGCGCGCCGCGCCGCGTGCGGAAAGGCGCCGCCGACGATGATCGGCGGGTGCGGCTTCTGCACCGGTTTCGGCCACTGCATCATCTCGTCGAACTTGACGAACTCGCCGGCGAACTTCGGCTTCGACTGGGTCCAGATTTCCTTCATCGCCTCGATGCGCTCGCGCATCAGCTTGAAGCGCGTCTCGAAAGCAGTGCCGTGGTTGGCCATTTCCTCGGCGTTCCAGCCGCCGCCGATCCCGAAGAGGACGCGGCCGGAGGAAATCCGGTCGAGGGTCGAAACCTCCTTGGCGGTATGGATCGGATCGCGCTCGATGACGAGGCAGATGCCGGTCCCGAGCTTGATCTTCTTCGTCACCGCGGCGGCCGCCGCGAGCGACACGAACGGGTCGTAGCTGTCGTAGTAGTACTTGGGAAGCTCCCCGCCGCCCGGCCAGGGCGACTTGCGGCTGGTCGGGATGTGGCTGTGCTCGGGCAACCACAGGGATTCGAACCCGCGCGCCTCCGCCTCGACGGCAAGGTCGGCCGGCTGGATCGCATAGTCGGTCGGAAACATGGTGATGCCGAAATGCATGGGGCGCGCTCCCGGTCCACGGATAGGTCAGCTTAGCCGTTGGGCGGCGCGGGCCGCTAGCCCCGAGCCCTGAGCCGGAAGCAGTGCTGACCGGCGCCTGGACGGGCCGCACATGGCGCCCTATGGCTTTGACCGCAGTCCCGGCTTTCGTGGAGCGCAACGATGAAGCTGATCGCGCACCGCGGGTGGGCCGCCGGCGCCGAGGAGAACACGCTCGCCGCGTTTGCCCGCGCCGCATCCGATGCGCGCCTATCCGGCGTCGAGTTCGACGTGAACGTAACGGACGTGGGGACCTTGGTGGTGTCCCACGACCGGCCGCGTCCGGGCCAGGACGTGCTCACCCTCGACGCGGCGCTGGCGTTTTTGTCGCGGACGAACCTCGAGCTGTTCGTCGAAATCAAGCAACCCGGCTTGGCCGCCGGGGTGATCGGCAAGCTCGTCGCCGCCAACCTCGCCGGGCGTTCCGTCGTATTCGCCTTTGCCGGCGTCGCGCGAACCTTTCCCTGGCAGGGCGCCCGGCCGGTGCGGCTCGGCATCATCGTCCTCTTCCCGTGGCAGATCGACCGCGCCATGCGGGCCTACGCGCCGGACGTGCTCTTCCTCGGCTGGGATTACCGGGCGTGGACCGGGACGGCGTTCCGCGCCTGGTGGTCGGTCTGCTCGCTCGAGCAGCGAACGCGACGCTGCGGCGTGCCGATCGTGGTCGGCATCGTGCATCGCATGCGCGACCTCGCGTGGCTTACGCGCCAGCGCATCTATGGCGGGGTCGCCGACATCGACCGGACGATCGCGGCCGCGGATTAGGTTGCGACCTCCGCCGCCAGGTTGCCCCAGCTGGTCACCCGTTCGATCCGCACGGCAATGACCGGCAGCGACGCAATGTTCATGGCGCGCAATTGCGGATAACGACCGCGCAGCAGCGCCTGGGCGCGCGCGTGCTCGGCTCCGCCTGCGAGGATCTCCGCCTGCCCCCGCAGCATCACCCAGCCGAGTTGCGTCCAATCGTCGGCGTAGCGGTCGACCGTTACGGCAACCGCCGGGTTCTCGGCGATGTTGCGCAGGCGCTTGAGCGGCGCACCCGTGCGCTTCGGCTTCTCGTCGACGGTGATGTAGATCGCATCATCGGCAAGCGCGAAGCACACCGGCACCACGTGCGGGCGCGCGCGAGCGTCGGCGGTCGCGAGATGCCCGACCAGCCGGCTGGCGAGGAAACGGCGCTCGCGCTCGGAGAGCATCAGGAAATCCGTCGGTTTTCTTCAGTTGCCGCCGTCGTCATCCGGGCTGTTTTAGGCTACGGCATCATGCTCTAAAGCCTGCGCGTGCGTCGACCCATTCGGGAAATATGCCGAAGCTTCTCTACATTCATTCCGAGGACTGGGCGTTCTGCCAACACTTCCTGCCGATGGCGCGCGCCGCGCAGGCGGCGGGATTCGAGGTGGCGGTCGCGGTGCGCGTGCGCGACGACGCGGACCGCCTCGCCGCCGCCGGCTGCCGGGTCGTTCCGCTGGAGGCCGAGCGGCGCAGCCTGTCGCCCATCGAAATCGCGCGCAGCATGACGCGGATGGTGCAGGTCGTGCGGGCCGAGCGGCCGGACGTGGTGCATTGCATTGCCCTGCGGCTGGTCACGCTCGGCGGATTGGCGGCGCGAATTGCCGGCGCGCAGCGGCTGGTGCTGGCGCCGACCGGGCTCGGGCACCTGTGGATCGAGAACGGGCCGGTCGAGCGCTTGGCGCGCCCGCTCGTGCGGGTGCTGATCGGCCGGGTGCTGCGCGGTCGGTCGACCCGCTACCTGTTCGAGAACCGCGACGACCCGCGCGAGTTCGGGCTCGATCCCGACGGCCCCGACGTGACCATCGTCGGCGGAGCCGGGGTCGATCCGGCGCAGTTTCCCTTCAGCCCCGAGGCCGCGGCGCCGCCGGTGAAGGTCGCGGTGGTCGGCCGCATGCTGGTCTCCAAGGGCATCGACGAGACGGTCGAAGCGGTGCGCCGCGCGCGCACACAAGGCGCGGCGATCGAACTCAATCTCTACGGCGCGCCCGACCCCTCGAACCGGCGCTCGTATTCCGAGGATGATTTACGGCGATGGTCGGCCGAACCGGGCGTCGCCTGGCACGGCCCGACCGAGGATATCCCGCGGGTGTGGCGCGAGAACCACGTGGCGATC
>DASPVJ010000631.1:0-2085 GCA_035622435.1 Xanthobacteraceae bacterium | reverse complement strand
CCGGCGTCACCGAGCAGGGGCTCGCGAACGTCTTCCGCCTGACCAACCGCGACGACCGCAAGGGGCCGGGCCTGGCGCACTGGCTCTACGCCAAGCTCGACAAGCGTCGGGCGGTCGTCCTCGACGACGGCACGACCTACGGCAAGGGCCTCGCCGACGGGTTCGTCAAGGGATTCGAAGGCGCCGGCGGCGCCGTCGTGGCGCGCGAAAGCGTCGAGGTCCGCGACACCGACTTCCGCCCGTTGCTCGGCCGGCTGCCCAAGGATTTCGACCTCGTGTTCTTCGCCGGCATCCGCGAGGGCGCCTACATCGTCAAAGACATGCGCGCGCTCGGGCTCACGCAATTGTTCGCCTGCGGCGACGGCTGCTGGAGCGTCGACGGCTTCATCAAGCCGGCCGGCGAGGCGGCCACGGCGGGCGAGGGCGTGCGCATCCTTTCCGCCGCGCCCGCCGTCGGCAAGGTGCCGGGCTCGGCGGAGTTTGCCGCGCGCTACACGGCGAGATACGGCCCGATCAACAATTACGCCGCCAACTCCTACGATTCCGCGCGCATCGTCATGGCCGCGATCGAGCGGGCGGCGACGGCGAAGAACGCGCTGCCGTCGCGCGCCGACGTTATCGCCGCCGTCAGGGCCAATCCGTTCCAGGGCATCGCCTACGCGCGGCCGGTCGAATGGGACGCCAAGGGCGACAACAAGGCCGCGGTCATCTTCGTCAACGTGGTCGAGGACCACCGCTTCAAGGAAATCGACGAGATCGGCGGGCCGTGAGGAGTAGGGCGCATTAGGCGAAGCCGTAATGCGCCGTGCAACGCGGCGGCGCATTACGCGGCCCATCGGCCGCTAATGCGCCCTACCCCAGCAGCCGGCGCTCGCGGCGGAACAGGTCGACGAGATAGTCGGCGACCGCCCGCACGCGCGGGACTTTCACGAGGTCGCGCCGGATCAGCAGCCACACGTCGCGCTCGAACGGCCGCTCGCCGAGCGAGACCGGCACCAGCCGCGCATCGCCGGCCGCCACGTAGCGCGGCAGCAGCGCGACCCCGTAGCCGGCGCGGGCGGCCGCCGCCTGCGCCGCCGTGGTGTTGGTGCGGAACGAAAACCGCGCGCCGGCAAACTGGCGCTCGAGCCACGCCGCCTCGGCGACGAATTCGTTGTCCTCGTCGAAGCCGATGAACGCGGGCGCGGCGCCGGCCTTGAGCTTGTCGCGCCAAGCCGGCGCGGCGAAAAGGCCGAAGGCGATCGTGGCGACGCGGCGGGCGACAAGGTCGCTGTCCTTGGGCGAGCCGAAGCGCAACGCGATGTCCGCTTCCCGCCGCGCCAGACTCATCACCCGCGCCTCGCCGAGCAATTCGACATCGATCTGCGGATAGCGCGCGTGCAGCTTGCCCAGGCGGTCGATGAGGAAATCCTCGGCCAGCGCCCGGCCGGCGGTGACGCGTACGAGCCCGTTCAACGCGGTGCCGGCGTCGAGGCGGCGCAGCACGGCGAGCGCCGCCGCGTCCATGGCGCCCGCTTCGTCGAGCACCGCCTTGCCGTGGGCGGTGAGCGCGTAGCCGTCGGCGCGGCGGTCGAACAAGGCGCGGCCGAGGAGCGTCTCCAGGCTTAAGACGCGGCGCGCCACGGTCGCGTGGTTGACCTTGAGCGCTCGCGCGGTCGCCGACAGCGTCCCATGGCGGGCGAGCGCCACGAAGTAGCGCACGTCCTCCCAGTCGAGATCGGCTGTGCGTTTTCGATCATCCATGGCGCGATAATAGCGGATTACCGCGCAGGACGCGAGCCGCTACATATGGCCAAAAGCCCCCTCCCTAACCCTCCCCCGCAGGGACCCCCGCGACGCGAGCGTCGCGGGGACCCCGTTGCGGGGGAGGGAACCGGGTGCGGCTGGCGCGGCGAACCCGGGAGGGAACGCGCCGCGCCGCCCGCTGCTCCCTCCCCCGCCTGCGCAGGGGAATCGCAGATAAGTAGAACCGTATTGCCTTGGAAGTAAAAGTTGATTCTGAAGAAGGCTTTCCTGATTCGGGGAGGCCTCGATGGAAACGCTGATCTCGATTTTTCGTGAAGTTCGCGACCCGCGAGACTTCAA
>DASPVJ010000630.1:0-3511 GCA_035622435.1 Xanthobacteraceae bacterium | reverse complement strand
GCTCCCGCGGGTTGCCGCGTCGGCGGCTGCACCGCCGGCGACTTGACGATGCCGGCGAGGTACATCGCCATCTTCATGCGCGCGTGGGCGTCGCCGCTCGGCTCGCCGCCGCCGTAGACCGCGTCCTTGAGCGGATTGATGCGGAACTGGATGTCCATGGCGCGCTTGAGGTCGCCGTCGCGCACCGCGGCGTAGAGATCGACGATCATCTGCGGGATGAACGCGGCGAAGCCGACGAGCGCGCCGTCGACGCCCTGCACCATCGACGCCAGCAGATATTCGTCGTGACAGGTGAGAATGGTCACGGCCGGGTCGGCCTGGCGGATGACGCGGATGTCGTGCGCGTATTTGTTCATGTCGCGGGTGCCGACCTTCATGCACTTGACCCACGGCAGCTTGGCGAGCGCCGCCAAGGTCTCGAACGAATAGGACGCCCGCGTCCACGCCGGGTAGACGTGGACGACGAGGTCGAGCCCCGACGCCTTGCCGACCGCCGCGAAGTGGTCGACCACGTTCTCCGGCTGGCGCATGCCGAAGCGCAGCCACTGATGCGGCGGCATGACGAGGAGGGCGCTCGCGCCCGCCTCGCGCGCCATCGCCGCGTGCTCGGTCGCCTCGGCGATGCCCTCGCAGCAGATGCCGGAGACGACGGGCAGCCTACCGCCCACCGCCTCGGCGACGATGCGGGTCGCCTGCGCCCGCTGCCGCGCCGTCAGCGCGAAGACCTCGCCGGTGTGCCCGTTGGTGACGAGCCCGCCGATGCCCGCGTGCCCGGCGAGCCAGGCCGCGTAGCGGCGCAGCTCCGCCTCGTCGATGGCGAGGTCCTGATCGAACGGCAGCTGCATGGCGGGAAGGATGCCGCGGTATTCCCATTGCTTTGCCATCAGTGCCTCCATCGATGTCCGGCGCGCCATCGGGCGAACGGCGGCGAACGATAACAGCGCCCCCGATCGGACGGAAGTAGTCGGGATGGGCGGAGCGATGTCCGCGGCTTCCTGCTACGCTCCTTCCGCATTTCGCGACGCCCGTGCGGGCTGCGGCTTGGTCATGGAGGAACGACGATGGATTTCGGCATTGCGCTGCCGGCGGCGGCGGATTCCTGGAAGATCGTCCGGCGCGCCGAGGACCTCGGCTTCAGTAACGCGTGGTTCTACGACACCCAGATGCTCAGCGCCGACTGCTTCGTCGCCATGGCGGCGGCGGCGGTCAACACGCGGCGCATCCGCCTCGGCAGCGGCGTGCTGGTGCCGTCGAACCGCATCGCCCCGGTCGCCGCCAACGCGCTCGCCACCCTCAACGGGCTTGCGCCCGGGCGCATCGATTTCGGCATCGGCACCGGCTTCACGGCGCGGCGCGCCATGGGGTTCGGCGCGGTCAAGCTCAAGGCGATGGAGATCTATGTCGCGCAGGTGTACGGCCTCTTGCGCGGCGAGACCGTCGACTTCGAGATGGAAGGCGAGCGGCGCAAGATCCGCTTCCTCAATCCGGAACTCGACCTGTTCAACCTGCGCGATCCGATCCGGCTGCACCTTTCCGCCTACGGCCCGCGCAGCCGCGCGCTGACCGCCCGCCTCGCCGCCGGCTGGATCGACTTCGTCAGCAACGTCGAGCAGGGCATCCGCGAGGTCGAAGCGATGCGGGCGGAATGGCAGGCGGCCGGCCGCGCGGGCGGCGACCTCTCGGCCACCGCCTTCGCGCTCGGCTGTGTGCTCGAGGACGGCGAGCCGGCCGATTCCCCGCGGGCGATGGCCCAGGCCGGGCCGCGCGCCGCGGTGATGCTGCATCGCGCGGCGGACGAGGCGCTCTCGGGCCTCAAGCCCGGCACCAGCATGCCGTCGCAGGCGCGCGCCGAGATCGAAGGCTACCTCGCGCTCGCGCGCACGTTCGATCCGGCGACCCGCCATCTCGAGAACCACCGCGGGCATCTGCTGTTCGTGAAGCCGCAGGAGCGGCCGTTCGTGACCGCCGATCTGATCCGCTCGACCTCGTTCACGGCGAGCGAAGCGGAAATCCTCCGGCGCATCGACGCGCTGCGCGGCGCCGGGTTCACCCAGTTCGTGATCCAGCTGGTGCCCGGCCAGGAGAACGCGATCGCCGACTGGGCGCGCGTGCGCCAGGCATTCGCGTGAGGCCGCAGCATCGTACCAACCGGCTTCGTTTGTTCGGTAACAAGGCGCACCGCTGTTCAGTTCCCCTCCCCCCGTTCGCGGAGCGAATGGTGGGGAGGGGTAAGGGGTGGGGGGCGCTTCAGTGAACAGTCAGCAGTAACCAGTGATCAGAATATCGTGTTTGCTTCTGATTACCGGTTGCTGATCACTGATTACTGCTCTCCCCCCACCCGGCTCCGCCCGCTTCGCGGGCGTCGCCACCCTCCCCACCGCTCGCTACGCTCGCGGGGGGAGGGATCAAGCGCGCGCGCAGCCCGCCGTTTGCGGCTATCATGGCCGCGATGGACGCACGAACGGACCCGCGGGATTTCTGCGCCGTCGGAACGGCCGCGGCGCGGCTCGCCCTGGCGGAGCGCCAGTTCGCCGCGCTCGCCGCGCGCGAGCCGGCGGTGCGCGCCTTCGTCTGTCATGACGCGGACGCCGCGCGGTCGAGCTTGGCGCAGCGCCGCCCGGGGCCGTTGGCCGGCGCGCTGGTCGGCGTCAAGGACATCATCGCCACCGCCGACTTTCCGACCCGCTACGGCGCCAGCGATGGCGATCCGGCGCCGCGCCGCGATGCCTGGTGCGTGGCCGCCACCCGCCGCGCCGGCGGCACCATCCTCGGCAAGACCGTGTGCACGGCGTTCGCCTATCCCCTGCCCGGCCCGACCACCAATCCGCACGACGCCCGCCGCACCCCCGGCGGCTCCTCGAGCGGCTCCGCCGCGGCGGTGGCGGCGGGCTTCGTCTCGTTCGCGCTCGGCACCCAGACCGCGGCGTCGACCATCCGGCCGGCCTCCTATTGCGGTGTGACCGGCTACAAGCCGACCTACGGCCTCGTGCCGACCGACGGCGTGCAGGCGATCTCGACCACCCTCGACCACGTCGGCGTGTTCGCGCGCTCGCCGCGCGACGCCTGGTATTTCGTGAGCGCGCTCGCGCTGCCTGCCGCCGAAGTGGCGGCAGCGCGCCGACCGCGCCGCCTGCTGGCGCTCCGCCTGCCGGCGGAAATCCCGCACACCGACAGCTATCGCGAGCGCATGGCGGACCTGGCCGCGGAACTGCGCCGGGAGGGCGTCGCCGTGAGCGAAATCAACTTGCCGTTTGCGCTCGACGACTTCACCGGGCTGCAGCAGGAATTGTGCTACTGGGAGGCCGCGCGCATCCTGCGCGCCCCCGGGCCGGTGCAACCGGTGCCGCAACTTTTGTCGCTGCTCGCGCCTTATTGGGACATGGATGTCGCGCGCTATCGCGCCGCTCTCGAGAGGCGACAGGCCTGTCAGGCGGCGTTTGCCGCGCTCGCGGCGGGCTACGATGCGGTGCTGACGCCCGCGGCGACCGGGGCGGCACCTGACGTCGGCGAA
>DASPVJ010000629.1:0-2000 GCA_035622435.1 Xanthobacteraceae bacterium | reverse complement strand
CGGCATCAGCGACGACTACGCCTTCGCCGAGGAGCCGCCCGACCGGGTCGAAGCGCTCATCCGCGAGGTGGCGGCGGACCGTCCCGACGCCATCGCCATCCTGTGCACCAACATGCGCGGCGCGCCGCTGGTGAGCGAACTGGAGGCCGAGTACGACATCCCGATCCACGATTCCGTCGCCGTCGCCGTGTGGAAGAGCCTCAAGCTCGCGGGCGTCGATCCGCGGCGGGTCAAGGGATGGGGGCGGGTGTTTGCGACCTGACGCCCAGGCGATCGCCATCCGCGCCGCGGTGCGCTCCGACGCGCCGGCCATCGGCCGCGTTCACGTCGAGAGCTGGCGCGAGACCTACTGCGGCGTGCTGCCCGATCGGTTGCTGGGGAGCCTGTCGGCGGTCGTGCGCGCGGCCATGTGGCAGGGGGCGCTCGAACGCGAGCCGCCGGTCCTGCTGTTCGTCGGCCAACTGGCGGGCGGCGAGTTGACGGGCTTCGCCGGCGGCGGGCCGCGTCGCGGCGGCGCGCTGCCGCACGATGCGGAAGCCTATGCGATCTACGTGCTGCGCGCGGCACAGCGGCGCGGCTGCGGGCGGCGCCTGATGGCGGCGCTGGCCGGCGCGTTGCGCGCGCGCGGGTTTGCCTCCCTGTGCCTGTGGGTGCTGCGCGAGAACGCGAACGCGCGGCGCTTCTACGAACGGCTGGGCGGCGCGGTCGTCGGCGAGCGGATCGAAGCGGACGGCGAGGATACGTTCGCCGAAGTCGCCTACGGGTGGGCCGACTTGAACGCGCTGTGCGAATGAATGGGCGGACCGACGTGAGCGCAAGCGCCGCCTTCATGATACCTGGTATAAACCGCCGCGCCCGAGGTTGATCCATTGGAGCTGAACATGGACCTGAAGAACAGCGTCGCGATCGTCACCGGCGGCAACGGCGGGCTTGGCCAGCGCATCTGCCACAAGCTTGCGGCGGAGGGCGCCAACGTCGCCGTGGTCTATGCCCGGAGCGCCGACCAGGCCGAAGGCGTTGCGCACGAGCTTTCGGCGCATGGCGTCGAGGCGGCCGCGTTCGCCTGCGACGTGACGCAAGCCGCGCAGGTCGCCGGCCTGGTCGAACAGGTGAGCAAACGGTTCGGCCGCATCGACATCCTCGTCAACGACGCGGCGTACAACAAGTCGATCCCCTTCGACGATCTCGACGCCATGACGATCGAGGAATGGTCGAAGATCCTCGACGTGAACCTCACCGGCCCGTTCCACTGCATCAAGGCGGTGGCGCCGGCGATGAAGAAGCAGGGGCGCGGCCGCATCGTCAACATCGCCTCGATCGCCGGGCTCGGTCCGTCCGGCTCCTCGATCGCCTATGCGGTCTCCAAGGCCGGCCTCATCCACCTGACGAAATGCATGGCCGTCGCGCTGGCGCCGCAGGTGCTGGTCAATTGCGTCGCGCCCGGGCTGCTCGAAGGCACCCGCGCCACCGCCAATCTGTCGAACGCGCAGATCGAGCGCTCCGCGTCGGGCGCGCTCCTCAAGCGCGCCGCCGACAAGGACGACGTAGCCGACCAGGTCGTCACCCTATGCCGCGCCGAGACGACCACCGGCGTGACTGTCGCCATCGATGCGGGCCGCGCGTTCCATTAGCGCCGCGTTGTAGCCCGCATTGAGCGCAGCGAAATGCGGGGATCCCGGATGTCGCTCCGCTCCATCCGGGCTACGCGGCTCAATCCGGGCTACGGCGTTGCGGATTTTCGCCTGCGCCTGCGGACCAGGATAACAAGCCCCACCAGCGCCAACCCCGCCGCCGGCAGCCCGACGATCCAGCGCTCGCGCGCGCGCGCCTTGGCGCGCAGCACGCCTTCGACGAAGCGCTCGCCGCGCGCCATCTCGTTGAAGCTCTGCTGGTAGGAGGCGACGCGGCGCACCTCGTCGTCGGAAAGCGGCGGGCCGCCGACGCGGGCGGCGCGTTCCTTGGCGTTGAGCGCGGCGACTTCGGCCTGGAAGCGCCGGGCG
>DASPVJ010000628.1:0-8164 GCA_035622435.1 Xanthobacteraceae bacterium | reverse complement strand
CCCGCTTGCGTGCTCGCCGCGCGCTCGAGCCGGTAGGCGCAGAACACCGCCAATTCGAGCAGCACCGCCGCGGCGATCAGGAGGTTGATCCGCCCGAGCGGCGCCGCGAGCGCGATGGTCATGGTCGGGCCGAGGAGCGCGCCGGCGGTGCCGCCGGCGCCGATGAAGCCGAACAAACGCTTGCCCTCTTCGGCGCTGAACAGATCGGCCATGAACGACCAGAACACCGCGACCGCGAACAGGTTGAAGACGCTGACCCAGACGAAGAACACCCGCGCCAGGATCACCGGCGCGAGGTCGAGCGTGAACAGGAGCCAGAACAGAAGGACGTTCACGGCGAAGAAGTGATAGACGATGGGGATGAAGCGCGAGCGCGGCAGCCTTGCCACCAGCTCGCCATAGAGCGGCTGCGCTAAGACCAGCGTCAGGAACGTTGCGGTGAACAGCCATGGCAGGTTCTTCACCCCGCCGGCGATGCCCATCTGGTCGCGCAGCGGCCGCAGCACGTAATAGCCCGCGAGCAGCGTGAAGAAATACGCAAACGACCACAACGCGGCGGCGCGCTCCTGGGGCGTCGCCGGCACCGCCCAGCCAATGGCACGCCGCAGCGCGGCGGCGGTTGCGGTCATGGCGCGAGCGACAGCTTCTGCCTGAGCTCCGCCGCGCTGACCGCCTGGCCGTAGCCCGGCGCGCCACGCTGGAAGCGGCTTGCGTCCGGCAGTTTGCCGACCACCACCGGATCGAAGCCGGCGTCATGCACCAGCGCGGCGGCGACTTTCACCGCCTCGGGATCGTCGCCGGCGATCGGCACCGCCAGCCTGGGATCGGGGCGGTTCGCCTCGCGGGCGAAGATCGCATAGTTGAGGGTGTTGAAGGCGCGCACCAGCCGCACGCCGGGCAGGTATCGCTGCGAGACCACGCCGATGCCATCGCGCTCGGCCTCCGCGGCAAGCGCCTCGCCGTCACGCTGGGCGACGGCGTTGCAGGCATCGAGCATGATCTTGCCCTTGAGCGAGGGGCCGTACTCCTGACCGATCTGCGGCACCGCGCCGTAGGGCACCGCGATAAACAGGACTTCGCCGACCTCGATCGCCTGCTGAACCGTGCCGGCTTGGGCGTTGGCGCCGAGGCCGGCGACGAGTTCGGTCAGCTCCTCGGGATGGCGCGAGGAGAACAGCACCTCGTGCCCGTCCTTCACCCACAGACCGCCGATTGTGCCGCCGATATGGCCCGAGCCGATGACGCCGATGCGCGACTTGGCGTTGCCTTGCGCCCGGGCGCGCGCCGGAAGGAGCGCCGCGCTCAGCGACAACGCGCCGCCGGCGCTCAGCAATGCGCGGCGCGTAGCGCTCGCCGGATCTTGCTCGGCCATCACAACCTCCTCGCCTCGTTCGCCGTCGTCTGATCGCGATGCAGATCCATGGCATTATCTACATCCGCGTGGGGCAATGCGACAGGGTCGGACGCGGGGTACCGCGGCTAGTCGAAGCTTCAGAGAATAGCGCCCGAAACTACGCCGGAATGTTCGGCCGGGGTTCCAGGACCGCACCGGGTCGCCGGTCGGGCGCTAGGGCGTCGCGCCCCGCTCCATCGCGAGCTCGGCGTCAAGGCTCGCCACGTCGCGGAATATCGAGGCCGCCGCGAGCACGCGGCCACCGCGCTTGTAGCGAACCACGCAATCCTTCGCCGTGATGCTGCCGTCAATGGCGATCTCGTCCCACGCCTCGGCGTGGCCGACATAGTTAATCGGCACGTCGTAATGCTGGCTCCAGAAGAACGGCACGGCGTTGAACCGTTCGTTGAGCCCGAGCATGTTGGCGGCAGCGACCTGGCCCTGGCGCTCGGCGACGACCCAATGCCCGACCCGGATCGCGGCGCCGGAATGCGGATCGGGCCAGCGCGCGATGTCGCCGGCGGCGTAGACCCCCGGCGCGCTGGTCTGCAGGAACGAATCGACCATCACCCCGCGGTCGAGCTTGAGGCCGGCCTGCTCGGCAAGGGCGAGCCGCGGCCGCACGCCGATGCCGACGACGACGAGATCGGCATCGAGCGCCGCGCCGCCCTTGAGGGTGGCGCGTTTGCCGTCGATCGCGGCGACGGTTTGGCCTAGATGAAAGATGACGCCGTGCTCCTCGTGCAGCGCACGAATAAAGTCGCCGAACTGCGGCCCGAGCACGCGCTCCATCGGCCGCGCTTCCGGCGCGACGACATGGACCTCGATGTCGCGGGCGCGCAACGCGGCCGCGGCCTCGAGCCCGATGAAGCTTGCGCCGATGACGAGCGCCCGTTTTGCGCCTTTCGCGTCGTCGATGATCGCGCGGCAATCGGCGAGCGAGCGCAGCGTATGGACGTGCGGCGTGTTGGCGCCGGCGATGGCAAGCCGCACCGGCTCGGCGCCGGTCGCGAGCAATAGCCGGTCATAGGGCACGCTTGCAGCGCCGGCGATGCCGACTTCGCGCGCCTTGAGGTCGATGCCGGCGACTTCGGTGTTGAGGTGCAGCGTGATGGCATTCTCGGGATAGAAGGCGTCGGGCTTGAGCGGCAGCCAGTCCTCGGGCGCGCTGCCGGCCAGATAATCCTTGGACAGATTGGGCCGGTCGACCGGCGGCGCGGCGTCATTGCTCAGCATCACGATGCTGCCGCGGTATTCGCGCCGGCGCAGCATCTCGGCCGCGGCAAAGCCGGCGGCGCCGCCGCCGATGATGACGACCTTGCCGGGCGCATCCGGCGGCGCCGTCCTGCCGCGCGGTTTTGGCTGCGCGCGCTTGCCGCTGACAAAGATGCGGCCGCCGCGCTCCTCGACCTTCCAGCAAGCGAGCGGGCTTAAGGCCGGCGCGCGGAGCGCTTCACCGGTGCGCAGATCGAAGCAGGCGTGATGCCAGGGGCAGCGCACGGTCTCGCCGACGACGATGCCGTCGGCGAGCGGGCCGTGATAGTGGCTGCAATGGGCGCCGATCGCCAATATTTCGCCGCCGACGCGGATCAGCAGCACCTCCTCGTCGCCGACATGGCCGATGAGCTTGCCGTGGGCAAAGTCTGCGAGCGCGACGCCTTTGGTCAGGTCCGGGCCCGCGGGCGGGGTTTGCTCCTGCGCCATCGCCGTGGTCCTCCGTTCGGCCGGTGATGCCGAGAAATTGCTGGCGAAGCTGCGGATTGTCGCGGAAGCATCCTAGCATGCGGCAGGTGACGAGGCTCGTATCCGGCTTGTGCACGCCGCGGGTCGTCATGCAATGGTGCAGCGCCTTGACGACGACGCCGACGCCGTGCGGCTTGAGCACCTCGTCGATGGTGTTGGCGATTTGCGCGGTCAGCTTCTCCTGGATCTGCAGGCGCCTGGCGTAGATCTCGACCACGCGGGCGAGCTTGCTGATGCCGACCACGCGGCCGCGTGGCACGTAGGCGATTTCGGCGTGGCCGATGATCGGCGCCATGTGATGCTCGCAATGGCTCTCGAAGCGAATATCGCGCAGCACCACCATCTCGTCGTAGCCCGCGATCTCCGCGAAGGATTTCTGCAGGACCGTGGCCGGGTCCTCTGCGTAGCCGGAGAAGTATTCCTCGAGCGCACGGGCGACCCGCGCCGGCGTTTCCCAAAGACCTTCGCGATCGGGATCGTCGCCGGCCCAGCGGATCAGGGTCCGCACCGCGGCCTCGGCCTCGGCGCGCTCCGGCCGCCGCCGTTCGGCGTAAAGCGCCGTGACCCGCTCCAGCGCCCGCACATTCGCAGTCATGCTGATTACTCTCCAGCGCTGCGGCCGAAACGGCCGCGACGGAGAGTTAGATGACGGGGCAGCGGAAAGGTTCCGATCGCACGCCGCCTAAATGCGCAGCGCCTGCTCGGCGTGGATGTAGGGAAGCCGGAGCGCATCGGCGACCGCGCGGTAGGTGACGCGGCCGGCGTGGACGTTAAGCCCGTCGCGCAAATGGGCGTCCTCGCTCAGCGCCTGCCGCCAGCCCTTATCAGCAAGCGCTAGCACGAACGAGGTGGTGACGTTACTCAAGGCGAAGGTCGAGGTGCGCGCCACCGCGCCCGGCATGTTGGTGACGCAATAATGCACCACCTCGTCGACGATGTAGGTCGGGTGCGAATGGGTGGTCGGCCGCGAGGTCTCGGCGCAGCCGCCCTGATCGATGGCGACGTCGACGATCACGGCGCCGGGCTTCATCGCCTTGACGGTCTGCGCCGAGATCAGTTTCGGCGCGGTCGCGCCCGGCACCAGCACCGTGGCAATGACCAGATCGGCGCGCCGGCACAAGAGCTCGACCACGTCGCGGGTCGAAAACAGCGTGCGTGCCCGGCCGCCGAGCTGCGCGGCGACGCGGCGCAACGCCTCGGGATTACGGTCGAGCACCGTGACGTCGGCGCCCATGCCGCAGGCGATCAGCGCGGCATTGGTCCCGGCGACGCCGCCGCCGAGAATGACGACGCTCGCCGGCGACACGCCGGGCACGCCGGCAAGCAGGACGCCGCGGCCGCCATTCTCCTTCTCCAGGCAGCGCGCGCCGACATGCGGCGCCATGCGGCCGGCGACCTCCGACATCGGCGTCAGCAACGGCAGGGTGCCGTCGCGGCCGGTGACGGTCTCATAGGCGATCGCGGTGACGCCGGCCTTGAGCAGATCCTCGGTCTGCTCACGGTCGGGCGCGAGATGCAGATAGGCGAACAGCACCTGGTCGTGGCGCAGCCTTTTGCGCTCGGCGGCGAGCGGCTCCTTCACCTTGACGATCAGCTCGGCGCGGCCATAGACCGCGTCGGCGTCGGCCACGATCTCGGCGCAGGCGGCCCGGTAATCGGCGTCGGTGAGACCGGCGCCCGATCCGGCGCCGGCCTCGATGAGCACTTGGTGGCCCTTGTCGGCGAGTTCGCGCACCGTCGAAGGCACCAGGCCGACGCGGTATTCATTGTCCTTGATCTCCTTCGGCACGCCGACCAGCATGACAATGCCCTCGCCGCTCAGCCGCGGCCGACGCGAAAGATCTTCTGAAAGAAAAGATTGTTGGGCACCTGCAGGACGCAGCCATCCTCCTCGCGCAGCACCGTGAACATCAGGTTGCGATCGACGGCGCGGCCCTTGAACTTCTCGGGCAAGAGCTCGATGGTGTCGCCGAGACGGAACGGCCGCCAGATGGTGATGAACAGATCGGCGGTGACATTGCTGACCAGCGCCCAGGTCGCCACGAACGCGGCGCCGATGATGGTGGCGGCGCTGACAAACACCGTCCAGAAACCGCCGATGCCGACGCCCCACAACTCGAACAGTACCATCAGGGCGATGAACCAGAGGATGGCGGTGATGACGCGGACGAGGGTGGCGATGTCCTCCGACCGCAGCCCGAGCCTCGCCTCCGCGGGCTGCAGCCACCGCTTCAGCAGCCGGTTGACCAGAAGAATGATGGTCGCGGCCCCGACGATGAGCGCAACGGTCGCGAACACCGTCGAGAACTCGATGTGTCTTTGCTCAAGCCAAGCGACGATCTGATCCATGGCCATGTTTCCTGATGAGGCAGGCGCGCGACCTGCCTTTACATCACGTAAAGGCGGTCCGGCAATTCCTTGGGCGCGCCGTCGGGCGGCGCGTGGGCGGCGAGTACGGCGCCGCAGCGTTCGATCGCGGCGATGAAGCCTTGGGCGATGCGGCCGTCGCGCATCTGGCCGATCAGCGCATCGATTGCGGCCTGCCATTCCGCGTTCGGCACTTTCTGCGCGATGGCGTCATCGGCGATGATGCGGGCATAGCGCTCGGCGAGTGACACGAAAATCAGAACGCCGGTGCGGTTCTTGGTGTGGGCGACGCGGCGCACAACGAACTGTTCCACTGCGGCGCGGTGGGCGCGCGCCCGGCGCACCGCGCGCGGCACCAGCGCCAGCCGCAGCGGCGTCAGCGACAGGATCAGGCCGGCGACGATAAAGACCGCGAGCTGGATCAGGTAAATCCGCTGCACGCTCCACGGCGTGAAGCTGATGAGCGGCCAGGGCGCGAGCAGCGCCAGCGCGCTCGCCCACAGCCACGGCACATAGGCGTAGTCCGAGGAGGCGTGCGCCAGAACGCAGACGATCTGTCCGCTGGTGCGCTGCTCGGCGGCGTGAATGGCGGCCGAGACCGCGTCGTGGTCGGCGCGGGTGAGCTCCATCACCAGCCTCCCGATGCGCCGCCGCCGCCGGAGGAGCCGCCGCCGCCGGAAAATCCGCCGCCATCAAAGCCGCCGCCCCCGCCGCCGGAAAATCCGCCGCCCCAGCCCGCATCCGAGCCGCCGCCATAGGGAATGAAGACCGTGCGCCCGCCGCGTCTCACGTAACGGCCGCCCGCCCCGTTGCTCCCGCCGCCGAACAGAAATCGGAAGATGAGGACGATCGCCACGAAGAACAGGAACGGAAACAGCCCGTTGAAGACCGCGGCCGGGTCTTCGTGGCGGACCGCGGGTTTCGGCTGCCAATCGGCGGTGTCGCCGCCGAGCACGCTGATGATGCCGTCGACGCCGCGCTCGATGCCGCCGGAAAAATCATTGGCCTTGAAACGCGGGATGATCGCGCTCGAGATGATGACCGAGGAGAGCGCGTCGGTCAGCGTGCCTTCGAGCCCGTAGCCAACCTCGATGCGCACCTTGTGCTCGGCCGGGGCGACGAGGAGAAGCACGCCATTGTTCTTCTTGGCTTCGCCGAGCTTCCAGAACCGAAACAGCTGGTTGGCATAAGTCTCGATATCGCTGCCTTGCAGCGACTTCACCGTGGCGACGACGAGTTGGATGCCGGATTTGTCTTCGAGGCTCTTTGATTTCGCTTCGACGTCGCTGCGGGCTTGCGGCGTCATCACGCCGGCCTGATCGACCACGCGGCCGGTCAAGGCCGGGAAATCGAAGGCAAAGGCAGCCGCGGCGAAAGCAAGGACGAGCGCGGCAGCCACCAAAGCGATGAGCGACGCTGCGACGCCGCCATTGCGAGCCCAAAGAACGAAGCAATCCGCAGAGCGCGCCCGGATTGCTTCGGTCCTGCGGACCTCGCAATGACGCAGAGCCATCAGAACTTCACCTGCGGCGGCTTTTCCGAACCCTCGGTCGCGGTGAATTCCGCCATCGGCTTGTTGCCGGTGAAGAAGAACTTGGCCCACAGCACAGTCGGGAAGGTGCGCAGCGCCGTGTTATAGGCGCGCACCGCCTCGATGTAGTCGCGCCGCGCCACGGCGATGCGGTTCTCGGTGCCTTCGAGCTGCGACTGCAGCGCCAGGAAATTGGCGTTGGATTTGAGGTCGGGGTAATTTTCGCTCACCGCTAGGAGCCGCCCGAGCGCCCCGGTGAGCTGGTTCTGCGCGTCCTGGAACGCCTTGATCTTGTCCGGATCGCTGAGCTGAGAGACGTCGACCTTGACCTGCGTCGCCTTGGCGCGCGCCTCGACCACCGCAGTGAGCACGTTCTTCTCCTGCGCGGCGTAGCCTTTGACCGTCTCCACCAGATTGGGAATGAGATCGGCGCGGCGCTGATATTGGTTCTCGACGTCGGCCCAGCGCGCCTTGGCCTGCTCCTCGAGCGTTGGAATGGTGTTGTAGCCGCACGCCGATAGGCTCAGCCCGATGCCGATCACGGCCACAGCCGCGCCCAATCGAGAAACCAGTCCAGTCATGACGCCCCTCCGTCGCTTGCCGCTACGCTGCGCCGTTGCAGCGATCGATTTTTACCCTTCGACCGGCTCGGTGCCGACGATCTCGATGCCGAAGCCGGACAGGCCGACATAGGTCATATGGCGCGAGAAGGTCAAAATCCGGATCGAGGACACGCCCAGGTCCTTGAGGATCTGGGCGCCGAGGCCGACCTCGCGCCATTGCCGGCTGCGCGCCTCGCCGGATGCGGTCTCCTCGGACTTGGGAATGGCGACCACCGGGACGCCGGCGGTGCCGTCGCGTAGCACCACCAGCACGCCCCTCCCTTCGGCCTTGAACCGCTCGAGCGTGCGGTGGATCGCCTTGGCGCCGCCGAACACGTCCATGATCAGATTGGCCCGATGCAGCCGGGTCAGCACGTTCTTGCCGTCGCCGATGCGGCCATAAACGAACGCCATGTGATAGTTCGGGTCGAACGGCGTCAGGAACGCGTAGCCGGTGAGCGTGCCGATCTCCGAATCGACCGGAAATTCGCTCGCCCGCTCGACCAGCTTGTCGCGCGCCTGCCGGTA
>DASPVJ010000627.1:0-3431 GCA_035622435.1 Xanthobacteraceae bacterium | reverse complement strand
GCGCTGTTCGTCTGCATCGCCGTGAGCATCCCGTCGCAGACCTGGCTCACCCTCGGCCTGCTGCTCACGGCGGGCGGGATCGCCGGCCTCGTCTACGCGGGTCGGGTCTGGGTCGAGGTGGTCATCCGGCGCAGCTTCAAGGTCGACTTGGTCGACCGCCTGTTCTACGCGACGATCCCGCTCGTCGGCTATCTGCTGGTGCTCGCCTCGGGCGTATTGTTGTTGCTGCGGACGCAGTGGAGTTCGGACGTGACCGCCGCCGCCCTCGTCGTGCTGCTCTTCGCCGGCATCCGCAACGCCTGGGACATGACCACGTGGATCATGATGCGCTCGCCGGCGAGTGTGCCGTTGCCGTCCCACCAATCGCCCCCGTCCGAGCAATCGCCGCCATGAGCGCCGCGGCGCCGGCTGCGGGCGCACCGGTGTTCGCGATCACGTGGTCGGCAACGACATCCGCAAAGGCGTCGCCGCGCGCGAGCCGCCCGGCGATGTCGCCGTCGCGGCCGCGTGCGTTGAGCCGCGCCGCCAGCACCTCCGGCGGAGCGGTGATCAGCGCAACCACCACGGCGGCGTAGCGTGCGCGCGCCGCGGCGATGATGGTGCGCGAGACGTTGCACACGACGACACGGCCGGCGCGGATGTCGTCGTCGATCGTCGCCGGGATGCCGTAGCGCAGATCGTGGGCGCCCCAGGCAAGCGCGAAGGCGCCGGCGCGGGCGGCGCGCTCGAACGCGGCCTCGTCCATGGTGTCGTGATCTTCCGCGGCGGACGCGGCCCGGGTCACCACCCGGCGGGCAAACACCACCGCCGGATCGTGCCGCAGCGCCGCGCGGGCGAGGTCGATCAACGTATCCTTGCCGGCGCCGCTCGGGCCGACCACCAGGACGAGCCGCCCCGGCCCGATCGGGATCATGCGCCAATCCCTCCCCTGAAAGGGGAGGGTGGACGCGCGCGCAGCGCGCGGCCGGGTGGGGTTCGCCACGGGATTCTCAGTTTCAAGGTCGGAGCCTGAGATTTTTTTGGAAACTCTTCATGCATGTTCTCACATTACCACTGCCCCCACCCGGCTCCGCCCGCTTTCCGCGGGCGTCGCCACCCTCCCCCGTCGGGGGAGGGATTAGCGCCTCATGCCACCCGCCGGCCGGCGCGCCACACGGCGCGCGCGGTAGCGGCGCCGCCACTGCGGTAGACGCGCACGAGGTCGGCGCGCTTGCCGACCGCGATCTCGCCGCGATCGGTCAGGCCCACCGCGTGCGCCGGCGTGCGCGTGACGGTGCGCAGCGCCGCCGGCAGGTCGAAGCGCGGGACCACGTCGGGCAGCCGCAGCCCCGCCATCAGCAGGGCGGACGGCACGTAGTCCGACGACATGATGTCGAGCACGCCCGCGGCCGCGAGATCGGCGGTGGCGACGTTGCCGGAATGGGAGCCGCCGCGCACCAGGTTGGGCGCGCCGAGCAGCACCTTGATGCCGGCGGCGTGCAGGGCGGTTGCCGCCTCGGCGGTGGTGGGAAACTCGGCGATCGCCACGCCGTCGTCGATCGCCTCGGCGACGTGCTCGGCGATGGTGTCGTCGTGGCTCGCCAGCGGAATGCCGCGCCGCCGGGCGAGGTCGACCAGGCCGCGCCGGTTCGGCTCGGCGTGCGCCGCCTGGTGGCGCCGGCGCAATTCGAACAATTCGTCGAGTTCGGCGTCGCTCAGGCCGCCCTTCTTGCCGCGGTAATAAGCGCGCAGCTTCGCCTCGTCGCGGAACTGGCGCTGGCCCGGCGTGTGGTCCATCAAGGAGATGAGCCGCACGTCGCGCCGGCCGACCATCGTTTCCGTGTCGGCGATGACGTCGGGCATCGGCACTTCGCAGCGCAAGTGGAGGAAATGGTCGGCGCGCAGCAGGTCGGCCTCGCGCGCGGTCGCGATCGCGTCGGACAGCACGTCGTGCTGGCCGTCGACCTCCTGGATGCCGGCTTCGCGCCAGATGCGCACGGAATCGAGCACCGTGGTGATGCCGCTGGTGGCAAGCTGGGCGTCGTAGGAGACGACCGCCGCCATCGGGTCCCAGTGCACCTTCGGGCGCGGCACGTAGTGCGCCTCGAGATGATCGGTGTGCAGCTCGACCAGGCCGGGGATCAGGAGGTCGCCGGCGAGGTCTTCGCCGCGCTCGGGCGGCGTGCCTTCGCCGATTTCGGCGATGCGCCCGTCGGCGACCGCCACCCAGCCGCGCTCGATCACGGCGTCGGCGAGGACGACGCGGGCGTTCGCGAGGACGAGGTCGGCGGGGCTTGCGGTCATGGCGCCGTCACCTGAGCCGAAAAGCGCGCGATGTCGATCGTCCGGTCGGCGGTCTGCGCGCGTTCGTCGTCGTCGTGCAGGATACCCGCGATCGCGGCGCCGCGCGCTTTCTTTTCTTTGATGAGATCCATCACGATCGCACGATTGGCGGCGTCGAGGGAGGCGGTCGGCTCGTCGAGCAGAAGTATCGGCAGGTCGGGCAGGAATCCGCGCGCGATGTTGACCCGCTGCTGCTCGCCGCCGGAGAAGGTCGCCGGCGGCAGCCGCCACAGGCGCTCCGGCACGTTGAGCCGGGCCAAGAGGTCGCCGGCGCACGCCCGCGCCTCCTCGCGCGCCGTGCCGGCGGCCACCAGCGGCTCGGCGACCACGTCGATCGCCGCCACCCGCGGCACCGCGCGCAGGAACTGGCTGACGTAGCCGATGGTGGTGCGCCGCAGTTCGAGGATGCGGCGCGGGTCGGCGCGCGCCACGTCGATGCGCTCGCCGTTATGGCGGACCAGGATTTGGCCGGCATCGCAGCGGTAGTTGCCGAAGATCATCTTGAGCACCGACGACTTGCCGGTGCCGGACGGCCCGGCGAGCGCCACGCATTCGCCCGCCTCGACTGCGAAGGCGACGCCGGCCACCACCGGCAGGCGGATGCCGTCCTGCAGGTGCATGGTGAAGGTCTTGGCGACGCCGGTCAGTTGCAGCAGCGGGCGCATGGCGCGGCTCACGCGGGCAGGATCGAGGAGACGAGGAGCTGGCTGTAGGGCTCGCGCGGATCGTCGAGCACCTGGTCGGTGAGGCCGGTCTCGATCGCCTCGCCGCCCTTCATCACCATGATCCGGTGCGACAACAAGCGCGCCACCGCGAGGTCGTGGGTGACGACGACCGCGGCGAGGCCCAACTCCGTGACGAGGCCGCGCAACAGGTCGAGCAGGCGCGCCTGCACCGACACGTCGAGGCCGCCGGTCGGCTCGTCCATGAACACCAGGCGCGGTTGGGTCACGAGGTTGCGGGCGATTTGCAGGCGCTGGCGCATGCCGCCGGAATAGACGAGGGGCGGATCGTCGATGCGGTCCTTCTCGATCTCGACGCGGTCGAGCCATTGGGCGGCGGTGCCGCGGATGCGGCCGTAGTGGCGCCAGCCGACCGCCATCAGCCGC
>DASPVJ010000626.1:0-3953 GCA_035622435.1 Xanthobacteraceae bacterium | reverse complement strand
CCGCGCCGAGATACCCGCGCCGACCCGAGAGACAAGAGCTTGCGCGAGCTGTTTCCCCACGATTGGAAGCCGAGAATCCGGCGGTTTCTGCTCGACGTCGACGCGCGGGTGGACTCGGCGGTGTTCCGCACCGGCGCCTGGGTGCGGGAGTATTACGAGCGCTTCTCCACCTTCATGGACCGCTTCCACGTCTCCGGCTGGCGGCGGCTTTTGGTGGAGGTCTTCTCCGAGGGCGCGACGCTCGGCACCGGCGGGCTCGTGGTGCTGGTGGCGCTCGCCATCCCGGCCTTCCGCGAGACCTCGGACGACGACTGGCTGAAGAAATCGGAGCTCGCCGTCACCTTCCTCGACCGCTACGGCAACGAGGTCGGCACCCGCGGCATCCGCCACAACGATTCGATCCCGCTCGAGCAGTTCCCCGACCACCTGATCAAGGCGGTGCTCGCCACCGAGGACCGGCGCTTCTACGACCACTTCGGCATCGACATTTCCGGCATCTTCCGCGCCTTCAGCGCCAACGCGCGCGCCGGCGGCGTGGTCCAGGGCGGCTCCTCGATCACCCAGCAGCTCGCCAAGAACCTGTTCCTCAACAACGAACGCACGCTGGAGCGCAAGATCAAGGAAGCGTTCCTGGCGATGTGGCTCGAATGCCGGCTGTCGAAGAACGACATTCTCAAGCTCTATCTCGACCGCGCCTACATGGGCGGCGGCGCCTTCGGGGTCGACGCCGCGTCACAATATTATTTCGGCAAGTCCGCGCGCGACGTGAACCTCGCCGAGGCGGCGATGCTCGCCGGCCTGTTCAAGGCGCCGACGCGCTTTGCTCCCCACGTCAACCTGCCGGCCGCCCGCGCCCGCGCCAACGTCGTGCTCGACAACCTGGTCGACGCGGGGTTCATGACCGAGGGCCAGGTGTTCGGCGCCCGGCGCAACCCGGCGACCCCGATCGACCGCCGCGACGACCACGCCGCCAATTATTATCTCGACTGGGCGTTCGACGAGATGAAGAAGCTCGTCGACACCTTCCCGAGGTCGATGAACGAGCGCGTGTTCGTGGTGCGCACCGCGCTCGACGTCGGCGTGCAGCGCCAGGCGGAAACCGCGATCGAAAGCTCGCTGCGGCAATACGGGCACGAATATCACGCCACCCAGGCCGCCGCGGTGGTGATGGACACCGACGGCGCCGTGCGCGCCATGGTGGGCGGACGCGACTACGGCCAGAGCCAGTTCAACCGCGCGACCGACGCGCTGCGCCAGCCCGGCTCCTCGTTCAAGCCCTACGTCTACGCCACCGCGCTGACCCACGGCTTGAAGCCGACGTCGATCGTGGTCGACGGGCCCGTGTGCATCGGCAACTGGTGCCCGCACAACTACTCGGGCGGCTATGCCGGCTCGATGACGCTGACCCAGGCGCTGATCCGTTCGATCAACACCGTCGCGGTGAAGCTGTCGATCGCCATCGGCGACGGCAACCCCAAGCGCGGCCGCGCGGAAATCGTCAAGACCGCGCGCGCCATGGGCCTGCGCACGCCGCTGCCCGACACGCCTTCGCTGCCGATCGGCGCCGACGAAGTGACCGTGCTCGACCACGTCGGCGCCTACGCGACCTTCCCCAATCTCGGCAAGGCGGTCACCCCGCACGCGGCGCTGGAGGTGCGCACCGGGGCCGGCAATCTCGTCTGGCGCTGGGACCGCGACGGCAAGAAGCCGCGCCAGGTGCTCAGGCCGGACGTGGCGCAGAACATGATCATCATGATGAACAAGGTGGTGGAGGAAGGCACCGGTCGGCGCGCGCAGCTTGACGGCATCAAGGCGTCGGGCAAGACCGGCACCACCAACGCCTACCGCGACGCCTGGTTCATGGGCTACACCGGCAACTTCGTTTGCGGCGTGTGGTTCGGCAACGACGACTACAGCCCGACCAACCGCATGACCGGCGGCTCGCTGCCGGCAATGACGTGGCACGAGATCATGGCCTATGCGCACCAGGGGATCGAGATCAAACCCCTGCCCGGCTTAGGGCCCTCCTCGGCGCCGAAGGAGCCGGTGGTCTCCGAAGCCGCGCCCTCGGAAGCCGCCCCTCCGCGCCCGGTGCAGTTGACGCGGCGCGCCGCCGACGTGCTGGTGCGCGTCGAGCGCCTGATGGAAAACGCCTCGCGGGCGCTTGCCACCGTTCCGGCCGGCCCGGCCCCGCGCGGCGCCGCGGCGGAGCGCGACGGCACCGTGGCGTCCGCTTCCGACCGGACGCCGGCGCGCGGCGAGTGACCGCGCCGTCTGTGCTAGAGCATGATGCCGAAAAGTGGGTACCGGTTTTTGGAAAACATCATGCTCCAACAATAACCTAAAGCGGGATGGCGATTCGAAGAAAAGCCATCACGCTTTAGCCCGGCGATGATTTGCATCGCATGAATTCGGATCGATCGTGAGACTTCTGGTCGGATCGTTCGTCGCCTTCCTGGTCGCCGCCGTGCTCGGCCTCGGCGCCACCCGGTTCGCGCTCGACCGCGGGACCGCGTTCGGGGCGGTGCGGATCGGCGCCTGGACCGCGTGGCCGCGCACCGGCAGCGCCGACATCGACCCTTACGCCCGCGCCGGCATCGCGCGCAGCGGCGAACTGCCGGTCGGGCTCGGCGACGGCGTCGCCTTCGTCGCCCGCCGCGACGAGACCGGGCGCCCGTTCGACGGACGCTGCGAGGTTGTGCTCAGCGGCACCACCCCGCCGGCCCGCTTCTGGACCTTGACCCTCTACGATCCGGAGGGCCGCCTGGTCGCCAACTCGGCCAACCGCTACGGCTTCACCAGCCAGGAAATCGTGCGCGCCGCCGACGGCCGCTTCGAGATCGTCGCCGCGCCGCGGGCGCGGCCCGGCAACTGGCTGCCGACCGGCGGCGCCGAACGTTACGTGCTGGTGCTCCGCCTCTACGATACGCCGGTCGGGGTCGCGACCGGCGCCAGCCGTGAAATGCCGATGCCGGAGATCGTGGCGAGGGGGTGCGCATGATCCGCTGGCTGCTGTGGCTCCTGGGCGGCATCGTGCTCGGCGGCATGGTGCACCTCGCAACCGTGCTGGCGCTGCCGACGACGGCGACGCGCGACGCCTATTCGCGGCTGACCCCGCTCACCCCGGTGAACGCGGTGGTGCCGCTGCCCCAGCCGGCGCCGGGAAATGCGCTGCTGCCGTTCACCGACCCGGCCTTCGCGGCCGCGGTGTGCCGCTATGACCTTTCCACCGCCCCGCTCAAGCTCACCGCGCCGGTCAGCCTCGCCTACACGTCGGTATCGTTCTACACGCGCAAGGGGATCGCCTACTACGCCATCAACGATCGCGCCGCCGGCCGCCGCGTCATCGAGCTCGACCTGATGACGCCGGAGCAGCACGCCGACATGCCGGAAGAAGAGGACGTGACCGCGGCGGACCGGCTGATCGTCGAATCCCCGACGCCGACCGGCCTGATCGTGCTCAAGGCGCTGGCGCCGGAGCCGGGCCAACTGGCTTCCGCGCGGCGCGCGCTTGCCGCCGCCCGCTGCCGGTCGCAGCCGCAATGAGAGGGAATAGTGAGTGGTGAGTGGTGAGCTGCCTGTACGGTCCTATTCCCTATTCACGATTCGCTCTTCGCTCACTCCGCCACCGCGCCCGACGACGGACTCATCGCATCGGACACGCCTTCCCAGTCGCCGTCCGGGCGCCGCACGATCATGTTGGGACAAGCGAAGTTGATCGGATAGGCGACGTGCTCGATCGCGGCGACCGGGCCACAGCCGCGCAACGCCGCAACGATGTCGGGGGCAAGCCGCCGATCGGCGCCGATGGCTCCGGTGCCGCTCACGTCGATGCGGGGATGATGGGCGGCGGCCGCGGCGTCGAGATCGAAATCGACGACGAAGCTTACGAGCTGCGCCACCGCGGCGACGATGCGGCGTCCGCCCGAGGCGCCGGCCGCAAGCCACGGCCG
>DASPVJ010000625.1:0-4201 GCA_035622435.1 Xanthobacteraceae bacterium | reverse complement strand
CTTTTCTTCGAATCGCCATCCCGCTTTAGCTTATTGTTGGAGCATGATGTTTTCCGAAAACCGGTACCCACTTTTCGGCATCATGCTCTAGCGGTTAGGGAGGAACGACCATGGCTGCCTCGCACGTGATCGCCGGCGCCGGCGAGCACCCTGCCCAGCTCGCTGTCCGCACCGTCCGGCTCGCGGATCTCAGAGATGCCCTCGCCAAGGGCATCGACGACTTCTCGGCAATGCCGAGCCACGCGATCTTTCTCTGCGTGATCTATCCGATCGTCGGCCTCGTGCTCGGCCGGATGGCGATCGGCTACGACGTGCTGCCCCTGCTGTTTCCGCTGGCGGCCGGCTTCGCGCTGGTCGGGCCGTTCGCCGCGATCGGACTCTACGAGCTGAGCCGGCGGCGCGAGCAGGGACTCGATATCTCCTGGCGACACGTGCTCGACGTTCGCCACCGGCCCACGTTCGGCGCCATCGTGGCGCTCGGGCTGCTGCTGATGGCGATTTTCCTCATCTGGTTGGCGGTGGCGCAGGCAATCTACGTCGCGACCTTCGGCTACCTGCCGGCCGCCTCGATCCCGGATTTCGTGCGTCGGGTATTGACGACTCCAGCCGGCTGGGCGCTGATCATCGTCGGCAATGGCGTCGGCTTCCTGTTCGCCGCCGTCGTGCTGACCATCAGCGTGGTGTCGTTCCCGCTGCTGATCGATCGCGACATGGGCGTCGCGGGAGCGATCTTGACGTCGATCCGCGTCGTCCTCGCCAATCCGGTGACAATGGCGCTGTGGGGTTTCATCGTCGCCGCGCTGCTGGTGATCGGATCAATCCCGCTTCTGTTCGGCCTCGCGGTCGTCATGCCGGTGCTCGGGCACGCGACCTGGCATCTCTATCGCAAGGCAGTGGAACCGAACCTTGGCCCGCCGCAGGAGCTCCGCCCGGAGCCGCCGGGACGGCGCTACGCCGCGGAGTTTCCGGCGTCGCTGTTCGCGCGCAGCAGAGAGGATGTGCAGTAGCCGGACATCCGTGCTCTGACGGGTGAGAGATTCGGGATGGAGCGCAAGCTGCGGGTGGCGTTGCTGTTCGGCGGACGCTCCGCCGAGCACGACGTCTCGCTGATGTCGGCGGCCAATGTGTTCCGCGCGCTCGATCCGGCGCGCTACGAGGTCGTGCCGATTGCCGTCTCGCGCGCCGGCGCGTGGATGCTGTGCCCGCCGGGCGAAGGCCGCTTCCCCGCCGAGGTTCCCGCCGACGGGCCGCTGGTCACGCTGCTGCCGGGCGGCGGCGGCCGCCTCGTCTTGGCGTCGGATTCCGCGGTCGAGCCGCCGGCGCCGGTCGACGTGATCTTTCCGGTGCTGCACGGCCCGTTCGGCGAGGACGGATCGGTGCAGGGGCTGGCCGAGCTTGCCGGCGTGCCGTTCGTGGGCGCGAGCGTGTTCGCCTCGGCCGCCGCCATGGACAAGGACGCGGCCAAGCGCCTGCTGCGCGACGCCGGCCTGCCGATCGTCAAATTCCGCACTCTCACGCCCGCCGATGCGCCGTCCTTCGCCGAGCTTGTCGCGGAACTCGGCCGGCCCCTGTTCGTCAAGCCGGCGCGACTAGGATCGTCGGTCGGGGTCGGCAAGGCGGACAGCGCGGAGGAGTTCGACGCCGCGCTGCGCGAAGCCTTCCGCCACGACCGCAAGGTGCTGGTCGAGGAATGCATGCGCGCGCGCGAGGTCGAATGCGGCGTGCTCGAGGACGCGGACGGCACGCTGACGACGTCGCTTCCGGGCGAAATCGTCCCGACCAACCGCTACGCCTTCTATACCTACGAGGCGAAGTATCTCGACGAGGACGGCGCCGTTCTCAAGATCCCGGCCGACCTGCCGAAGGCGGTCGTCAAGCGCGTCCAGGACCTCTCGCTGCAGGCGTTCCGCGCGCTCGGCTGCGAGGCCATGGCGCGGGTCGATTTTTTCCTGCGCCCGGACATGAGCGTCGTGGTCAGCGAGGTGAACACGATTCCCGGCTTCACCAACATCAGCATGTACCCTTTGGCGTTCCAGGCGAGCGGCGTGTCTTATCCCGCGTTGATCGACCGCTTGATCCGCCACGCGCTTGCGCGCGCCGGCCGCACCGACGCGGCGCAGTGATGCGGGCGCGGCCGCGGACGCGGCGCGATCCGACCTGATACGACTACGCGCCGCCGTCGCGCTGTGACGGCCTACTCCCGCGCCCGGTCTTTGACTATGGTCGGCGCGGGAGAGGAAGCCATGGACGAACGGCGCAGCGCCACCGCCGCGATCGCCTTCGACGCCGCCCGCAAAGGGCCGCTCGACGGGGTGCGGGTGCTCGACCTCTCGCGCCTCGTCGCCGGCAACATGCTTTCGCTCCAGCTCGGCGACCTCGGCGCCGAGGTGATGAAGATCGAGCCGCCGCGCGGCGACCCGTTGCGCGATTGGCGCGACGACGGCGCGCCGCTCTATTGGAAGACCTACGCCCGCAACAAGCGCTCCCTCGTGCTCGACCTGCGCGTTGCGCAGGCGCGCGAGGCGCTGCTGCACCTCGTCGCCGGCGCCGACGTGATGATCGAGAACTACCGGCCGGGCACCTTGGAGGAGATGGGGCTCGGCCCGGACGCACTTCTCGCGCGCAACCCCGACCTCATCCTCGTGCGCATCTCCGGCTTCGGCCAGACCGGCCCCTATGCGGAGTTGCCGGGGTTCGGCACCCTGGTCGAGGCGATGAGCGGGTTTGCCGCGCGCACCGGTTTCCCCGACCGCGAACCGGTGCTTCCCCCGCTGGCGCTCGCCGACATGATCGCCGGCCTCTACGGCGCCAACGCCACGGTCACGGCGCTCTTCGCCCGCACCCGCGGTCTCGCGCGCGGCCAGGTCATCGACGTGTCCCTGCTCGAAGCGATCTTCTCGGTCCTCGGGCCGGAGGCCGCGATCTATCGGCGCACCGGCGCGGTCAAGGGGCGGGTCGGCAGCGCGTCGAACACCTCGGCGCCGCGCAACGTCTACCGCTGCACCGACGGCAAGTACGTGGCGCTCTCCGCCTCCATGCAGAGCATGGCGCAGCGCGTGCTCGCCGTCATCGGCCGGCCCGAGATGATCGAGGACGAGCGCTTTCGCACCAACAGCGCGCGGGTGCGGCCGGCGAACCGCGCGCTCCTCGACCAAGCGGTGGGCGGCTGGTTCGCCGGGCGTACGCGCGAGGAGGCATTGCGCATCATGCGCGCAAACGAGGTCACCGTCGGGCCGGTCTACAACATCGACGACGCGGTCGAGGACGTGCACTTCCGCGAGCGCAAGATCATCGTCGACGCGGACGACCCGGAACTCGGCCCCCTGCCGATGCACAACATCGTGCCGCGCCTCTCCGCAACGCCCGGCGTGTGGCGCCGCCCGGCGCCGCAGCTGGGCGAGCACACCGACGCGATCCTGACCGAAGCCGGCTACGACGCCGCCGGCATCGCGGCGCTGCGCAAGTGCAAGGCGGCGCAATGATCCGTTCGTTGCTCTACGTTCCGGCAAGCTCCGAGCGCTTCGTCGCCAAGGCGCACGAGCGTGGCGCCGACGCCATCATCCTCGATCTCGAGGACGCGGTGGCGCCGCAGGAGAAGGCGCGGGCACGGGCGGTGCTCGCCGACGCGGTGCCGGCGGTCGGCCGCAACGGCGCCACCGTGTTCGTGCGCATCAACCCGGTTTCGACCGGGCTTGCATTCGACGACGCCGACGCGGCGTGCCGCGCCGGCGCGTTCGGCTTGTTCGTCGCCAAGGTCCAGAGCGGCGACGACCTCGCGCGCCTCGATGAACTCCTCGACATCACGGAACGCGAGGTCGGGCGCGAGCGGCCGATGGCGCTGGTCCCGATGCTCGAGGATCCCGGCGCGGTGCTCGATGCCCGCGCGATCGCGGCGGCGAGCCGCCGCACCTTCGCGCTCGTCTCCGGCAGCGAGGACATGGCAACCGCCATGGGGGCGGAGCCGACGCCGGAGGTGCTGCGGCTACCCAAGCTCCTGGTGCACCTCGCCGCCAAGGCGGCCCATCTCTACTCCTTCGGCATGCTGCGCACCGTCGCCGACTTCAAGGACGCCGAGGCCGTCGCCAAGTCGGCGCGCGAGGCGCGCGCCTTCGGTTTCGACGGCGCAAGCTGCATCCATCCGAGCGTGGTGCCGATCCTCAACGCCGCGTTCACGCCGAGCGCGGCCGAACTCGACCACGCG
>DASPVJ010000624.1:0-4541 GCA_035622435.1 Xanthobacteraceae bacterium | reverse complement strand
GTTCACGAGTTGACGACACCGAAGGACGGCGGAGGCGCCCAATGAGCCTGATTCTGGTGTCGAATCGCGTGGCGCGCCCGAAGGCGAACGAGCCGATCAACGGGGGCTTGGCGGCGGCGCTGTTGCCGGCGGTGATGGCGTCGGGCGCAATCTGGGTCGGCTCCAGCGGCAAGGTCACCGAGCCCACCGGACGCGAGTCGTTTGCGCAGATCGAGGCGCTCGGAACCGGTGCGCTCGCCACGGTCGATTTGCCGGCGCGGCAGTATCGCGGATTCTATCAGGGCTTCGCCAACTCGGCGCTGTGGCCGGCGCTGCATTCGCGCACCGACCTCATCCGCACCAGCGCCGAGGATTACGCCTCCTATCGCGAGATCAACGCCATCATGGCGCGGGCGCTGCTGCGCTTCGCCAAGCCCGACGCGATCTTCTGGATCCACGACTATCATTTCATGATGCTCGCGGCGGAATTGCGCCGGCTCGGTGTCGCGCAACCGGTCGGCTTCTTCCTGCATACGCCGTTCCCGCCGCGCCACGTCATGCAGAGCCTGCCCCACCATCGCGAACTGGCGCAGGCCATGCTCGCCTACGACCTTGTCGGGTTCCAGACCGACGAGGATCGCGCCAATTGCGCCGAATACCTGGTGCAGGAGCTTGGTCTGTCGATGCGCGGCGATGCGGTCACGACCGAACGCGGCGCAACGCGGCTTGCCACCTTCCCGATCGGCATCGACGCCAAGGCGTTTGCCGATCGGGCGGCGCGCGCGATCAATCGCGCCGAGGTCGCGCGGCTGCGCGCAAGCCTGCTCGGCGCCCGGCTGGTGATCGGCGTCGACCGGTTGGATTATTCGAAAGGCCTCGACAACCGCTTCCGCGCCTTCGACTTGGCGCTGCAAAACGACCCGTCGCTCAAGCGCACGGTGCGGCTGCTGCAGATCGCGGTGCTCTCGCGCAGCCAGATCGGCGCCTACCGGCAGCTGCAGCGCGAGCTTGCCGAGCTGGTCGGCGAAATCAACGGGCGGCACGCCGAGGTCGACTGGAGCCCGATCCGTTATTTGAACCGCGGCTTCGGGCAGTCGATCCTCGCCGGCTTCTACCGCTTGGCGCGGGTCGGGCTGGTGACGCCGCTGCACGACGGCATGAACCTCGTCGCCAAGGAATACGTGGCGGCGCAGGATCCGGCCGATCCGGGCGTGCTGGTGCTTTCGCAGTTCGCCGGCGCCGCGAAGCAGCTCGATGCCGCGGTGCTGGTCAACCCCCACGACGTCGATGCCCTGGCGCCGGCGATCCAGGGGGCGCTTGCCATGCCGCTCGACGAGCGGCGCCGGCGCTGGGCCGCCATGATGGCGGTGCTCGAAAGCTCCTCGTTGAGCCATTGGTTCGACAGCTACGTCGCCGCGCTCAAGGCCTCCGCCGGGACTTCGCAAGCCTCCAGCCCGCGCAACGTCGCTCGACCTGCGTTCCGCCGGCTGCAAATAGAACCCGCCGCCTCGCCTGCCCTTTGATCGCTGACCCGGCGCCTCCGGGGCACCCATACATTTGCCGCAAGTGCGGTGTTTCACGGCACCCGCACGGGCCAAAACAGGGCATCCATGGCAATCCTTCGGTTGGCGGCGGGCGCGGCCGTCCTCCTCGTTTGCGCGTTCGGTCAAGCGGCGGCCGCGCAAGGGGGCCAGGCGCCCGACCCGGCCGCCCCGGCTGGCGCGCCGGCTCCCGCAGCGCCCGCGGCCCCGCCGCCGCCCGAGGCTGCCGGCGACGCCCCGCGCATCGAGTGGGAGGTGAAGAACCGGTTTCGCCTGTTCCGCAGCGAACGCGACTTCCAGCGCCATGTTGCCGCCTATCGGACGGACGGCGTGCTCGCCGCGGAACAGCGGCTCGAGCAGGACACCGGCGGGCGCGGCTGGGCGCGCACCATGGTCGGCAGCCTGTGCGTCGATGCCGCCGGCAACCTCGCCGAAACCTGCACGCGCGACGGCGTGGCCGAGAACTACCTGGCGCCCGAGGATCACCGCATCGGCGCCGCGCTCGCCAATGCGCCGGCCGACGCCACCTGCGCCTGGAGCTTCGACGACGGCGAGCGGCCGCCGCAACAAGTCACCCTGCCGTGCGAGGAGGAAGCCTCGGCGCGCGTGCGCTACGGCCGCACCACCCACGCCCAGGTCGACATCGCGCGCAGCGACGGCGCCAGCGACCGCGCCTCGACCGACATTCTCGTGCGCGACCTCCTCATTGCCGGGCTCGGCGATTCCATCGCGTCGGGCGACGGCAATCCCGACCGGGCGATCGCGCTCAGCGACGACGGTTTCTGCTTCCGCCGCTTCCTCGGCGGCGTGCGCAGCGAGTATTTCCGTCCCGGGCGCTCCGGGTACCGCGGCGCCAAGGCCTGCGACGGATCGAGCGAAGCGGCCGCGAGCGATTGGATGCAGCATCGGGCGCGCTGGCTCAACGCGGCCTGCCACCGCTCGCTCTACGGCTACCAGATGCGTATCGCGCTCGCGCTCGCCATCGAGAACGCCCATGCCGCCGTCACCTTCGTGCCGCTCGGATGCACCGGAGCGACCATCGAGGACGGCCTGCTGGACCGGCAACGGGCGCGCGAAACCGCCTGCGATGGCCGCGGCGACTGCTCGAAAATGGTTCCTCCCCAGCTGGCGACGCTGCGCGACGCGCTCGCGCTCGCGCAACGCCGCCGTCCGGACCGCAAGCTCGACCTCGTGCTGCTCACGATCGGCGCCAACGACATCGGGTTCTCGGAACTCGTTGCCGACGTGATCATAAAATCCGCGACCGAGCGGGCGCTGTTCAAGCGCGGCGGCATGATCGGCGCGGTCGAGGATGCCGAGCAGGTGCTCAACGCCCGGCTGCCGATCAATTTCGCCCGCCTGCGCGCGGCGCTCAAGGGCCTCGTCGGCGGCAACCTCGCGCGCGTGGTTTTCGTCTCCTATGGCAACCCGGCGCTGCAGGAAGGCGGCGCGCCGTGCGGCGGCGGGCTCGCCGGCTTCGACATCCACCCGGCTTTCGCGGTCGATGCCGACCGGCTGCAGCGGGTCGCCGACTTCGTCTCGGCCAAGTTCTTGCCGGCGCTGAAGGCGTTTGCCACCTGCGAAGCGGGGCTGTGCCAGACCCCGGAGAGCGATCGCATGACGTTCGTGGATGCCCACCAGCGCGCCTTCGCCGATCACGGCTTTTGTGCGCGCGCGGACGGCGACCCGGCCTTCGACCTCGACTGCTTCTCGCCCGCCGGCGAGAGCTTCCGCAAGGATCCGGTGGAGGGCGCGACCCGCCCGCTGGTCTGCGACCAGGGCGTTGCCGAGTTCCGCCCCTATGCGTCGCGCGCGCGCTGGATCAGGACCGCAAACGACAGCTACTTCACCGCCATGACCTATCCCGAAGGGCTGCCGGCGGCCTTGCAGCCGACCGACATCCACGACGCCACCTGGGGCGTCTCGAGCGCGGTCTACGGCGGCGCGCTCCACCCGACCGCGGAAGGCCATGCCGCCATGGCGGACGCGGCGCTGCCGGCCGCGCGCGAGGTGCTCGGGCTTTCCGCGCCGACGCAGTGATCCGACCCCACGACGCGCAATTGACCGGCCGGCGACGGCGCTGGCACACTCGCGCCCGACCGGGCAACCGAGGGACTTAAGGATGCAAAGGATCGTTCTCGCCGCGGCCGCGCTATCGGTCTTAGGCGGCGTGGCGCTGGCGCAGGAACCCCCGCTCAGGACCGGCATCGACGCGACCTTCGCGCCGCACGCGATGCCCAAACTGTCCGGCGGCATCGAAGGCTTCAACGTCGACCTCGCCAACGAGTTCGCCAGGCGACTGCACCGGTCGATCGAGATCGACGCCACCCAGTGGTCCGGGCTGCTGCCCGGCCTGCAGGCCGGCACCTACGACTTCATCGCCGCGCCCACCACGGCAACCAACGAGCGCGCCGAGAACATGCTGTTCACCGAGGGCTACCTCAACACCGACTTCCAGTTCGTGATCAAAAGGACACGCCGGACATCAAGGCGCTGGAAGAGCTGAAAGGCAAGACCATCGCGGTCAACAAGGGCTCGGCCTATGATTCCTGGGCGCGCGATCTTGCCGAGAAGATCGGCTGGACCATCGAGTCCTACGGCACAAACACCGACGCGATCCAGGCGGTGATCTCCGGGCGCGCCTACGCCAACGTGGCCGGCAACACCGCGTCCGCCTGGGCGGTCAAGAACAACCCAGCGATCAAATTGTCTTACCTCTACAGCACGGGCCTCGTGTGGGCGACGCCGGTGCGCAAGGACAACGCCGCGCTGCGCAACAAGCTCGAACTCGCGACCGAATGCATGAAGAAGGACGGCACCATCGCGCGCATGCACGAGCGCTGGTTCGGCGCCCCGCCGCCGCCCGGCTCGGCGGCCGCGGTCATCTTCCCGGGCTATGGCGTTCCCGGCATGCCGGGCTACGATCCGACGCCCCATGAGGTGACCTGTTCGTAGCCCGCATGGAGCGTAGCGCAATGCGGGAACGGTCCCCGGATTGCGCTGCGCTCCATCCGGGCTACA
>DASPVJ010000623.1:0-3520 GCA_035622435.1 Xanthobacteraceae bacterium | reverse complement strand
TTGCCCGCGCCAACGGGCTTGCGCCCGACGACGCGCGCCTATCCGCCGCCGCCCGCGCCACCGGCGCCGACGTTCCGGTGTGCCTCGATCCGCGCCCGCGCGTCATGCGCGGCATCGGCGAGATTCTCTCCGCGCCGCTCGGTCTGCCGCCGCTGCCGGCCGTGCTGGTCAATTCCGGCGCGGCGCTTGCGACCAAGGACGTGTTCGCTACTTTCGCGGGAGCAGCGTCCGCCTCCGATGCGGCCTTCGACCCTGCGGCCGCGTCCCTCCCATCGATCGATGTCGCGCTCACCGCGCTCGCCGGCGGGCGGAACGACCTCGAGCCCGCCGCCATCGCCCTGTGCCCCGCGGTCGCCGCCGCGCTCGCGGCGCTCGCGGCCACCCGCGGCTGCCGCCTCGCGCGCATGTCCGGATCGGGCGCGACCTGCTTCGGCCTCTTCATCGCCGAAGACGCCGCGGCCATGGCAGCGCAGGCGATCACCGCCGCTCACCGCGACTGGTGGGTGCGGGCGACCGTGCTGGGGTGACGGCTCCCCATGTGACTGAGGTACCGATATCGTGTATGCCGATTTGCTATGTTGACTTTACATCGCTTAACACGATAATATGCACGTGAAGCGGATCGTCTATACCCGGACTGCCGCCAGGGCCTTGCGTAGGCATGGCAATATGGCTTCGCGCATCATGGCCAAGGTCGAAGCTTATGCCGCCAATCCGCCCGCCTTCGCCAACGTAGCCACCGAAATGGTCGGCACGGACTACATGCGGTTGCGGGTCGGCGATTTTCGGGTGCTTTTCCGCGAGACGGCGACCGAGATCATCGTATTGGACCTCGGCCCGCGTGGCGGGATTTATCGATGAGGAGATCATGGGAAAGCCACAGATCATCACGTCGCCTTCCGGCGAAGAACTGATCGTCGTGCCGCGGCGCGACTATGAGGATCTCGTGGATGCGCTTGCTGCGCGTAAAGTCGATGCGGCGCTTGCAGCCGGCGATGAGGAATTGCTTACGGCGGAGGAAACTGCGGCCCTTGTCGCGGCTCCTGCGCCTCTCGCTTTCTGGCGCAAGAAGCGAGGCAAGACCCAGTCGCAACTGGCGGCCGCGGTCGGCGTGTCGCAGAACTTTCTGTCCGATCTTGAGCGCGGCAAGGCGAAGGGCGATGTGACATTGTTCCTCAAACTCGCGCGCTGTCTCGACGTAACCATCGAGGACCTCGTCCCGGAAAAAGAACAGGCGGCGTAACCTGGGTCAAAGCTCGGTGTCCCGCCCGAGGTCGCGATCTCGGCGCAGATCGATGCCTTCGTCGTCGCTTCAGCGGCGACGAGAGGCCAAGTCAGTCTTCTTTGAGGTTTCTGTCATCGCTAGTTTAATGCGCCCGGGCGATGCAGAACTCGACCGTCTCCTCCAGCGCCGCCTTCATCGCTGAATCCGGGAACAGCGCCAGCGCGTCCTTGGCGATGGCGCCGTAGTGGCGGGCGCGCTTGACCGTGTCCTCGAGCGCGCGATGCTTGGCCATGAGGCCGAGCGCGATTTCCAGATCCTTCTCCGTCGCGTCGGCCTGCTCGAGCGTGCGCCGCCAGAACGCGCGCTCGCCCTCCGAGCCGCGGCGGAACGACAGCACCACCGGCAAGGTGATCTTGCCCTCGCGAAAGTCGTCGCCCACGTTCTTGCCGAGCTTGGCCGACTTGCCTCCGTAGTCGAGCGCGTCGTCGATCAGCTGGAAGGCGACGCCGAGGTTCATCCCGAACGAGCGGCACGCCGCCGCGTCCTCCTTCGGCCGCCCGGCCAGCACCGGACCGACCTCGCAGGCGGCCGCGAACAGCTCGGCGGTCTTGGCGCGGATCACCGCCAGATATTCGTCCTCGGTGGTCGCCGTGTTCTTGGCGGCGGCGAGCTGCATCACTTCGCCTTCCGCGATCACCGCCGCGGCCGCGGAAAGGATGTCGAGCGCGCGCAGCGAGCCGACCTCGACCATCATCTTGAACGCCTGGCCGAGCAGGAAATCGCCGACGAGCACGCTCGCTTCGTTGCCCCACAGCATGCGTGCGGCGAGCTTGCCGCGCCGCATCTCGCTCTCGTCGACCACGTCGTCGTGTAAAAGCGTCGCCGTGTGCATGAACTCGACCGCGCCCGCGAGCTTGACGTGGCCCTCGCCGGCGTAGCCGACGAGCTGCGCCATGGCGACCGTGAGGATCGGGCGCAGCCGCTTGCCGCCGGAATTGATCAGGTGGTTGGCGACCTCGGGGATCATCGCCACTTCGGAGCCGGTCCGCGCCAGGATCGCCGCGTTGACGCGCTCCATGTCGGCGGCGACGAGGTCGACGAGGCGGTCGATCGAGGCGGGGGAAACGGATTCGAACGGGATGATGACGGCCACGACGGTTTCTCCGGCGCGGTTGACCGCGCAAAACCCGAGACTTCCAGGCCGGGCGTCCTGGCTGCGGCCCGGCGCAGGCGAGCATCCCGCCCGCGATTTCCTGCCGGATTCGGCGGCGGGACGTTAAGATGGGCAAACATAGAAACGCGGCGGCGGGGCGGCAAGGGCACGCCGCGTCGCAAGCATGGCGACCGCGGGCGGAGCGCGCGGGACGGTGAGGCGATGCTGCAGCCTGGCACAACCGACACGACCGGGGGCGACCCCGCCGTCCTCGGCCGCCATCGCGTCGCGGTCCTCATCCCCTGCTACAACGAGGAGGCGGCGATCGCCGACGTCGTCGCCGCTTTCCGCGCGGCGCTGCCCGCAGCGGCGATCTACGTCTACGACAACAACTCGGCCGATCGCACCGCGGAAATCGCCCGGACCGCCGGCGCGGTCGTGCGCCGCGAGACGCACCAGGGCAAAGGCCACGTGGTGCGCCGGATGTTCGCCGACGTGGAGGCGGACATCTACGTGCTGGTCGACGGCGACGCGACCTACGACGCGCCGAGCGCGCGCGTGCTGATCGCCCGGCTGGTCGCGGATCGCCTCGACATGGTGGTAGGCAGCCGGGTCGCGTGCGCGCAGGCGGCCTATCGACCCGGGCATCGCGCCGGCAACCGCCTGCTCACCGGCTTCGTTTCGGCGGTGTTCGGGCACGCGTTCACCGACATGCTGTCGGGCTACCGGGTGTTCACCCGCCGGTTCGTGAAGTCGTTTCCGCTGCTCTCCGGCGGCTTCGAGATCGAGACCGAGTTCACCGTGCACGCGCTCGAACTCGGCCTGCCGGTCGCGGAGATTCCCACGCCCTATTACCCGCGGCCGCACGGCTCGGCGCCCAAGCTCAACACCTGGCGCGACGGCCTGCGCATCCTCGCGACCATCGCGCGGCTCTACAAGTCGGAGCGGCCGCAGTCGTTCTTCGCCGCCATCGGCGGCGTCTTGGCGCTCGCCGCGATCGTGCTCGCCTTGCCGATCTTTGCCACCTACCTGCGCGAAGGCACGGTGCCGCGGCTGCCGACGGCGGTGCTTTCGACCGGGCTAATGCTGCTCGCCTTCCTGTCGCTCACCTGCGGGATGGTGCTCGGCACGGTGACGCGCGG
>DASPVJ010000622.1:0-8426 GCA_035622435.1 Xanthobacteraceae bacterium | reverse complement strand
CGGGTCGACGCGCTCGAACAGCGCCTGGTCGGCGCGGGCGAGGCCCTGGCCGTCGGCGAAGAACACCATGCGCTGCAAATGCACCTCGGGCACGTCGATCGCGGCGGCGAGGTCGACGAAGGCGGGAAGCTGGCCGATCGTCTCCTTCAGCCCGGTGAGCCACAGGGACACGCGCGGCGCCGCCGCGTCGAGGCTGCGCTGGAGCGCGCGGAACTCGCGCACGTTCTTGACGATGCGGTCGAACGCATCCTTGCCGCGCACCGCCTTGAACGCGACCGGCTCGGCGGCATCGAGCGACACGCGCAATTCGTCGAGGCCGCTCGCGATGAGATCCCGCCCGCGCCGCTCGTTGAGCAAGGTGCCGTTGGTGTTGAACAGAACGTAGGTGCCGCGTTCCTTCAGGTAGCGGATCATGCGCGGCAGGTTCGGCACCATCAGCGGCTCGCCGACCCCGTGCAGCACCACCCGGGCGATGGCTGGGTATTGATCGACGATCGCGCGGAACAGGTCCCAGCTCATGTTGGCGGCCGGCTCCAGCTCCTCGAAGGTGCGCGGGCAGGTGGTGCACGGCAGGTTGCAGCGGTTGGTGGTCTCCAGATAGAGGCACACCGGGTCGCGCCCGGCGATTTCGCCGCGCTCGCGCGCCGCGCTCTCGAAATAGCGGCGCGGATCGACCGGCCGGTCCTCGACGGCGATGTCGGCGCTCATGCGGGCCTCCCGATCGGCAAGGGGCGGGAACGGACGACGAGATCGGCGACGGCGAGGACCGCGGCGCCGCCGTAGAGCCACAGGCCGGCGGTGAGATAGTCGTCGAAGTCGCGGATGGCCGGCAAATAGAAGATGAACGCCGCAAGGGTCACGTAGAGCAGCGGCGCGTAGGGTGCCCGGCACAGGAACGGGAGCAGAAAGGCGAAGTACCAGGGATAGTGCGGCGACAGCAAAACCAGGAAGACCGCCGCGAGAGGCAGCACCAGCGCCGGCGCGGCATCGGCGGACTTGGCGCGGACGACGACCGCGAGCGCCGCCAGCGCCAGCACGACGGCGGCGAAAAGCGCGAACGCAATTCCGTCGGGCGCGGGCAGGCCGAGGCGGCGCAGCAGGCTCACCAGGAAAAAGCCCTCGCCATCGGCGGCGTAGCCCTGCTCGTAGCCGTAGCCGGCGAGATAGCCGACGACCCGGCTGCCGACGCTCAGGTAGGGCAAATAGCAAACGACGAACGTGACGACGAACGCGACCGGCAGCCGCCAGTCCCACCGCCGCCAGATGGCGGGCCCGACGAGGAGCGCGAACGGCTTCACCAAGGCTCCGGCCGCGAGCGCAAGCCCGGCGAGCGCACGGCGGTCGCGCGCGGCGGCGAGCATGGCGAGCGTCATCAACGCGATGGCGGCGGCGTCCACGTGGCCGGTGCCGGCGAATTCCCAGATCGGCAGCGGATGCCAGGCGTAGATCAAGACGCGCGCCGCCGGCCGGCCGTCGTGGTCGAGGAGCGCGAGGAGCGCCAGCACGGTGACCGCCTCGAAGCCGATCATCGCGAGCCGCATCATGGTGAGCGTCTCGCTTATCCGCGTGGCAAGGAAGAAGATCATCTGCGCGACCGGCGGATAGATGGTCACCGCGTACTCGGCGCGGTTGATCGAGGGGTAGATGGCCTGGTCGCGCAAGGGCGCGAGCTGCGGGTCGGCGGGCACGTAGCGGTAGGGGTTGATGCCGGCGGCCTGGACGCGGCCGTCCCACACGTAGCGGGCGACGTCCGTCGACAACGCCGCGGGCGCCGGCAGCGCAACGGCGCGGGCGAGCACGGCGACGATGAAGACGACGCCGAGCGCGGCGCGGCCGAGGCGGTGGCGCAGCACGAGCCAGACCGCGACCGCGTAGACGGCGCCCTGGGCGAGCGCCGCAAGGGCGAACGCCTCGTAACGCGCCGCAAACAGGTACGCGAGCATGGGCGCGCCCAGCGCGACGAGCACGACGCCGGCGGCCGCGAGCGCCAGCAACGCCCGCCGTTCCGGCTTTGCCTCGGCCACGCCGTTCACGGCTTGCGCCCTCCGTCGCGCCTATTCTACACGGTGTTGTGTAGAGTAATTTCGTCGCGCCCGCTATAAAGGCCTGGTAGCAAGTGCGTGAAAGCGAACAAGAAACCGCAATTAACGTAGGGCGCAATAGCCTTGCCCTCGCGAAGGCGAGGGGAAGCGTATTGCGCCGGCTGAAGCAGACGGCGCATTACGCGGCCCATCGGCCGCTAATACGCCCTACAGGTTCGTAGAGAACATCTGCGATGCGAGGAAGCAAGAAATGATCGACCTGCACTATTGGACGACCCCGAACGGCCACAAGATCACGATGTTTCTCGAGGAGACCGGCCTCCCCTACAAGATCTTCCCGGTCAAGATCGGCGCCGGCGAGCAGTTCAAGGCCTCGTTCCTGAAAATCTCGCCCAACAACCGCATTCCGGCGATCGTCGACCATGACCCGCCCGGCGGCGGCGCGCCGATCTCTGTGTTCGAATCCGGCGCCATCCTGCTCTATCTCGCCGAGAAGACCGGCAAGTTCCTGGCCAAGGACATCCGCGGCCGCACCGAGACGCTCGAATGGCTGTTCTGGCAGATGGCCAACCTCGGCCCGATGCTCGGCCAGAACCATCACTTCAAGACCTACGCGCCGGACAAAATCCCCTACGCCATCGACCGCTACGTCAACGAGACCAATCGGCTCTACGGCGTGCTCGACAAGCGGCTCGCCGGCCGCGCCTTCGTCGCCGGCGACTATTCGATCGCCGACATGGCGAGCTATCCGTGGATCGTGCCGTACGAGCGCCAGGGCCAGAAGCTCGAGGACTTTCCCAACCTCAAGCGCTGGTTCGCGGCGATCCGCGCGCGCCCGGCGACGGTCGCTGCCTACGAGAAGGCGAAGGCAATCAACACCCAGGCGACCATGAGCGACGAGGCGAAGAAGATCCTGTTCGGCCAGACCGCGGCCTCGGTCGCCGCCGCCGCGCAGTAAAGGGGCGGCCAAGCGAGGCGGACGGAGCTGTTTCACGCGGCCGTGAGAAACAAATGAAGGCCGTTCACGGCCGCGTCGCCGCAATGTGAGTTGGTTGCGCCCGCGTGCCGGCGTAAAGCTAATGCGCAAAGCGAGCAGAGGGGCGAGCTTTGGCACAAACAAACGGCGGATTGACCGGGCTGCGCCGCAGGTTATGGGCGGCGCTCGGGCTCCTGTGCTTCGCTGCGGCCGCCGCTCCCCTCCCCGCCCAGGCGCGCGACATCGTCGTCTACGGCGAACCGACCCTCAAGCCGGCACTCCAGGCGCTCGGCGACCTGTGGCGCGCCAAGGGCAACAGCCGGGTGCACGTGTTCGTGGCGCCGACCGACCTGTCGTTCGAGCAGATCGAGCGCGGGGCGCGTTGCGACGTGATTTTCGCCCTTGCCGGCCCGGCGACCGAGGCCGCGGCGCGACGCGAACTCTTCGACGAGGACAGCAAGGTCGCGGCCTTCGACAACGCGCTGGTGCTGGTCGCTCGCGAGGCGGCGGCAAAGGCGGGCGACATTCCGGCGATGCTCGCCGGCAAGCGCCTCGCCATCGCCAACCCGGACCGCGACGTGGCCGGGAGCTACGGCGTGCAAGCGCTGCGCGCCGCCGGCGCGCCGGTCGACCCGGCGGGCAAGGGCGTGCTCGTCGCCGAGAACGCGGCGGGCGTGCTCCAGGTCCTCGCCGACGGCAAGGCCGACGTGGGCGTCGTCTACGCGAGCGACGCGGCGGCGCATCCGCAGTTCAAGGTGCTGGCGGCCCTCGATCCGGCGAGCCATCCGCCCATCGCCTATGTGGCGGCGGAAGCCGCCAACGCCGACGCCAACGCGGACACCGAGGGTTTCCTCGCCTTCCTGGCGACGCCAGAGGCCAAGGCGGCGATCGCGACGGCCGGGCTCATGCCGAGGAGCACGCAATGAGCGGCGCGGACAAGCCCGCGTACATCAAGGTGCACCCCGGCCTGGTGCGCGCGACCCATTGGATCAACGCCGTCGCCATGGCGATCATGATCGGCAGCGGTTGGCGCATCTGGAACTCCGATCCGATCTTCGATTTCTCCTTCCCGGTCGCGGTCACGGTGGGCGGCGACCCGGCCCTATCCCAGGACACCCACAACGAACTCGGCCTCGCCGGCGCGCTGCAATGGCACTTCGCCGGCATGTGGCTGCTCGTCCTCAACGGCCTCGTCTACGTCGCCTACGGGGTCCTGTCCGGCCATTTCCGCCGCGCGTTCTTTCCAGTGGGGCCGAGCGCGTTCATCCGCGACGCGCTCGCGGCGCTCGCCTTCCGCCTGCCGCACCGGCTCGGCGTCTACAACGCGGTGCAGAAGACGCTCTATCTCGGCGTGCTCGCGGCCGGGGTGCTGATGGTGCTCACCGGCCTCGCCATCTGGAAGCCCGGCCAGTTCCAGGAATTGGCCTTCCTGTTCGGCGGCTTCGACACCGCCCGCCTCGTCCACTTCCTCGGCATGTCGGCGATCGTGCTGTTTCTCATCGTGCACTTGGCGCTCGTCGTCATCGTCCCCAAGACGCTGCCGACCATGATCAGCGGCCGCGCGCCGGCGCACGCGGCGGAGCCCTCGCTCGATCCGCTTTCCGGGAGGACCGCATGAGCTCGCTCCGGGAGTCGAGGGACGCGCTGCGGCAAGGCCCGGTGCGCGCGATCGAGCGCCGGCTGTTCCTCAAGCAGGGGTTCAGCCTCGGGGCGCTTACCTTGCTGACCGGCTGCGACGTCACCGACCAGGATTCGGTGCAATCGGCGCTCAACGCCGTCTCGCGCTGGAACGACCGGGTGCAGGCCGCGCTGTTCACCAACCGCCTGATGCCGACCTATCCGGAGAGCGCCGCCGTCAAGGACTTCCGTTTCAACGCCTATTACGGCGAGGACGCGGTGCCGAAGGTCGACGGGGCGAGTTACAAGCTCGGCCTCTCGGGCCTGATCGACAGCCGCAAGCCGTGGACGCTCGCGGAACTGTACGCCCTGCCGCAGGCCTCCCAGGTCACCCGCCACGTGTGCGTCGAAGGCTGGAGCATGATCGGCAAGTGGAGCGGCGTGCCGTTCCGCACCTTCCTCGAACGCATCGGCGCCGACCTCTCCGCCAAATACGTCGGGTTCGAATGCGCCGACGGCTATTATTCCAGCATCGACATGGCCTCGGCGCTGCATCCGCAGACCTTGCTGACGTTCAAGATTTCCGACGAGGTCCTGGCGCCCAAATACGGCTACCCGCTCAAGCTGCGCGTGCCGACCAAGCTCGGCTTCAAGAACCCGAAGTGGATCATGACGATGTTCGTGACCAACCGCTTTCCCGGCGGGTTCTGGGAGGACCGCGGCTACAACTGGTTCGGCGGCGTGTAGATCGGGAGCGGGGCGGCCATGCATGGCGGGCATCACGACCGCGCGGGCCGCTGTGCCATCGCCATCATGGCCAAGGCGCCCGACGCCGGCCGGGTGAAGACGCGGCTCTCGCCGGTGCTGCGCGCCGAGGAAGCGCGGGCGCTGTCCGCCTGCTTCCTCGCCGACATGACCCGCATGCTCGCGCGCGCCGGGGTCGACGGCTACGTCGCCTATGCGCCGGCCGGCAGCGAGGCGAGCTTCGCGCCGATCGTCGCGCCCGGCACGGGGCTGGTGCTCGCCGACGGCAGCATCGAGGCGCCGACCGGCGTCGCCGGCTTCGGGCGCTGCCTGCTGCAGGCGGCGCAGGGGTTGTTCGCGCGCGGCTATGGCGCGGTCGGCCTGCTCAACTCCGACAGCCCGAACCTGCCGGCGGCGTTGATCGCCGAGGCGGCGCGGCTGTTGGCGGCGTCGGGCGACCGCGCGGTGCTCGGCCCGGCGACCGACGGCGGCTACTATTTGTTGGGCATGAAGGCCCCGCATGCGGAGCTGTTCGCGCACATCGATTGGAGCACCGAACGGGTCGCCGCCCAGACCCGTGCGGCCGCGCAGCGGCTCGGGCTCGCGCTCGCCGAAATCGCGCCGTGGTACGACGTCGACGATCCCGCATCGCTCAAGCAGTTGGTGCGCGACCTCGGAGCCGACGGCGACGCGGCGCCGTCGACGGCCGAATGGCTCTACCGCAACGGCACCGCCGCGCGGCTGGCGCAGGTGGAGGCAGCGCGCCCTTGCTTCCCCCTCTCGCCGCTTGCGGGGAGAGGGTCGGGGTGACAGGTTTGTCAGAACGTCCGCATCGCGGCGCGGCCCTCACCCGGCCTCGTTTCGCGAGGCCGACCTCTCCCCGCAAGCGGGGAGAGGTAAAGCTCACCGCTCCGCCCGGCCCACCACGTCCATCAGCTCGGCGATCTTGCGCCGCTGATCGGCCTTGTCGCCCGACGCGATCGCGCCCTCGACGCAATGGGCGACGTGGTCGCGCAAAATTTCCTCCTCGGCGCGGCGCAGCGCCGCGCGCACCGCCGCGATCTGCGTGACGATGTCGATGCAGTAGCGGTCGTCCGCGACCATGCGGGCAAGCCCGCGCACCTGCCCTTCGATCCGCCGCAGGCGCTTGCGGCACGCCGCCTTGATGTCCCTGCGCATGCCGGCTATATACCCCATACCGGTATGTCGTTCAAGAGGCGGGCGGTGAGGCACGCGCACGACCATGGCTGCCACGCGGGGGCTGCGGCCGCCACCCAATCCGCTCCCGCTCCGGCGGACGCGACCACCACCTGCCCGATGCATCCGCAGGTCCGCCAGGTCGGCCCCGGCGCCTGCCCCATTTGCGGCATGGCGCTCGAGCCAGTGGTGGTGACCGCAGCGGCGGGACCGGACCCGGAACTCGCCGACATGACGCGGCGCTTCTGGATCGGCCTCGTTCTGACGGCACCGGTGTTCGCCCTGGAGATGGGCGGCCACCTGTTCGATCTGCACGGGTTGGTCGGCCAAACCGCATCGAACTGGATTGAATTCGCGTTCGCGACCCCCGTCGTGCTGTGGGCGGGCGCGCCGTTTTTCGTGCGTGGCTGGCAGTCGGTCGTCAGCCGCAATCTCAACATGTTCACCCTGATCGCGCTTGGTACCGGCGTCGCGTTCCTCGACAGCGTGGTCGCGACGCTCGCGCCCGGCTTGTTTCCGCCGGCGTTGCGCGGGCACGACGGCGCGGTCGCGGTCTATTTCGAGGCGGCGGCGGCGATCACCGTGCTGGTGCTGCTCGGCCAGGTGCTGGAGCTACGGGCGCGGGCGCAAACGTCCGGCGCCATCCGCGCGCTCCTCGACCTTGCGCCCAAGACCGCGCGGCACCTGCGTGACGACGGCGGCGAGGACGAGATTGCGCTCGACGCGGTCGCGGCGGGCGACCGCCTGCGCGTGCGCCCGGGCGAGAAGGTGCCGGTCGACGGCGTCGTGCTCGACGGCCGCAGCGCGATCGATGAATCCATGGTGACCGGCGAGTCGATGCCGGTGACCAAAGAAACGGGCGCGAATGTGATCGCCGGCACCCTCAATCAGACCGGCAGCTTCGTCATGCGCGCCGAAAAAGTCGGCCGCGACACCATGTTGGCACGGATCGTCGCCATGGTGGCGGCGGCGCAGCGCTCGCGCGCACCGATCCAGCGCCTCGCCGACCGGGTGGCGGGCTGGTTCGTGCCGGCGGTGATCGCCGTTGCGATAATTGCGTTCGCGGCATGGGCAACGTTCGGCCCCGAGCCGCGCTTCGCCTACGGCCTCGTCGCTGTGGTCGCGGTGCTGATCATCGCCTGCCCGTGCGCGCTCGGACTCGCCACGCCCATGTCGATCATGGTCGGCGTCGGCCGCGGGGCGCAAGCCGGCGTGCTGATCAAGAACGCCGAGGCGCTCGAGCGCCTGGAGCAAGTCGACACCTTGGTCGTCGACAAGACCGGCACCTTGACGCAAGGCAAACCGGCGGTGGTGGCCGTCGTGGCCACGCCCGGGCACGACGAAGCCGACGTGCTGCGCCTTGCCGCCGGCGTCGAGCGGGCGAGCGAGCATCCGCTCGGCCGCGCCATCGTCGAAGCCGCGGTCGCGCGCAACCTCGCGCTCGCCGACGCGACGGATTTCGATGCGCCGGCCGGCCGCGGGATCGTCGGCACGGTCGAGGGCCGCAAGGTCGCGCTCGGCAATGCCAAGTTCTTCACCGAATTGAACATCGCGACGGCGGCGCTCGACGCGCAGGCCGAACGGCTGCGCCGGGATGGCGCGACCGCGATCTACGTGGCGATCGACGGCAACGCGGTCGGCGTCATCGCCATCGCCGACCCGGTCAAGTCGACGACGCCTGACGCCCTGCAAGCGCTGACCGCCGACGGCATCCGCGTGGTGATGCTCACCGGGGACAACGAAACCACCGCGGCGGCGGTGGCGCGCCGGCTCGGCATCGCCGAAGTCGAAGCGGAAGTGCTGCCGGAGCAGAAGAGTGCGACGGTCGACAAGCTGCGCCGCGCCGGCCG
>DASPVJ010000621.1:0-2599 GCA_035622435.1 Xanthobacteraceae bacterium | reverse complement strand
TTGGCTCGCGACCGTGCGCAGCCAGATCAATTCGTAGAGCTTGGCCTCGTCGCGCCCGACGAAGCGGGCGACCTGGCGCGGCCGCCGGGAAAGCTCGGTCGGGCGGATCGCCTCGTGCGCCTCTTGCGCGTTCTTCGCCTTCGCCTGGTAGGCGCGCGGCGCGTCGGGCAAATAGCGCGCGCCGTAATCGGCGCCGATGAGCTTGCGGGTCGCGGCGATCGCCTCCGGGGCGATCTGCACGCCGTCGGTGCGCATATAGGTGATGAGCCCGACGGTGTCCCCGTCGATGTCGGCGCCCTCGTAGAGGCGCTGCGCGAGCCGCATGGTGTGGGCGGGGGCAAAGCCGAGCTTGCGGCTCGCCTCCTGCTGCAGGGTCGAGGTGGTGAACGGCGGCTGCGGATGGCGCCGGGCGGGCTTGGCTTCGACCGAGGCGACGCGGAAGGTCGCGGTGTCGAGCGCGCGCTTGAACGCCTCGGCCTCGGCGCCCGAGCCGATGTCGAGGCGCTGGATCTTCTTGCCGTCGGCGCCGACGAGCCGCGCCTGGAAGGTCTCGTTGCGCGGCGTCGCCAAGGTCGCGATGAGCGACCAGTACTCGCGCGGAACGAAGCGCTCGATTTCGAGCTCGCGGTCGCACACGAGGCGCAGCGCCACCGACTGGACGCGGCCGGCCGAGCGCGCGCCCGGCAGCTTGCGCCACAGCACGGGCGAAAGCGTGAAGCCGACGAGGTAATCGAGCGCCCGGCGCGCCAGGTAGGCGTCGACCAGCGCGCGGTCGATGCCGCGCGGGTGGCGCATCGCGTCCGCCACCGCCTGCTTGGTGATGGCGTTGAACACGACCCGCTCGACCGGCTGGCTTTTGAGCGCGCGCTTCTCCTTGAGCACTTCGAGCACGTGCCAGGAGATCGCCTCGCCCTCGCGGTCCGGGTCGGTGGCGAGGATGAGCTTGCTCGCCGATTTGACCGCCTTGGCGATGTCGGCGAGGCGCTTTTGCGACTTGCCGTCCACCTCCCAGATCATGCGGAAATCGGCCGCCGGGTCGACCGAGCCGTCCTTGGGCGGCAGGTCGCGCACGTGGCCGAACGAGGCCAACACCTCGTAGCCGGGGCCGAGATACTTGTGGATGGTCTTGGCCTTGGCCGGGGATTCGACGACGACAACGTTCATGAAGGTCCGAATTTTTCAGCGGGCGCGGGACGGGGTTAAGGGCGGCCCGGGCCCTCGAATTGGGCTGGAACATGGGTAAGTTGCCCCGGCCTGTCAAATCGCCGCCCGCGCCGGCGCCCCGGTCCGCGGCGCTAAGTTATTGAAAAAACGTGGCTTTAATCTTGTCGGCGAAAAGGCCGCGGGGGCCGGGCCGCTCGGCAATATGATACCGTCGCCGTGCGTCGCCCCATCATGATACCGGCAAGCGGCCGGCGTCCGCTCCCCTTAATATCGCGCCTCTTAATATAAAGAGCGGAGCAAAGGCCGCGCGCATGCCGTCATTGCGAGCGAAGCGAAGCAATCCAGGCTCCTGGATTGCGTCGTCGCCCGCCGGGCTCCTCGCAATGACGGCCCGCATCACACCATCGACACGAGCCCGCCGCCGTGGCGCTCGATGCGGCCGGCGAGTTCGAGTTCGAGCAGCACCCGGCGCACGATCGCCGCCGAGGCGCCGGAGAGCCGCACTAGGTCGTCGACGCCGACCGGCGTGGGGCCGAGCAGGCGGGCGATCTCCGTGCGCGCCTCCCCGTCGGGCTCGGGGAGAGCCTCGGCCTCGGCGGGCGGCGCCTCTGGCTCCGGCCGCGCCGGCACGGCGATCGGCTGGCCGAGGATGGGCGCGATCACCGCCACCACGTCGGCGGCCTCGGTGACGAGGGTCGCCCCCTGCTTGATGAGGCCGTTGGCGCCCTCGGCGCGCGGGTCGAGCGGCGAGCCCGGCACCGCGAACACCTCGCGGCCCTGCTCGAGCGCAAACCTCGCGGTGATCAGCGAGCCCGAGCGCTTGGCCGCCTCGACGATGACGACGCCGACCGAAAGCCCGGAGATCAGGCGGTTGCGCCGCGGGAAGTCGCGGGCGCGCGGCTCCCAGCCGAGCGGCATTTCGGTGACCGCCGCGCCGCGGTCGAGGACGGCGTCGAGGAGCCCCGCGTGCTCGGCCGGGTAGATGCGGTCGTGGCCGCCGGCGAGCACCGCGACGGTGCCGCTGTCGAGGCTCGCGCGATGGGCCGCCGCATCGATGCCGCGGGCAAGCCCCGAGGCGATGACGAGGCCGGCTTCGCCGAGATCGCGGGCGAGGCGGGAGGCGACCTTGGCGCCCGCCGCCGAGGCGTTGCGCGAGCCGACCACCGCCACCATGGGGCGGGCCAGCGCCGCGAGGTTGCCGCGCACGGCCAGAAGCGGCGGCGCGTCGTCGATTTCGGCAAGCCGCGGCGGGTACTCGGGCTCGCTCAGCGCGAGAAGGCGCACGCCGAGCGCCCGGGCGGCTTTGAGCTCGCGCTCGGCGTCGACCCTTGACGCGACCTTGATGCCGCCGGCGCCGCCGCGGCGCGCGAGGTCGGGTAGCGCCGAGAGCGCGGCGCGGGCGCTGCCGTATTGGCGCAGCAGCGCCCGGAACGTT
>DASPVJ010000620.1:0-8633 GCA_035622435.1 Xanthobacteraceae bacterium | reverse complement strand
AGCCATTCCTCCATCTCGTCGGCGATCGTTTTCGCCGTGCCCACCATGGCAAGGCCGGCATAGCCGCCCAGCCGCTGCGCGAGCTGTCGCACGGTCAGATTCTCGGCCCTGGCGAGATCAATTGCCCGCTGGCGGCCGCTTTGCGAAGCGTTGCTTTCGGGGATATTGTCCGGCAACGGACCGTCGGGATCGAATTTTGACGCATCGTGCCCAAGTGCGATGGAAAGCGATGCGATGGCGTTGGCGTAGTCGACGAGGCTGTCGAGTTTCGCCCGCTTGGCACGGGCCTCCGCCACCGTGTCGCCCACGACGACGAAGCAGGCAGGCAAAATCTTCATGTGCCCGGGCGAGCGGCCAAGCCCTTTCATGCGGCCCTTCACGTCGGCATAAAACTCTCGACCGGCGGCGAGGTTGCTCTGCGCCGTGAACACTGCTTCCGCGGTCTCAGCCGCAAGCTGGCGGCCGGCCTCCGACGCCCCGGCCTGCACGATCACCGGCCAGCCCTGGACCGGCCGCGCGATATTGAGCGGTCCCCGCACAGAAAGATATTGACCCTTGTGATCGAGCACGTGCATTTTCGTCGGGTCGAAGAAAATTCCATGCTCGACATCGCGGATGAACGCGTTGTCGGCCCAGCTGTCCCATAAACCCGTCACCACGTCATAAAACTCCCGTGCACGCCGATAGCGCTCGTCGTGCTCGACATGCTCCTCGAGGCCGAAATTGAGCGCCGCGTCGGGATTGGAAGTGGTGACGATATTCCAGCCGGCACGGCCGCCGGAAATGTGATCGAGGGAGGCGAAGCGCCGCGCGATGTGATAGGGCGCATCGAAAGTCGTCGAGCCGGTGGCGACCAAGCCGATACGTTCGGTGACTTGGGACAAGGCGGAGAGCAGCGTGAACGGCTCGAACGACGTCACCGTGTGGCTGCGCTTGAGCGCGTCGAGCGGCATGTTGAGCACAGCCATATGGTCGGCCATGAAAAAGGCATCGAACTTCGCCCGCTCCAGCACCTGGATCGAGTGTTTGAGGTGCGCAAAGTTGAAATTCATGTCCGGCCACGCGCCGGGGTAGCGCCAGGCGCCGGTGTGGATGCTGGCCGGCCGCATGAATGCGCCGAGATGGAGTTGGCGAGGGGATATCATGTTCGCGGTCCTGCTCGGAAAATCGTATGGCTAACCGTCTTGTCCTTGTCGGCGTAGCGCCTCACAGTTATTTGAGGCCGGCGACCTCCGCCACCGCCTCCAATTGCTCGGCGTGGCGGGAGATCGGGTTCAACAGCAAGTGGTTGGCACCGGCGGCCACCAAGTCCTCGAGCCGCTCGCGCACCACTTCGGGCGTGCCGTGGATGCCCGAGGCGTCCGTGCCGGGCGGATTGCGGTAGACCTCGGTGAACCAGCGCGCGAGCTCGCGACGCGCCACGGCGGGCCGCTCGTCGACGGCCATGAACACGCGCTTGGATATCGGAAACGTCGTGGGATCGCGGCCGGCCGCCTCCAACGCCTGCCTGAGAATCGGCACCGAGGCCTTGAACTCGGCAATGCTCGATCCGCCCGATCCCATCCAGCCGTCGGCGAGCGAAGCGGCGCGACGAAGTGCATCCGGGTGGCCGACGCCCATCCACAACGGCGGGCGCGGCTTGCGCACCGGCCGCGTGGCCAGCTTGACGTTCTCGACCTGGAAGATCTGTCCGCGGTAGGTGACCCTCTCCTCGGTCCACAGCGCCTTGATCAGCTCCAGTTCCTCGCGGAACCGACGCACGCGGTGCACCACGGGAATCTGGAAATCCCGGTAATGGTGTGCGCTGCCGAGCCCGACGGCCAGGATCGCCCGTCCGGCGCTGACGAAATCGAGCGTTGCCCACTGATTCGCCACCGTCAGCGGGTGATGGATCGGCAGTACGACCACCGCGGCGCCGACCCCGATCCGTCGGGTGATCGCGGCGGCATAGGTCAACGCCACAACAGGATCGAGGCAGGTGCCGTCGTCGACCGTGTTCTCGGTGACCCACAGATCCTGGAAACCCAATTCCTCCGCGCGGCGCGCCACGGTTCCAATCGTGGTCAAAGCCAACGGATCCGGCGAACGATGCGGCAACGACATGCCGAGGTCCGTTTTGTCTCGCAATGTCACGGAGTTTTACCTCGTCAGATGTTGGAAGCCGGAAACCCGTCCCTCAGTCGAACTTCACGCCGGTGGCGGCAACGACCTCTTTCCACTTGGCCTGTTCGGCCGTCACGAAGGCGGCGAACTCGGCCGGCGTCGTCGGCGCCGCAACGGCGTCCTGCTTCGCGTATTGGTCCTTCAGGTCGTCCGAGCGAAGCGCTTCGGTCGCGGCGGTCGCAATCTTGTTCAAGATGGCGGGCGGCGTCGATGCCGGCGCTACCAGTCCGTACCAGTTGTCGGACAGCACCGATGGGAAGCCGGCCTCGGCCGTGGTCGGCAGGTCGGGCAATGAATTGGCGCGCGTTTGCGACGTGACGGCGAGCGCATGAAGCGCGCCGGAGCGGATGTGCGGCAGCAGGACGGGAACGTCGAACACGGCCAACTGAACCTGGCCGCCCAAGAGATCGGTGACCGCCGGGGCCGCGCCGCGATAGGGCACGTGTACGAGATCGATATGCGCTTCCGTCTTCAAAAGCTCGACCGCCATATGTGCGATGCTGCCGGTGCCTGAGGAGGCGAAGTTGAGCTTGCCCGGATTGGCGCGCGCATGGTCGACCAAGTCCTTCAGGGTCGCCATCTGGAGCGAGGGATGCACCACCAGCACTTCCGGCACTCGCACGACCAGCGTGAGCAGGGCGAGGTCCTTGCGCCAGTCGAACGGCATCTTGCTCATCATGAACGGCACGATGGAGAGCGCGCCGGCGCTGCTCAGCCCGACGGTGTATCCGTCGGGCGCGCTGCGGGCGACCACGTCGACCCCGGTCACCCCGCCAACGCCGGATCGGTTCTCGACGACGACCTGCTGGCCGAGGCTCTCGGTAAGCTTGATGCCAAGGAGGCGCGCGAACAGGTCGGACGGCCCGCCGGCCGGAAACGGCACGATGAGCCTGATCGGCCGCGTGGGATAGTCCTGCGCGGACGCCGTGAACGGCCACAGCAGAGCCGCGCCGAAGAGCAGTCGGCTCGCAGCGCGTCGATTCATCGCCGGCATGGACGGGTTGGAGCTGGAGTAAGCCTTGCGATCGCCATTAGACAACGCGGGCCCGGTCTCGCGTTCTGGCTGACGTCTTGACCGCGTGGTTGTGCTCGCCGAGCTTGGGCGCGCGCATGCGCATCGGCGGACGCTCGCCGTCAAAGGACAGCGGCAGCCCGACGAAGTCGATGGCGACCTCCGGCGCGCGCTGCATGATGCCGAGCGCTGAAGTCTGCGCCAGCGCCTCGACCTGGCGCAGATCGTTGATCGGCGCGCACGGCACCCCGACCGCCTCCAGGCGCTCGATCCAATGGGCGCGCGGGCGCGCCTTGACGATTTCCGCGACCATCGGAATGAGCACCTCCCTGTGGGCAAAGCGATCGGGATTGGTGCGAAAGCGCGGATCGTTCGCCCATTCCGGATGGCCGAGCTCGGCGGCGAGCTTGGCGAACAGGCGGTCGTTGGCGGCGGCGATGATGATCTGGCCGTCCGCCGCGTCGAACGCCTGGAACACCACCACGCGATTGCTGCCGGTCGGGTTGCGGACCGGGAGATCCCCGCTGACGCGAAAGCCGGCGAAATGCCCGGCGAGCCAGCCGAGCGCGGTCTCGAACAGGGACGCGTCGACCACCACGCCCTTGCCGGTGCGCTCGCGCTGGAGCAGTCCGGCGATGCAGCCGAGCGCGGTCCACATGCCGGTGCCGATGTCGAGCAGTGAAACGCCGACCCGCACGCCCGGCCGTTCCGCTTCGCCGTTGACGGAGAAGATCCCGGCGAAGGCCTGGACCATGGGCTCGTAGCCGGCGTTAAGCCGCATCGGCCCCTTGGCGCCGAACGCGGCGACCGAGCCGTAGACGAGCCGCGGGTTGAGCGCGAGCATGGCGACGCTGCCGAGACCCAGCGCCTCCATGGCACCGGGGCGCATGTTCTGCACCAGCACGTCGGCATCGGCGATGTAACCCTTGAGCCAGGCGAGGTGCGCGGCATCCTTGAGGTCGAGGGCGACGCTGCGCTTGTTGAGATTAACGGTGTGAAAGATCGAGGCGGTGTCGCCGATGAACGGCGGGCCCCAGGCCCGCGCATCGTCGCCCTCGGGCCGCTCCACCTTGAGCACGTCGGCGCCGAGGGCCGCCAGGATCAGGCCCGCGTAGGGACCGGCGATGTTGCTCGCGGTCTCGACCACCTTGACGCCGTCAAGCGGCAGCATCGTTTTCCTCCTCATTTCCCGGTGAAATTCGGCTTGCGCTTCTCGACGAAGCTGGCGACGCCCTCGCGGAAGTCTTCGGTACCGCGGCAAGCGGCAAGCTCGCGATCGGCGATCGCGGTCGCCTCGGCAAGCGACTGGAACATCGCCTCGTAGACCTGGCGCTTCATGATGCGGACCGAGCGCGGCGACGACAGGTTGGCGATCTCGGCGGCGCGCGCCTGCACCGCCGCGCGAAAACCCTCCGTCGGCAGCATGCGCGCCAACCCAATGGCCGCGGCCTCCTTGGCCTCGACCATGCGGGCGGACAGCAGCAGATCGAGCGCGTTCATCGGACCGACCAGGCGCGGCAGCAGCCAGCCGACGCCGTGCTCGGCGATCAGCCCACGCCGCGCGAACGAGGTGGTGAGCTTGACGCCTTCCGCCATGAAGCGCAGGTCGCAGTAGAGCGTGATGACGAAGCCAATGCCGGCGGCGGGCCCGTTGATGGCGGCGATGATCGGCTTTTTGAGCGCGAGCATGTAGCTCAGGCGCTGGGCGAAGTTGGCGGCAAGCCCCTCGGTCGGCGCCTCGTGGGGGGCGAGGATCGCACCCTGCCCGCTGGCGCGCGCCGCGAGCCCCGACATGTCGGCGCCGGCACAGAAGCCGCGGCCCGCGCCGGTGAGCACGATCGCCCGCACGCCATCGTCGTCATCGGCGCGGGCGAAGGCCGCGCGCACGCCGTCCTGCATGGCCGCGGTCCACGCGTTGAGCTTGTCGGGACGATTGAGCGTCACGGTCGCCACGCGATCCGCAACGTCGTAAAGGACCTCCTCGGTGTCCGTGCTCGCGAGTGGTTGCATGCTCATGACTGCCATCCCTGGCTGTTGCGAAAACCGGCTCGCCCGCGCCGGCGGACCCGACAGATTGACCGCATGAGCGGCGATCGGGCAAGGTGCCTTGCGACCGGGAGCCCCGTCGTGAACGAAAGCGCACATATCGTTGCCGAGACGGCGGAGCGCATTTTTGCCGACTTGGCCGATCCCCAGACGATCAATAATGCAGCGGACGATGGGTGGCGCGAGCCGCTGTGGCGGGCGCTCGTCGCCTCCGGTCTGCCGCTCGCCTGGGTGCCGGAGGGGCAAGGCGGCGCGGGCGCAAGCCTCGCCGACGGGTTTGAGATTCTGCAGGTCGCCGGGCGGTTCGCGCTGCCCATTCCGCTGGGCGAAACCCTCCTTGCCGGATGGCTTTTGGCGCGCGCCGGCATCGCGGCGCCGGCCGGTGCCATGACGGTCGCGCCGGCGCGGCCGAACGACCGCGTCGCGCTCAACCCGGACGGCAGCTTGCGCGGTCGCGCCCGCGGCGTGCCGTTCGCCCGCAACGTGCAGCACCTCGCCGTGCTCGCAACCGGCGCCGCCGGTACGGCGGTCGCGCTGGTCGAGGCCAGCGCCTGCCGCATCGCGACCGGCCGCACGCTTGCGGGGGACGCCTGCAACGACGTGACGTTCGACGGCGTTCGGCCGCTCCGAACGGCGCCGGCACCGGCCGGCCTCGACCAGACGGGGCTCATGCTGATGGGGGCAGCCGTGCGCAGCACCGAGTCCGCCGGGGCGCTCGAAGCGGTGCTCTCGCTCACGGTGCGCTATGCCAACGAGCGCGTCGCATTCGAGCGGCCGATCGCCAAATTCCAGGCGGTGCAGCACAACCTGGCGCGGCTCGCCGGCGAAGTGGCGGCGGCAGTGGCTGCGGCCGGCTCGGCAGCGGATGCCATCGCCCAGGCAGAGACGTTGGACGAAGGCATTTTTCTCGAAGCAGCCTCCGCCAAGATCCGCTGCGCCGAAGCGGCGCAGGAAGGCACCGCTATCGCCCACCAGGTGCACGGCGCGATCGGATTCACCAAGGAGCACATTTTGCATCGCTACACGCTGCGGCTTCTGTCCTGGCGCGACGATTTCGGCAACGAGAGCTATTGGGCGGCGGCGCTCGGCAAGTTCGTTGCCGCGCGTGGCGCCGACGAGCTGTGGCCGCTGGTGGCGTCACGCTGAGGATACGACGATGAGCGCCGAGCTCCGCTTCGATCAGATTCGCCTGCCGCCCGAATGCGAGGCGCTGCGGCGCGAGGTGCGCGCGTTCATCGCCGACGAGGTTGCGGCCGGCACCTTCGATCCGGCCCATGTCGGGCACGGCGAAGGCCAGAGCCTCGAGTTCAGCCGCAAGGTCGGCGCCAAGGGCTGGATCGGCATGACCTGGCCGAAAAAATACGGCGGCCGGGAGCGCAGCTACCTCGAGCGCTACGTGGTCACCGAGGAACTCCGCGTCGCGAACGCGCCGGTGCGCCTGCACTTCGTCGCCGACCGTCAGAGCGGTCCGATCCTGATCAAATATGCGCCCGAGCACGTGAAGATGGACATCCTGCCGCGCATCTGCCGCGGCGAAGTGTGCTTTGCCATCGGCATGAGCGAGCCGGGCTCGGGCTCCGACCTGTTCGCGGCCAAGACCAAGGCAACGAAGACCGACGGCGGCTGGCGCGTCAACGGCACCAAGATCTGGACCAGCAACGCCCACAACGCCGACTACCTGATCGCGCTGTTCCGCACCTCGCCGAGAACCAAGGAGAACCGCCGGCACGGCCTTACTCAGTTCCTCGTCGACATGAAGACGCCCGGCATCCGCGTCAACCCGATCTACCAGATGAACGGACTGCACGACTTCAACGAAGTCGTGTTCGAGAACGCCTTCATGCCGGATGACCATGCGCTCGGCGAAATCGACGGCGCCTGGAAGCAGGCGACGAGCGAACTCGCCTACGAGCGCAGCGGCCCCGAACGGTTCCTGGAGACCCTGTACGTCCTGATCGAGCTGGTGCGGGTGCTGGGACCCGAGCCCGACCTTCGCGGTGCTGAAGGCGTCGGCCGGCTGGTGGCGCAGCTGCATACGCTGCGGCGCATGTCGGTGTCGGTCGCCGGCATGCTGCAGACCGGCAAGGAGCCGGTGGTCGAGGGCTCGATCGTCAAGGACCTCGGGACGATCTGGGAGCAGAAGCTGCCGGGGCGCGTGCGCGAGCTTGCCGCCTTCGTTGCGCCGGAGGCGACCAACCGGGTGACGCTCGAAGAGCAGCTCGCCTTCGCGACCACGATCGCCCCCAAGCTCACGCTCCAGGGCGGCACCACCGAGGTGCTGCGCGGCATCATCGCCCGCGGGCTCGGGTTGCGCTGATCAGGGGAGCACTATCATGGGCCCGTTCAAGGATATCGGCGTCGAGAGGTCCGGCCTCGTCGCCACCATCGAAATCCGCCGGCCGCCGAACAATTTCTTCGACGTGGCGCTGATCCATCAGATCGCCAAAGCACTGGAAGCCCTCGACGAGGATTCCGGCTGCCGCGCGGTTGTGCTTGCCGCCCAGGGCAAGGCGTTCTGCGCCGGGGCGAATTTCGGCGACGGCAGCCGGCTGACCGCGGACGGACGCCGGCCCGACGAATTGCCGCAAAGCCGGGTCGGGCACCTCTACGTCGAGGCGGTGCGGCTCTTCCGCACCCGGAAGCCGATCGTCGGCGCCATCCACGGCCCGGCGGTGGGCGGCGGGCTCGGCCTCGCCATGGTGCCGGATTTCCGCGTGACCTGTCCGGAGGCGCGCTTCTGCGCCAACTTCACCCGCCTGGGCTTCCATCCGGGCTTCGGATTGACCGTGACGCTCACCGAGGTTGTCGGCCCTACCAAGGCGGCGCTGATGTTCTACACCAGCCGTCGGGTCACCGGCGAAGAGGCCTACCGGATGGGGCTAGCCGACGTGCTGGTGCCGCAGGAGCAGGTGCGGGCCGCCTCGCTCAAGCTCGCCGCCGAAATCGCCGAAAACTCCCCGCTCGGCCTCATGGCGACCCGCGCGACCATGCGGGCCGGGCTCGCCGACCGGGTGCGGGCGGCGACCGACCACGAGCTCGAGGAGCAGAACCGCCTGCGCGTCACCGAGGACTTCAAGGAAGGCGTCAAGGCGATGGCCGAGCGGCGGGTGCCGAATTTCGCCGGGCGGTAGGCATTGCGTTGGCGCGTCAGCCCGCCGCCCGCTTGGCCTTGGGCACGGTGTGGTGGCTGCCGTGAGCCTGCACGTCGAGGTCGGCGAAGAGTTCAGGCATTTCGGTGAGGAGGCCGACCAGCGGCGTACGGCGGGACCCGTGCTTTTCGCGCTGGTCGTTGCCGGGGCGCTTGACCTCGTCGGCGCGGGCGAGGCCCTCGATCGTTCCCCCGTCCTCGGCGAGGCGGCCGAGCAGCGCCGTGAGGTCGTCGATCCGCTCGGCGACCACATGGATGACGCCG
>DASPVJ010000619.1:0-4959 GCA_035622435.1 Xanthobacteraceae bacterium | reverse complement strand
CGGCGACGGCGGGCAGCCGGGGATGGTGAGGTCGACCGGGATCACCTTGGCGACGCCGCCGACGACCGCGTAGCTCCCCTCGAACACGCCGCAGCCGGCGCCGCAATCGCCCACCGCCACCACCCATTTGGGATCGGGCGTTGCCGCGTAGGTGCGCTCGAGCGCGACCTTCATGTTGCGGGTCACCGGGCCGGTGACGAGGAGCACGTCGGCGTGGCGCGGGGAAGCGACGAAGCGCACGCCGAACCGCTCGACGTCGTAGACCGGGTTGTTGAGCGCGTGGATCTCCAATTCGCAGCCGTTGCACGAGCCGGCGTCGACTTCGCGGATCATGAGCGAGCGGCCGAACAATTTGCGCGCCCGTTCGGCGAGCGTGCGGCCGAGTTCCTCGAGCGCGGCCGCGCCCGGGCTCGGCGCCGCCGTCGTGGCGGGCGGCAGCAGGAGCGAGCGAAGCAACAGCGTGCGCATACCAGATCACGCTTGTTCCCCGGGCGCACCGCAGCGCGAAGCGGTGCGGTGCAGACCCGGGGTCCAGGGGCCGCACGCGTGGACCCCGGGTCTGCAGCGCACCATTCCGCTTCGCTCCATGTTGCGCTGCGCCCGGGGAACAGTTGAAGGTTTTGTGCGCATCGTCATCACAGATCGTGTCCCGCGTAGGAGCAGTTGAAGGATTTGTTGCACAGGGGGAAGTCGGCCACGATATTCCCTTCGATCGCGGCTTCGAGCAGCGGCCATTGGAACACGGAGGCGTCGCGCACGTGGGCGCGCGCCACCCGGCCGTGGGCGAGGCGCAGCCACACCAACACGTCGCCGCGGAACGCCTCGGCGACCGCGATGCCTTCGCACGGCGCCTCGATTATCGGCACCGCGGCGCAGATCGGCCCGCCCACTTCCGACCACAGCCAGTGGCGCAGCAGCCGCGCGCTTTCCTCCACTTCGCGGATGCGCACCCACACCCGCGCGTTGACGTCGCCGGCGTCGAACACCGGCACCGTGAAGTCCATGCCGAAGTAGGGCGCGTAGGCGAGATCGCGCCGCGCGTCGAAGGCGCGGCCGGAGGCGCGGCCGACGAAGCCGCCCGCCGCCCAGCGCTTGACCAGATCCGGCTTGACGATGCCGGTCAGGCAGGTGCGGTCCTGCAGCGACGGCGTCTCGTCGTAGACCTGCACCACTTCGGCAAAGCGCGGCAGCGCGTCGTCGAGCATGGCGAGCAGGAGGTCGCGGCCTTCCGGCGAAAGATCGCAGGCGACCCCGCCCGGCACGATGCGGTCCATCATCAGGCGGTGGCCGAAGGCGGCGTCGCAGGCGGCGAGCACGCGCTCGCGGATGAGGCCGCAGTGGGCGTGCAGCAGGGCGAACGCCGCGTCGTTGCAGATGGCGCCGACGTCGCCGACGTGATTGGCCATGCGCTCCAGTTCCGCCATGACGCCGCGCAGTACGTGGGCGCGCAGCGGCACGTCGATGTCGAGCGCCGCCTCGACCGCGCGGGCGAAGGCGAACGACAGCGCCACGGTCTCGTCCCCCGACGCGCGGGCGACGATGCGGCCGGCGCGCGCAAGCTCGGCGTCGACCAGCAGAGCGTCGATGCCCTTGTGCACGTAGCCGAGCCGCTCCTCGAGCCGCGCCACGGTCTCGCCGTTGGCGGTGAAGCGGAAGTGGCCGGGCTCGATGATGCCGGCGTGCACCGGGCCGACGGGAATCTGGTGCAGGCCGTGGCCGTGCACGGCGAGGAAACGATAGTCGGCGGGATCGCGCAGGGGCGCCGGCGCGCGCGCGCCGAGCGGCGCGGCGACGCCCCAGGCGCCGTGGTCGAGCCACGCCCGCTCGTCGGGGATGCCGGTGGGCACGAGGCCGTAGAGGTCGCGGATGACGCGCTCGGGCCGCAGCGCCGGCGCGTGGTGGCGGCCGATCGACGGGAATGCGTTGTCGCTGGCCGCGACCGAGACGACCGCGGGCGTCGCCAGATCCGGCGCGCGTAGCGCGAGATGCACGCTGCCGGGCTCCGCCCACAGCGCCATCAGCTCGCCCGCGCCCTCTCCCAGCGCCGCGCCGATCGCGTCCCACGTCGCCGCGTCGACGACCATGCGCGGCCACGGCCGCTGCCCCTTCAGCAGCGCCAGCGGCGCGAGCAGTGCGGCGATGGTTGTCATTGTTTCATCCCGCCCGCGCCGCCTCTTACCCTCCCCCTTGTGGGGAGGGTCGGCTCGCGAAGCGAGCCGGGGTGGGGGTGGTTCAAACAAATGCGCCATCTTCTGCGCCACCCCCACCCGGGGTCCCCGCCGCGCTTGCGCGGCGGGGTGCCCCGCTCACCCCTCCCGACAAGGGGGAGGGGAACGGAGAGGGCGGCGCTCGCCATCGTCCCCATCACCCGCCTCCGAGCTGCGCGGCGACGGCGCGGAACCAGGCGACGACCGGCTGCGGCAGCCACAGCCCCGCGACCAGCACCACCGCCATGTGCACGAACAGCGGCACGTAGGAGGCCTTGACCCCGCCGGACGGCCCCGACGGTTCGCCGAAGGTGACGTTCTGCAGCCGCAGCACCAGCGCGCCGAACGCCACCAGCAAGCCCATCACCAGCGCCACCGCGAGCAGCGGCGCCCGCGCGAAGGTCGACGACACCAGCATGAACTCGCTCAGGAACACGCCGAACGGCGGCAGCCCGGCGATGGCGATGACGCCGAGCGCGAGCCCGGCGGCGAGCGCCGGATGGCTGACCGAGAGCCCGCGGATGTCGGCGATGCGCTGCGTCCCCTTGACCTGGGCGATGTGGCCGACGGCGAAGAAGATCGCCGACTTGGTGAGCGAATGCATGGTCATGTGGAGCAGGCCGGCGAAGTTGGCGAGCGGGCCGCCCATGCCGAACGCGAAGGTGATGACGCCCATGTGCTCGATCGACGAATAGGCGAACAGCCGTTTGATGTCGCGCCGGCGGTAGAGCATGAAGGCGGCGAACACCAGGCTGATGAGGCCGAGCGCCACCATGATGAGGCCGACGTCGAGGGTCGACGGGTTGGCGGCGAGCACCATCTTGAAGCGCAGCAGCGCGTAGAGCGCGACGTTGAGCAGCAGGCCCGACAGCACCGCCGAGATCGGCGTCGGGCCTTCGGCGTGGGCGTCGGGCAGCCAGGCGTGGAACGGCGCCAGCCCGACCTTGGTGCCGTAGCCGACCAGCAAGAACACGAAGGCGAGCGAGAGCAGGCGCGGATCGAACCGGCCGGCGTTCTGCGCCATGCGGTCCCACGCCATGGCGGCGAGCCCCTCGCCCAGCACCTCCTGCGCCACCACGTACACCAGGATGGTGCCGAAGAACGCGAGCGCGATGCCGACCGAGCCGAGGATGAAATATTTCCACGCCGCCTCGACCGCCTCGGGCGTGCGGTAGATGCCGACCATCATCACGGTGGCGAGCGTCGCCACTTCGACGCCGACCCACAACAGGCCGACGTTGTTGGCGGTGAGCGCCGCCACCATGGCGCCGATCATCGCCTGGTAGAGCGCGTGGTAGAAGCGCAGGAAGGTGGGCGTGAGCCGCCCGGTCGCAAGCTCGTGGCCGATGTAGGTGGCGCTGAAGATCGAGGTGGTGAAGGCGACGAAGGTGGTGAGCGTGACGAGGTAGATGTTGAAGTCGTCGATGATCAGCATTTCGGTGCGGATGCGCGGCGCGAACAGCAACGACACGCCGGCGGCGAACGTCAGCCCGGAGGCGGCGACGTTGATCGCCGCGCCGACGCGGTAGTTGGGCACGAACGCCAGCAGCACCACCGCCACGGCGGGAATGACGAGCACCAGCTGCAGGGCGGCGGTCATTGCAACGCTCCTGCGCATGAGGGGAGTCGCGAGGCAACGCGGAGGGCTCCATCCCTCCCCCCGCGCGAAGCGCGGCGGGGAGGGTGGCGACCCCGGGCTTGGCCCGGGGGAGCCGGGTGGGGGGCCTTTCTTTGTTTGCTCGGCCGGCGTGTGTTGCGCGCAAGCGCCCCCCACCCCTTACCCCTCCCCGCCACGCACTTCGTGCGTGGGGGGAGGGGAAACCCAACTGCTGTGCGTCCATCTACCATCACACCGCGTCCCCGCGCTCGCCGCGGAAGCGGTCGAGCGCGCTCACGTCGACGGTGTCGAAGCGCTCGCGGATGCGGAACACGAACACGCCGAACACGATGAAGGCGATGAGGATCGAGAACGCCACCGAGAACTCGACCACCAGCGGCATGCCGCGCGCGCCGGTCGCCGCCAGGATGAGGCCGTTCTCGAGCGACATGAAACCGACGATCTGGGTCACCGCGTTGCGCCGGGTGATCATCATGAGCAAGCCCAGCAGGATGACGGCGAGCGCGAAGGCGAGGTCCTCGCGTCCCAGCGGGTCGACCCCTTCGACCCGCGGCAGCACCAGCATGATGGCGAGGGCGACGATGCCGAGGCCGAGCAGCATCACCGGCCCGCCGCCGACCACCTGCTCGATCTCGCGGTGGATGGCGAGGCGGCGCACGATGCGGTGCAGCGCGGTGGGGATGACGAAGCCCTTGACGCCGAGCGCGATCGCGGCGGTGACGAACAGGTGCGGCGCCTCCTGGGCGCGCGCCTGCCAGGCGACCGCGAGCGCCAGCACGATCGCCTGCAGGGCGAATACGTTCAAGGTCGCGAGGATGCGGTCCTGGTAGAGCAGGAGGAAGCTGAGCACCAGCATGCCGCCGGCGAGCAGATGGCCCACGTCGAAGACGAGCGTGGTCATGGCCGGCCTCTCCGTTCCCCTCCCCCCGCGCGCCGGGGTCCCCGCGGCGCTTGCGCCGCGGGGTGCCCCGAAGCGAGCGGCGGGGAGGGGTTAGGGGTGGGGGGCATTTCTTGCTGATGCACGGCGTCGTAGATAACGCTCATCACGCCATCGATCTCCTTGAGCACCTCGTTGTTCCAGAATCGAAGCACGCGGTAGCCGCGCGATTTCAGATAAGCGGAGCGCGCCTTGTC
>DASPVJ010000618.1:0-4055 GCA_035622435.1 Xanthobacteraceae bacterium | reverse complement strand
CCGCGACAACATCCGCGTCAACTCGGTGCACCCGGGCATGCTGCCGCCGATGCGCACCTCGAAAATGTCGGCCGACCCGAAGGTGCGCGCGGCGGCGATCGCGGCGGTGCCGATGAAGCGCGAGGGGCGGGTGGAGGAGGTCGCCTACGCCAACCTGTTCCTCGCCTCCGACGAGGCCTCCTACATCACCGGCGCGGAACTGCCGGTCGACGGCGGATATCTGGCGCAGTAGGGCGCATTAGGCCGAAGGCCGTAATGCGCCGGCTTGCCAGCAAATGGCGCAATACGCTTCGCTATTGCGCCCTACGCGGGCTCGACGTCGCGGATATAAGGAGGATCCCCCATGCAGCTCGGCATCCATCTTCCCCACATCGGCCGCAAGGCCGGGCCGGACGCGATCCGCCGCGCCGCGGTGCAAGCCGAACAGCTGGGCTTCGCCGACGTGTGGGTGAGCGAGCACGTCATTCTGCCCAAGGACGCGCCCTATCCGCCGTCGCCCTATTTCTACGAGCCGATCCTGACCTTGACCTGGGCGGCGGCGGCGACCGCGCGAGTGCGGCTCGGCACCAGCGTGATCGTGCTGCCGATGCACCATCCGTTGCCGATCGCCAAGCAGGTGGCAACCCTGCAATGCCTGAGCAATGGGCGCGTCATTTTCGGCATCGGCGCCGGCTGGCTCGAAGCGGAATTCGCCGCCCTCGGCGTGCCGTTCCGCGAGCGCGGGCGGCGCACCGACGAAAGCATCGCGCTCCTGCGCGCGCTCTGGCGCGACGATCCGGTCAGCTTCAAGACCAAGTACATCGCCGCCGAAATCGCCGGCATGCGCATGCAGCCGCTGCCGCCGGCGCCGATCCCCATCTGGGTCGGCGGCTCCTCGGACAAGGCGCTCGCCCGCGCGGTCAACCTGTGCGACGGCTGGCACGGCTCGCGGCTGCCGCCCGACAAGGCGGCGCCGATCATCCGAGGCTTGCGCGCCAAGCGGCCCGACCCCGGCTTCGCTATTTCGTTGCGCACCGCGTGGGACGGCAAGGATTCAGGCGAGCTTGCCGCCCGGCTCGCCGCCTATCGCGACGCCGGCGCCGGCCATGTGCTGGTGCAGCCCGACGACCGCGACATCGACGCTTGGCTCGCCAGCGTGGAAAAAATTGCCCGAGCGGGAGAGACGGTAAATTAGAGCATGATACCGAAAAGTGGATACCGGTTTTCGGAAAAACATCATGCTCCGACAATAACCTAAAGCGGGATGGCGATTCAAAGAAAAGCCATCACGCTTTAGCGCCACCGGCGCAGCGCCAACAGCGCCGCCATCGCGAACGGCAGCACGGCGGCGAGCGCGAAGGTGCGGTGGAAGGCGGCGAAGAATCCGTCCGCCGTCTCCAGGCGCTGGAACAGCAGCATGACGGTGGCGGCGGCGCTGACCGTGCCGATCGTGCGCGTCACCATGGCGAGGCTGCCGGCGACGCCGCGGTGGCGCAGCGGCAGCGCCGCGGTGACGATGTCCGTATAGGCGAGCTGGAACAGGCCGAGGCCGAACCCCTGCACGGTCAGGGTGACGACCAGCCAAACGGCCGGCGTGTCGGCTTCCCATGTGGCGACGAGCGCGAGCCCGATGCCGACGAGCAAAGCGCCGATCAGCGCCAGCCGCGCCGCGGCGATGCGGCCGATCACCCGGCCGGCGATCGGGGAGGCCACCACCAGGCCGAACGAGGCGGTCGCCAGGATCGCCCCGCTGGCGGCCAGCGGCAAGTCGCCGGCGCGCGCCAGATAGAACGGCACCAGCAGCCACACGGCGAAGGCGGCGAGGTTGGTGAGCACGCTGGCGAGGTTGGCGACGGCGAACCCGGGCAGGCGAAAGTACGCCGGGTCGATGATCGGCTTGTCGCAGCGTCCCTCGTGCCGGATGAATCCGACGAACGCCGCGAGCGAGGCGAGGCCGAGGGGCAGGGCGGCGATCTCGCCGAGGCGATTGAACGTCAGCAGCATGGCGATGAGCGCCGCGGCCAACAGCACGGCGCCGGCGAGGTCGAACGGCTCGCGCGCGCCTTGCGGCGGCGCCGGCAGGCGGCGCGAGAGCAAAAGCGCGGCGGCGGCGATCGGCACGCGGAACCAGAACACCGCCGGCCAATCCCACATTTCAACCAGCGCGCCGCCGAGCCACGGGCCGATGGTCGCGCCGGCGGCGAACATCATGGTGTAGGTGCCGAGCGCCCGGCTGCGCCGGTCTTCGCCGTAGATCGTCGTCGCCAGGGCGGCGCCGCAGCTGAGCACCAGCGCGGTGCCGATTCCCTGCAGGAACCGGCACGCGAGCAGCGCCGGGAAGTTCGGCGCCAGCGCGCACAAGCTCAGCGCAGCGGTGCTCCAGAGCAAGCCCGCGCGGAAGACCGCGCGGTGGCCGTAGATGTCGCCGATGCGCCCGAGCGCCAGGGTCAGCGCCGTGTAGGTCAGCACGTAGCAGATCACCACCCACTGGATGTCCTGGGTCGCCAGACCCAATCCGCGGGTGATCGCCGGGAACGCGATGTTGACCGCGGTGTCGAGCGGCACCACCGCGGTGCCGAGCCCGACCACGAACGCGTGCTGCCCCGCGCGAGTCATCATGCGCAGGATGGCGGCAATGCGCGGGCAAGGCTAGTGTCGGGCTTCCGGGGTACGTGAGCCATGTCACAGCAAATGCCTGCGGTCAGCCTGGTGGCGGTGCCGGGGCGGCGGCGCCTCACCCTCGACCTCGCGCGCGAGATCGAGCGGCGCGGGTTTGCGGGGATTTTCGCGCCCAGCCGCTTCGCCAATTTCTCCTTGTGCGACGCGCTGGCGCTCGTCACCGAGCGCATCGTCTTCGGCACCGCGATCTCGCCGATCTACGCTCGCTCGGTCGACGACTTCGCGCAGAGCGCCGCGTTCCTCCACGAAGTTTCCGGCGGCCGCTTTCGGCTGGGCATCGGGGTGGCGCATGCGCCGAGCCAGGCGCGCATGGGGGCGACGCCGGGCAAGCCGCTTGCCGACATCCGCGCCTTCGCCGCCAAGCTGCGCGCCTATGAGGGCGTCGGCGCGCAGCCGCCGCTCATCCTCGCGGCGCTGCGCAGCAGGATGGTCGCCCTATCCGGCGAGATCGGCCAAGGGGTGGTGTTCGCCAACGCCAGCCGCTCGCACATGGCGGCCTCGCTCGCGGCCCTGCCGGCGGGAAAGCGCGACGACGAGAATTTTTTCATCGGCAACATGCTGCCGACCTGCATCTGCGACGACGTTGCGGCGGCGCGCGCCGTGCACCGGCGCACGCTCACCCATTACGCCGGCCTTCCCAACTATCGCAATTACTGGAAGGAGGCCGGCTACGCGGAGGAGATGACCGCGATCGAGCAGGCGCTCGCCGAGAACCGTCCCACCGACGTGCCCAAATATTTGACCGACGCCTGGATCGACGACGTCGCTTTGTCCGGCCCGGCATCGCGCGTGCGCGACGGGCTTGCGGCCTGGATCGACGCCGGCGTGCGCACGCCGATCATCGTGCCGTCGTCCGCCGCCGGCAACCAGCTCAAGGCGTTCGAGGAAATATTCGCGACGTTTGCATAATCCGTCATGGGAGGGCATTAAACAAACGCGACGTCATCCTGAGGAGGCCGCGCGCGCTTGCGCGCGGCCGTCTCGAAGGATGGAAGTAAGAGCGGAGTTTGTTTCCATCCTTCGAGACGCTCGCGCGACTTCGTCGCGCTCGCCCTCAGGATGACGGTTTTGTTTATTTGTACCGCTGCCGTCACAGCCGATAAACGCGTGCCGCGGTGTCGTGGAACATGGCCGCGCGCTCGGCGGCGGAATAGCCTTTGCTCAGGAGCTTGAACGCGTTCCACAGCACCGTGTAGCTGCAGGAGAGCTTGTCGACCGGGAAGTTTGACTCGAACATGCAGCGGTCGGGGCCGAAACGCTCGATGGTGTGCGCGAAATAGCGGCGCGTGGCGGCGGCGAGTTCGGCGCTGGTCGGCGGCTTCGGGCGGTGCTGCCAGCCGTAGCCGTTCACGTCCATGTTGAGGCCGCCGAGCTTGGCGTAGACGTTCTGACATTTC
>DASPVJ010000617.1:0-5669 GCA_035622435.1 Xanthobacteraceae bacterium | reverse complement strand
CCATGGCGCAGGCGCTCAAGACCGAGGAATGCGGCATGTGCATCATGTGGAAGGCGCGCGGCGTCATGTGGCAGAACGCCGGCATCCCGATCGAGATGGCCAATCCCAAGGAGGGCATCGTGCTCTACGTGTCGGGGATGGGGATGGCCAAGAACGCGCGCAACAAGGACGAGGCCTACGCCTGGCTCGACGCGCTGCTCGACCCGCGGCCGCAGACGGATTTCGCCAAACATATGGGCTACGCGCCCACCGTCGACAACGTGACGCTCGAGTCCGCGCTCGCCGCCCGCGTGATGTTCGAGCCGGAGGTGCAGAGCGCCTTCATCCTGCAGGACCAGGACTACCTGGCCAAGGCCGACGCCGGCCTGCAGGAATGGTGGAACAAGGTGTTCAAAGGGTGATGCTCTTCACCTCTCCCCGCTTGCGGGGAGAGGTCGGAGCGCGAAGCGATCCGGGTGAGGGGGCTTTCCAAGGCTCAGTGTGTTGAATCGCCCCCTCACCCCGACCCTCTCCCCGCAAGCGGGGAGAGGGAGCGCGTAGCCCGGATGAGCGTAGGGACATCCGGGGACCCCGCATTTCGCTGCGCTCAATGCGGGCTACAAGCTACTGTCCTCCGATGCTCAAGACCCGCGCCGCCGCCGCCGTGATGCTCGCGCCCGCCGCCCTGGTGGTGAGCCTGGTGCTGGTGCTGCCGCTCGCGCTGATGTTCCGCTACTCGCTCAACCGGTTCGAGCCCGGCCGGTTCATGGTCGAGGCGCTCACCCTCGAGAACTACGCCAAGCTCGTGTCCGACCCGTATTACCTCGGCGTGCTGCGCGCGACCGTGCTGATGGCGCTCGCGGTGACCGCCGCCTGCCTGACGCTCGGCTTTCCCCTCGCGCTCGCCATCGCCCGCGCGGCGGCGCGGCGCAAGGCGGTGCTGATCGTGCTGGTGGTGGTGCCGCTGTTCGTCGGCAACGCCGTGCGCGCGGCCGGCTGGATGGTGGCGTTCGGCCAGAAGGGGCTGATCAACGCCGCGCTCGAGGGCTTGGGCCTCTCGCCGCTCGCCATCATGTACACGCCGTGGGCGGTGCTCGTCGGCATCATCTCGGTCAACCTGCCGTTCGTGACGCTGACCTTGCAGAGCGTCATCGAGGGGATCGACCAGGCGCTCTCCGAAGCGGCGGCGAGCCTCGGGGCGACGCCGTTCACCGCCTGGCGCCTCGTCACCCTGCCGCTCGCCATGCCCGGGCTGCTCGCCGCCGGCGCGCTGTCGTTCATCCTCACCATGAACGCCTATGCGACGCCGCTCTTGCTCGGCGGCCCGCGCTTCCAGATGATCGGACCGACCTTGGCCGCACAGGTGCTCGACCAGTCGAACTGGCCGTTCGGCGCCAGCCTCGCCTTCGTGCTGATCGCCTTCACCCTGGCCTCGACCGCGCTCGCCAACGTGCTGATCGCCCGGGCGGTGGTGCGATGAGGTAGGGCGCATTAGGCCGAAGGCCGTAATGCGCCGGATGCGATCGGATCGTCAGAAATGGCGCAATACGCTTCGCTATTGCGCCCTACGATAGGAGCCATCCCCATGCCGTTCCTGACCCGCGTCACCTGCGACTACCGCCGCGCCCTGATGACCGCGATGATGCGGGCGAACGGCTTCGACGCGCTCGCCTTCACCGCCGCGGATTTCTTCCAATGGGCGACCAACTTTCACGTCGACGTGCAGACCTGGGAGCGGCCGATCGCCGTGGTGGTCCCGCTCGACGGCGCGCCGTTCGCGCTGATGAACGAGCTCTCCACCAACCATATCCGCGGCGTCGCCGAGCGCGGCCTCCTGTGGGTCGACGACGTGACGATCTACGCCGAGCATCCGCGCCTGTCCGCCCGCGTGCCGGTGCGCGCCCAATGGGCCGAGGCGCTCGCCGATCTCCTCACTCGGCACGGGCTCGGGCGCGGGCGCATCGGCGTCGACGCCCTGGGCGGGCCGCTCGGGCGCGTGCCCGCGCTGCTGCCGGACCTCCGGCTCGTCGCCTGCCTCGCGCAGATGCGCGAGCTGCGCTTCGTCAAATGCGCGGAGGAACTCAAAGTCCACCGCGACGCTGGCGCGCTCTCCGACTGGGGCCAGGCGCGCTACCGCGAGAACATCCGCCCGGGCCGGCGCCTGCAGGAACTCGATTTCGCTCTTGCGGCGCTGATTTCCGAGGAAGCCGCCCGGCGCTTTCCCGGCGAGAACGCGGAGATCCGCTGCCTCACCCTGAGCGGGCCGGCGTCGGCCTCGCCGCACGGCGACGGCATGCCGACCGGCGCGACGATCGAGAAGGGCCACGGCATCGTCAACATTTGCAACGTGCGCCTCAACGGCATGATGACGGAGAACGAGCGCACCTTTTTCGTCGGCACGCCGAGTAACCGCCAGGCGGCGCTCTACGAGGCGGCGCGCGCGGCGAACGAAGCGGGCGCCGCTGCCGCGGTCGCCGGCAATCCGGTCTCAGCGATCGACGCCGCCGCGCAGGCGGTGATCGTCGCCGCCGGCTTCGGCGACAACATCCTGCACCGCACCGGCCACGGCATGGGCGTGCAGGGCCACGAGTATCCCGACGACATGCCGTTCTGCCACCGGCCGCTCGTCGCCGGCGAGGTTTACTCGGTCGAGCCCGGCATCTACGTCTACGGCCTCGGCGGCTTCCGCCTCGACGATACGGTCGTGATCGGCGCGCCGCCGGAGGTGATCACCCAGGCCCCGCGCGACCTCAAGAGCAACACGATTACGTAGGGCGCATTAGCGGCCGATGGGCCGCGTAATGCGCCGCATACCGAAGCGGCGCAATACGCTTGCGCTATTGCGCCCTACATAGGCTGCGTTGAAATTGCCGCGGCGCCGTGGTCTGCTGGACGCGAAACCGATCAGCGATAACTTCACGGGAGGACGACATGCGCTTCGCCATCAGCCGCCGCCGGTTCATGGCCGGCACCGGCGCCGGTCTCGCCGGCGTCATCGCCACCGGCCGCGCGCCCGCGTTCGCGCAGACCGCGGCGAAGCGGCTCGTCTACGCGCACATCGTGCCGCCGCCGGAATCCGCCGCGATCGCGCTCGCCTGGATGGCCGAGGAGGTGACCAAACGCTCCAACGGCGCGCTCGACATGCAGTTCCACGGCGGCACCTTGCTGAGCAAGGAGCTGGAAATCATGAACGCGGTGAAGGGCGGCAACATCGCCGCCGGCGGCCCGGCCGGCGCCGCCGCCACCGTGTTCCCGGAGATGGGCGTGTTCCTCGTCCCCTATCTGGTGAAGAGCTACGACCAGGCCTACCGCATGTTCAACGGCAAGATCGGCGACGAGCTCGATGCCGCCTTCCAGGACAAATACAAGGTCAAGGTGCTGTTCTTCTACGACTACGGCTTCCGCCATTTCTGGAACAGCAAGCGGCCGATCGTCGAACCCAAGGACCTGCGCGGCATGCGGCTGCGCGTGCAGCAGGCGAAGGTGTTCGCCGACACCATCAACGGGCTCGGCGGCAACGCGGTGCCGCTGCCGTGGGGCGAGGTGATTCCGGCCGCCCAGCAGGGCGTGATCGACGGCGCGGATCTGCCGATCGTCAACATTCTCGCGCTCAAGGCCTACGAGGTCTCCAAATATTGCTCGATGACCTACCACAACTACGGGCCGACCCTGTCGGTGATCAACCTCGCGGTCTGGAACGGCCTGACCAGGGACGAGCAGAAGCTTTTGCTCGACGTCGGGCGCGAGGCGCAGGAGCGCGTCCGCAAGGACACCGAGAGCGTCGACAGCCTGGCCAAGGCCAAGGAGCTGTTGGAGCCCAAGGGCATGGCGGTGAACGAAGCCAACGTCGATGCCTTCCGCAAGGTCGCCCAGGAGAAGATCTGGCCGGCCTACGAGAAGCAGTTCGGCGCCATGTGGGAGGCGGTCGCCAACCAGGCGTGACCGTGCGCTTTCATGGGTGAAGGAGGCGACGGTTCACCTCTCCCCGCTTGCGGGGAGAGGTCGGCCGCGGAGCGGCCGGGTGAGGGGGCCTCTCCGCGCGTTGCTTTTTCTGAGAAGCCCCCTCACCCCGACCCTCTCCCCGAGGGGCACCCCGCGACGCTTGCGTCGCGGGGACCCCGTTGCGGGGAGAGGGAGCCCGCACGTGTCTTGCGCATCCTCGCCGCGGTGCCGAAAATCTTCGTCGCGCTGCTGCTCGTCCTGGTGATGCTCGACCTCCTCGCCGGCGTGCTGCTGCGCTACGTGGTGGTGCGGATCACCGACTATTTCGACCTCGAGCCGATCAGCTTCTTCTGGGTCGAGGAGGTCGGCGAGTTCGGACTCGCCTGGCTCACCGCCGTCGGCGCCGCCGTCGCCGTCAGCGAACGCGTGCATTTCGCCCTCGCCGTCCTCACCCACCGCTTGGCGCCGCGCACGCAACGCATCCTCGACCGCGTCAATCATCTCATGATCGCCGGCTTCGGCGCGCTGGCGGCGATCTACGGCTATCGCCTGTGCGTCACCAATTCGCTGCTCACCTCGCCCGGCCTCGGCCTCAATCTCGCCTGGCTCTACGCGTCGTCGGTCGCCGGCGGCGGCCTGATCGCGCTCTACGGCCTCGGCGTCGCCTTGGGGTTCGCCGCGCCCGCCGCCGGCGCGCAGGGGCGCTGAGCGATGCTGCTCGCGTTCACCGCCGTCGTGTTCGTCGCGCTCATCGCGCTCTCCATGCCGATCGTGTTCGCGCTCGGCATCGCCGGCGTCGCCGGGCTCGTGCTCGGCGGCTATCCGCTGCAGCTGCTGCCGTCGAGCCTCGTCGCCGGATCGCAGAACTGGGTGCTGCTGGCGATCCCGTCGTTCGTGTTCGCCGGCACCCTGATGGAGCGCTGCGGCATGTCGCAGGCGCTGGTCGACCTCGCCCGCGCGCTGGTCGGCTGGCTGCGCGGCGGGCTCGGCATGTCGGTGATCGTGGTGTCGTATTTCTTCTCCGACATCTGCGGCTCGAAGATGGCCGAAGTGTCGGCGCTCGGCTCGACCCTGATGCCGCCGCTCAAGCGGGCGGGCTACCGGCCCGAGGACGGCGCGTCGCTGATCGCCGCGGGCACCGCCATGGGCATGCTGGTGCCGCCGGCGATCTTCATGATCGTGATCGGGGAAGTCACCAACACCTCGGTGGTGGCGCTGTTCCTCGCCGGCTTCATTCCGGCGGCGGTGGTGGGCTTGTGCCTGTGTGCGCTCGTGTTCGTGCAGGCGCGCATCCTCGGCTGGCCCAAGGATACGCTGCCGAGCTGGCGCTTCCTGCTGCGTTCGGCGCGCGCCGCCTTCGTCCCCATGGTGGTGCCGTTCGTCATCCTCGGCGGGTTTTACCTCGGCATGTTCACGGCGACCGAGGCGGGCGCGGTGGTCGCGTGCTACGCGTTCCTGGCGGCGCGCTTCTACTACCGCAACGTCTCGCTCGCCGAGATGCTGTGGATCGCCTACGACAGCGCGCTGCTCACCGCGGCGGTGGTGTTCCTGCTGGCGGTGGCGACCGTCTTCCAGTACCTGATGGGCGTGACCGGCGTGCCGGCGCTGCTCGGCGCGGTGCTGGCCCCGCTCGGCGAAAGCCACGTGCTGTTCCTCGCCGGCGTCGCGCTGATGACCATGGCGTTCGGCATGGTGCTCGAAGGCCTGCCGGCCGCGGTCGTGCTCATTCCCGTGGTGTTCCCGATCGC
>DASPVJ010000616.1:0-2077 GCA_035622435.1 Xanthobacteraceae bacterium | reverse complement strand
AGCGCCGGCACCGCGTGCTCGACGATCGAGCCGACGCCGAGCCGCTCGAGGGTGACCGCGGCGGCGCGCGTGCGGCCGTTGGCGGTGTCGATGCTGACGGTGTAGGCGAGCATGTCGAGCGGCAACCCCGCCGCCTTGGCGGCGTCCTGGGTGAGGACGACGGCGCTGGCGCCGGTGTCGAGCACCATGGGCACGCGCGCGCCGTTGACCTGGGTCGCGACCTGGAATTCGCCCGCCCGCCCGCGCGCAATCTCGACGACGCGCCCGCGCGACACCGGCCGGCCCGGAATAAGTTCGGCGAGCACGCGCTCGCTGACCTCGTGCACCTCGGCCCGATAGGTGTAGCCGACGACCAAGACGAGCGCGATCACCACCCACAGGAGCGCGGTGGTCAGCGCCTCGGACAGGCGGCCGCGAAACAGCGCCAGCACCACGGTGCCGACCACGACCAGGAGCACGATCTTGTAGGCGAGCGCGCCGAAATCCTGGTCGAGGCCGTCGATCGTGCCGGCGTCGTGCTGCACGATGAGAAGGACGAGCGCGACCGCAAGCCCGATCAGCAAGCTCCACAGCACACGCCGGCGCACGCGACCTCCCGTCCAGGAATCAGTGATCAGTCATCAGTATCAGAATTTCGCTGCGGCCCGGATCACCGATGATTGGCAGCGACGCCTGATTCCTGCCACGCGGGCAATCATCCGTCCAGTTGGCGATCGTGCGTCGCCGCCTCGGGCTGCCGGCGCGCGGAATCTCTGATCACTGATGACTGATCACTGATTACTGGTATTAGAACCCGCCGTAGCCGAAATGGAACGGCTGCAGCACGTCGTAGCCCGTCTTGGTCACCGGGATCGCGTAGTCGACGCGCAGCGGGCCGACCGGCGAATCCCACACCAGGCCGGCGCCGACCGACGAGCGGATGAAGGTGGAATCGGCGAGCTGGATCGATTGCCCGAACGAGGGAAAGTAGATCGGCCCGCCGTAGCCCCACACGCTGCCGGCGTCGGCGAACACCGCAACCTTGAGGCCGAAGTCGGCGGGAAGGTTGGGGATCCCCGATTGCACCTCGGCCGTGGTCACGAAGTACTTGGTGCCGCCGACGTTGTCCATGGTCGAGCCGGGGGTGAGGTCGCGCGGGCCGAAGCCGTTGGGAGCAAAGCCGCGCACCAGCTGCGGCCCGCCGAAGAAGCTGTTCATCAGCGGCACCTGCTGGCCGTCCCACCCCGCCGCGTAGCCCCCTTGCACGCGCCCCATCGCCACGATGTCGGGCGCGACCTCGTGGTAGTAACGCACGTCGCCCGTGGTGCGGAGGAACTTCTCGTCCCCGCCCGCGCCGGCGATATCCTGCTTGAGCTCGACGTAAACGCCGCTCTTCGGGTTCTTCTTGTTGTCGCGGGTGTCGTAGGCGGTCGTATTGCCCACGGACGATACCCACGCCGGGCCGTTGAGCGCCGCCTGCTGGACCGGAAGCGATGCTTCGCCGCAGGGCGGCGGATTGCTCGGCGAGCAGGGCGCCAGGTTGGGAGCGAGCGACAAGCTTTGATTATAGAGCGAATAGCGCCACTGCGTGCCCAGCTCATCGGTCAACGGCGTGCTCACGCTGAAGGCTGCGCCGTACGTCTCGGTGCCGTACGACTGATACGAATTGGCGATCGTCTGTTTGCCGAACACGTCGACGCCGGCCGACGCCCGGCTGCCGAGGAAATAGGGCTCGACGAGGCCGACGTCGACGCCCTTGACGTACTCTCCGTAGGTGACCGAGGCCTTGACCGCCTGGCCGGTCCCCATCAGGTTGCGCTCGCCCACGCTGACCTCGGCGAGAATCCCCTCGACGGTGGAATAGCCCCCGGAAATCGAGAAGTCGCCGGTCTTTTCCTCCTCGACCTCGACGTTGACGACTACGTGGTCGGGAGCGGAGCCGGCCTCCTGGGTTATTTTGACGCTCTTGAAGTAGTTGAGGCCCTTGAGCCGGCGTTCGGCGCGGTCGATCAGCACCTTGTTGAACGCGTCGCCCTCGGCGATGTCGAACTCGCGCCGGATCACATAGTCGCGCGTGCGCGTGTTGCCGCGGACGTTG
>DASPVJ010000615.1:0-2310 GCA_035622435.1 Xanthobacteraceae bacterium | reverse complement strand
TTGCGGCATCAGCTGCGGCAGGTCGCGATGGGCGGCAATCAGGTCGTCATCCATGTCGCGTGGATGGCTGGTGGTATAGCGCAGCCGCTCGATTCCTTGGATTCGAGCGAGAACGCCAAGGAGCCGCGCCAACGACCACGGCCGTCCGTCCGGGCCCTCGCCGTGATAGGCATTCACGTTCTGGCCGATCAGCGTGATCTCGCGTACGCCGGCGTCGCGGAGCCGCTCGACCTCGGCGCGGATTTTGTCGACCGGACGCGAGAATTCTGCGCCGCGCGTATAGGGCACGACGCAGAACGTGCAGAACTTGTCGCAGCCCTCCTGCACCGTGACGAAGGCGGTGACGCCGCGGGCGCGGGTCGCGGCGGCACGCGGCGCCGCGAGATGATCGAATTTGTCGTTCAGGGGAAATTCGGTATCGACCGCCGTATCGCCGCGCTCGGCGCGGGCGATGAGTGCGGGCAAACGGTGATAGTTCTGCGAGCCGACCACGATGTTGACCGCGGGCGCCCGCTTGACGATCTCCTCGCCTTCGGCTTGCGCCACGCAGCCGGCGACCGCGATCAGCAGGCGCCGGCCGTCGGCGGCGGCCGCCTCCTTGAGCCGGCGCACGCGGCCGATTTCGGAATAGACCTTCTCCGCTGCCTTCTCGCGAATATGGCAGGTGTTGAGAATGACGAGATCGGCGTCTGCAGCGGTCGCGGTCTCGACATAACCTTCCGGCGCCAAGGTGTCCGCCATACGCTGCGAATCGTAGACGTTCATCTGGCAGCCGAAGGATTTTACGTAGAGCTTGCGAGAACCTTCCATTCGTTTGGTTTCGACACCGCTTTGGATTTCGCTTCGATCATATCTTGTTTGTGCTGGCGCGTCAGCCAAGGTCGCGACGCAGCACCAGCGCTGTTGCACTGCCGTCATAATAGCCTTGCCGCCGGGCCACCCGATAAAATCCCGCCCGGTCGTACAGCCGACAAGCCGGCACGTTGCGCTCGCCGACCTCAAGAAACACTGCGCGGGCGCCGAGCCCGGCCAGTCGCCGCAAATGCAGATCGAGGAGCCGGCGCGCGACACCATGCCGGCGTCGCGAGGGCGCGACGGCGATCGAGAGAATTTCTGCTTCGTCAGCGGCGCGGCGCGACAGGATAAATCCGATCCACGTCCGGCCGATGGTCGCGCGGTGCGCGACCACGGCGCGGTCGATGAGGAGCCGCTGAACCTCGTCCTCGCCCCAGCCGCGCTGGAATGCGGCGGCATGCAGGGCGGCAATCGCCGCGGCGTCGCGCTCCCGCGCCTCGGAGAAGCTGGGCTCCGGCCGGGCGAGCAGGCGCGTGACCAGGTTCATCATCGGCGCGGGAGTTGCGCAGCATGCTGTGGCTGCGCGTCCGGCGGGTGCAGGTATTGCGGCCGCGGCGGCGACTGATCTTCCGGAAGGGTTGCGCCGAGGCGCGCCACCCAAGCGACATCCGGCGCCGGCCGCGCGTCGACGGCAACCGGCGCGGCGCTGGTCTTGGGAATGGCGGCGGCGACAGACTGCGCGGCGGAGCCGACGATGCGGGCGGGCGACGGCGTCGCCGCCTGCGCGGCTTCGCGCAAGGTCGCGAGCCTCGGCGCGGTCAAGGCGCGGCCGTCGGGGCTGAAGACCTGAAGATAGACGTGCTCGTGGCGCGCATCGATGGCGCAGACGACCGGCGCCTTGCTGTCGGCATTCAGATGCGGCGCCGCATACGCGGAAAGCGTCGACAGGCCGACCACCGGCTTGTGGGCCGCGAGCGCAATCCCACGCGCCGCCGAAATCCCGACCCGCAAACCGGTAAAGCTTCCCGGCCCGGTCGTCACCACCACTCGATCGAGATCGGCAAAGGCCTTGCCCGATCGCTCCATCACCCGGGCGACGAGCGGCATCAGCGCTTCGGCGTGACCGCGCGTCATCGGCAGGCTTTCGCCGGCAACGATGCCGCCCCGTTCGGTGTCGAGCACGGCCGCGGAGCAGGCCGCGAGCGCGGTATCAATGGCCAGCACGCGCATGCGCAATCATGCCGCCGGCGCCGGATCGAATTCGCCGTGTCAAACCGGCCGGACCTCCGTGACGTCGGGAACGAAATGCCGCAGCAGATTTTGAATGCCGTGCCGGAGCGTCGCGGTCGACGACGGACAGCCCGAGCAGGCGCCCTTCATATTGAGAAAGACCACGCCATCCTTGAAGCCCCGGAAAGTGATGTCGCCGCCGTCATTGGCGACCGCGGGGCGCACCCGCGTCTCGATCAGTTCCTTGATCGTCGCCACGGTCTCGGCATCGGCGGCGTCGAAAAA
>DASPVJ010000614.1:0-23187 GCA_035622435.1 Xanthobacteraceae bacterium | reverse complement strand
ACGTGCTCGGCCTCCTCTTCCATGAACTCCTCGGCGAGCTTCTTCACCTTCGGGTCCTTGGCGCTCGCGGCCACCGCGGTGAAAAAATCGAGCGCGCGCTGTTCGCCGCCGAGCGCGAGTTCGAGCGCATGCCACGGCGTCATCAGGTAGTGCGCGGCGCCGGCGTCGACCTCCTCCGGGCTTTCCCCCTTGCTCCACTTGGCCACGCCGCCCGCGTGCGTCGCGGCGTCGATGCCGGCCTCCGCGGCGAGCCGGGCAATCTCGTCGCGGTGGATGCTTTCGGCGCGAGCGAGATCGCGGAACATGGCGACCAGATCCGGATTGTTGTGGGTCTCCATCTGGGCGGCGAGCATGTCGTAGCGCGCGACCGCGTCGGCCTCGATCCGCCAGGCGACCGCGTAGAGATCGGCGAGATTTCCTATTTTCGGAGCACCGGGCACCTTGCTCACAGCGCGAAGTCCTTCTCCAGTTCCGCAAGTTCGACGCGCGCCGACCCGACCGCCGGCTGATAGGGCGCGCGGTCGCCGCGATAGAGGATGCCGATGTTGAAGCCGTCGTCGGTCATGATCCGGCGCGCGGCCCTGGCCGGGTCGCTGGTGGGAGCGACCGGTGCCGGATGCACCAACGTCTTCCATTCCTTCTCGTCCGGCCGGAACGTCACGCACGGGCTTAAAATTTCGACGAAGGAAAAACCGGGATGGCGGATCGCCTCGACCAGCATGTCGGCGGTCTCGTTGGGCGCGCCCGAGAACGCGCGGGCGACGAAATTGGCGCCCGAGGCCAGCGCAATGACGAGCGGGTGAAACGGCCGCAGCCCGGTGCCGCCCGGCGAGAGCGCGGTGTCGAAATCCGGCTCCGTGGTCGGCGACGGCTGGCCCTTGGTCATGCCGTAGACCCGGTTGTCCATCACCACGTAGGTCATGTCGATGTTGCGCCGGCATGCGTGCAGAAAGTGGTTGCCGCCGATCGAGTAGCCGTCGCCGTCGCCGCTCGCCACCACCACGGTCAGCTCCGGGCGCGTGACCTTGAGCCCGGCGGCAAGCGCGAGCGAACGCCCGTGCACGCCGTGAAAGCCGTAGCAGTTGGTGTAGGCGGGGATGCGCGAGGAGCAGCCGATGCCGGAGATGACGACGATCCGTTCGGGCGGCAGGCCCAGGGCCGCGAAGGCGCGGGTGAACGACAGCAGCACGTGATAGTCGCCGCAGCCCGGGCACCATATGGCCGCCACGTCGGAGCGGTAGTCGGCCTGCTTGTAGGCGCGCGGCTGCTCGAGGCTCGACATCGTCATCTCCATTGACGGATCGCGCGATGAATCTCGTCGGGCCCGATCGGCAGCGGGCCGGGGCGACTGAGCACCCGGATCGCGCCGGGCAGGTCGTAGTGGGCGCGCAGATAGCGATGGAACTGGGCACCGTGGCTCTGTTCGACCACCAGAACGCGCGTCGTGCCGGCGAGCGCGGCGGCGAAACGCTCGGGCTGCGCCGGCGACAGCAGGCGCGGCGCCACGAGCTTGACCGCGATGCCATCCTGCGCGGCGCGTGCGATCGCCTCGCGGACCGGGCCGGTGAGCGAGCCCCAAGTGATCACCGCAAGCTCGCCCGCTCCCTCGATCGTCGCCCAGTGGTCGCCGTAGGCGAAGCCTTCGAGCTTGTCGCGGCGCTTGTCGAGCTGGACCCGGTGATCCTGTTCGTTGCTGGTGGGCGTGCCGCGCGGGGTGTGGGTGAGACCGTCCGCCGTGTACTGCCCGCCGCGGGTGCCGGGCAGCGCCATCGGCGAAACGCCGCCGGCGGCGAGCGCGTAGCGTTGATAGGCGCCGGCGACGTCGTTCGCCTTCAGCCGCTGCCCGAAGAAGGCGAGGTCGGCCGGGCGTTCGATCGCCGCGCGCGCTTGGCCGATGAACTGGTCGGACAGCACGATCGCCGGCGCCTGCAGGGTTTCCGCGAGGTACGTCGCCCACTGGGCGGTGAACAAACAATCGGCGACCGACTGGGGCGCGAGCACGAGATGCGGTGCGTCGCCGTGCAGCCCGTAGACGGCGATGTTGAGGTCGGCCTGCTCCGACTTGGTGGGAATACCGGTCGACGGACCGCCGCGCATCACGTCGATGACGACAATGGGGATTTCCGCCGCGATCGCGAGGCCGAGCGCCTCGATCATCAGCGACAGGCCGGGCCCCGACGTCGCGGTCAGCGCCGGCGTCCCGCCGAACGAGGCGCCGATGATCATGTTGATGGCGGCAAGCTCGTCTTCCGCCTGCAACAGGATCCCACCCATCTTCGCGAGGTTGGGCGCGAGCCATTCGAGGATGTCGGTGGCCGGCGTGATCGGGTAGGCGGCAGCGAAGCGAACGCCGCCGCGGATCGCGCCCAGCGCGGCCGCTTCGTTGCCCGATATCAGCCAGCGCCGGGTCGATGCGGGGTCCGCAGCCGCCAGCCGGTCGAAGGCGATGCCGGCGGCGGCCGCAAAGCCTGCTTCGATCGCCGTGCGGCTGGCGGCGATCGTGGCCTGACCCTTGTCCTTCAATCGCTTGGCGACCAAGCCGCACAGGTCATCGGCGGCGAGCCCGAGCAGGCGGCCCGCGACGCCGAGCGCGACCATGTTCGCCCGGCCGTCTGGGATGGCCTTGGCCGTGTCCTTGATCGGGATTTCCACCACCCGCGCCCCGGCATCGGCCACCGCCCGGGGCAGGTCGCCCCCGCGCGGGTCGCTGATCACCAGGCTCGCGGGCCCGGCCTGGATTTCCGCGCCGAATCGGTGGGCGTTGAGCCAGTCGATGCCGATCAGGAGGTCATACCGATCCGGCATGCAGCCGACCGGATGGCTTGCCAGGCGCAGCAGCGCCGCCGCCTCGCCGCCGCGAATTTGCGGGCCGACCGTCCGCGTCAAGAGGCCTTGCCAGCCGGCCGCGCTCGCCGCCTCGAGCAGCAGGTTTCCCGCGGTCAGCGCGCCGGCACCGCCGCTGCCGACGATCGCCACCCCGATGCTGGGCCGGTTGTCCATGGCTTTGCCTCGGCGCCGGGTCGACTACCGCCGTTGCCCGGCAACACGTATTTCAGTACTAGAATGCGCTTTTTTGGATTTCTTTGCGCTAGATCAAAGCGGACAGGTGGACGCTCCCGGGAGAATGCCGCGAGCTCAGGCGCAAAGCACCGGCGCCTCGGGCGGTCCTTCGGGGCATCACATGGGCGCGGAGCCGGTTCGCTGGAGAGTGACGGGCGGGGGCGGCCCCCTCGGCGCGGCAACGCGCGGCCGCCGCGCCCTTGATGCGCGCGCCCGCGCCAACGTCAGCGCACAAGTCCCTGCCGGCGCGCTCGCCGGGCAGGCGGCGTTCATTCCCCAGCATCATCAAGGAGCACGATCATGACCGCAGCAGTCGCTTATGCCCTCGACACCGTGGCACGCGAAACCAAGGACCACGACCTCGTCGGCGAGCCCGTCCGCCAGTCGATCAGCAAAGGGGTGCGCTACGAGAAACGGCCCGTCAAAGGTGAGGACGGCAAGGCGGTGCCCGGCCTGTTCAGCGCCTGGATCACGCTCGACAACCCGACCCAGTTCAATTCCTACACCACCGACATGGTCAAGGCGGTGATCCTCGCGTTCCGCGCCGCAAGCGCCGCGCGCGACGTCGTCGCCGTCGTTTTCACCGGCGCGGGCGACAAGGCGTTTTGCACCGGCGGCAACACCAAGGAATACGCCGAGTATTACGCCGGCAACCCGCAGGAATACCGCGGCTACATGCGGCTGTTCAACGACATGGTCTCGACGATTCTCACTTGCGACAAGCCGGTGATCTGCCGCGTCAACGGCATGCGCATCGGCGGCGGCCAGGAAATCGGCATGGCGTGCGACTTCTCGATCGCGCAGGACCTCGCCCGCTTCGGCCAGGCCGGGCCCAAGCACGGCTCGGCGCCGATCGGCGGGGCGACCGACTTCCTGCCCGTGGTGGTCGGGGCCGAGCGCGCCATGGTGGCCTGCGTCCTGTGCGAGCCGTTCTCCGCGCACGAGGCCTATTACCTGGGCATCCTCAGCGACATCGTTCCGGCGCTCAAGGTCGACGGCAAGTTCGTGCCCAATCCGCTGGTGGAAACCAGCCACGTCGTCGACGACTACGGCAAGCTCATCTTCGGCAAGCCCAAGGCCGGCGAGGAGTTGAAAGCCGGTCAGGAACTGATGAAGCGCGGCAGCGTCGATCTCTCCTTGCTCGACGAGAAGGTCGAGGCGCTGTGCACCAAGCTGCTCTACACCTTCCCCGATTGCACCACGAAGACCGTGGAGGAGTTGCGCAAGCCCAAGCTCGACGCCTGGAACCGCAACAAGGAGAACGCCCGCGCCTGGCTCGCGCTCAACATGATGACCGAGGCGCGCGCCGGGTTCCGCGCTTTCAACGAGGGCACGCGCGAGACCGGACGCGAGGTCGATTTCGTCGCGCTGCGCCGCGCGCTCGCGGCGAACGCGCCGTGGTCGGACGAACTGACCGCGAGCATCCAGCCCAAGGCGCGCAAGTCATGACCGCGCCGCTCAAGGTCTGGTTCGAGGCGGAGGGGCGCCTGCTGCGCCTGCGCCTGAGCCGGCCGAAGGCCAACCTCATCGACGCGGCGATGATCGCCGCGCTCGACGGCGCGCTCGCCGAGCACCTCGGCAACGCGAGCCTCGGCGCGGTCTTAATCGACGCGGAAGGCCCGCATTTCAGCTTCGGGGCAAGCGTCGAGGAGCATCTGCCGGACCAATGCGCCGCGATGCTGGGTTCGATCCACGGCCTCATCGTGCGCCTGGTCGAATCGCCGGTACCGGCGCTCGTCGCCGTGCGCGGCCAATGCCTGGGCGGCGGGCTCGAGGTCGCGCTCGCCGGCCATCTCGTGTTCGTCGCGCCCGACGCCGCGCTCGGACAGCCGGAACTCAAGCTCGGCGTGTTCGCGCCGGCCGCCTCTTGCCTGTTGCCGGAGATCGTCGGTCCTCGCCGCGCGATCGATTTGTTGCTGTCCGGGCGCAGCGTCACCGGTGGCGAAGCGGTCGCCATGGGCATGGCGCACGAAGCGGCCGCCGACCCCGAGCGCGCGGCGCTCGCCTATTTCGACGAGCACCTGAAGGCGAAGAGCGCAAGCTCGCTGCGCCTCGCCGTCAAGGCCGCGCGGTTCGACTACGCGGCGCGCGTGAAGGCGAAGATCGCCGCGGTCGAGCGCATGTATCTCGACGAGCTGATGAAGACCCACGACGCGGTGGAAGGGCTGCAGGCTTTTCTCGGCAAGAGGGCGGCGCAATGGCAACATCGATGAACGGGTTCGCGACGGCGGGCATCGTCGCGCGCGCGCAGGCGCTGTTCGACGATTTGTCCTTCACGGCGGCGCGCCAATGGAAGGCCGCGGATCCCGCCCGCAAGGTGATCGGCTACATGCCGATCTACGTGCCGCGCGAGATCGTCCATGCCGCCGGCTTCCTGCCGCTCGGCATCCTCGGCGGCGGCGACCAGCTCGAGGTGATCCACGGCGACGCCTATTACCAGAGCTACATTTGCCGCATCCCGCGCTCCACCATCGAGCTGGGCGTCTCCGGCCGGCTCGATTTCGTCGACGGCATGCTGTTTCCGTCGATCTGCGACGTGATCCGCAATCTCTCCGGCATGTGGAAGATGATGTTCCCCGGCGTCTACGTGCGCTATTTCGACGTGCCGCAGACCTACCGCGACGACATCGGCGGAAATTATTACATCAACGAGCTCACCGAATTGCGTAACGATCTCGGCGCGTTGCGCGGCACGCCCATCACTGACGACGAGCTGCGCCGGTCGATCAAGCTCTACAACGAGAATCGCCGGCTGGTGCGCGAGCTTTACGCCTTCCGGGCGCAATGTCCGTGGCAGGCGCCGGCGCCGGAGGTCTATCTCGTGCTGCGCGCCGGGCTGGTGCTGCCGGTCGAGGAACACTCGGCGATGATCCGCGATTATCTCGCGGCGGTGGCGGACGAGAAACGCCCGCGCCGCGACAATTGCCGCATCGTGCTCACCGGGGTGTTCTGCGAGCAGCCGCCGCTCAGCCTGATCAAGTCGCTCGAGCTGGCGGGCTGTTACGTCGTCGACGACGATCTGCTCCTGATCACGCGCTGGCTCGTGGGCGACGTGGATCCCGAAGGCGATCCGCTGCGCAACCTCGCGCTTGCCTTCCTGCATCACTCCGAGTCGACGTCCTCCAAGTACGAGCCCGACCTGAAGGAGAAGGGTCAGCATCTGGTGCGGGCGGTGCGCCGCTCGGGCGCCGAAGGGGTGATCTTCGCCTGTCCGAGCTTCTGCGACCCCGCCCTGCTGGAGCGGCCGATGCTCCAGCACGTCCTCAAGGACGCCAACATCCCCTACATCGCGTTCAAATACGCGGAAAATTCCGGCCAGATGCAGCCCATCCGCGAGCAGGCCGGCACCTTCGCCGACTCGATCAAACTGTGGAGCGGAACATGACGACGACATTCGTCACGCCCAAGCCGGCCCCGGCCAAGGAGGTCGAGAAGGACGCCTCCATGCTCAAGCAGAAGGAGATGATGGCCGCGCATTACGAGCGGCTTAGCCGCGCGCCGGAAACCGGCGAAAAGGTCTGCGCCACCTTCGTGCCGGGCAATCTCAACGAACTGATCATGTGCTTCGATCTCGTCAACAACTTGCCGGAGGTCAACGCGATCCAGAGCGGGCTGCGGCGGCAATCGGGCGCCTACGTGCTCGAGGCGGAGAAGATCGGCCATTCCGAGGACGTCTGCACCTACGTCAAGTCGGACATCGGCATGATGGCCAAGGGAAACATCGGCCCGAACGGCAAGAAAATGCCGAATCCCGACGTGCTGCTGCTCTCCTATACCGGCTGCTTCACCTTCATGAAATGGTTCGAGCTGCTGCGCGAGCAGTACAGGTGCGAGACGATCATGTTGCAGACGCCGTATCTGGGCGACGGCAAGATCACCGGCAACATGATCGAATACATGGTCAAGCAGCTCAAGGAAGACGTGATCCCCAAGCTGGAGCGCGTGTCCGGCGTCAAGTTCGACATCGACCGGCTGCGCGAATATCTCAAAAAATCGGTTGCGGCCGAGGACGACCTGGTAGGCGTGCTGCAGAGCGCGAAGAACAAGCCGTCGCCGATCGACGCCTATTTCGGCGGCATCTACTACATCGGCCCGATCTTCGGCGCGTTTCGCGGCACCGACGACGCCATCGAGTACTACAAATTCCTGCGCGGCGAGGTCGAGGAGCGCCTTGCCGGCGGGAAAGGTCCGGTGACCCCCGACGGCGAAATGGGAAAGGAGAAATACCGCCTCGTCGTCGAGGGGCCGCCTAACTACACGAACTTCCGTCAGTTCTGGAAGATGTTCTACGACGAGGGCGCGGTGGTGGTCGCGTCGAGCTACACCAAGGTCGGCGGCGTCTACGATCTCGGCTTCCGTCACGACCCCGAGCATCCGCTGGAAACGCTCGCCGAATATTGCCTCGGCGTCTACACCAACCGCAGCCTGCCGATGCGCATCGAGATGCTCGCGAACTATATCCGCGAGTACGACGCCGACGGTCTGCTGATCAACTCGATCAAGAGCTGCAACAGCTTCTCGGCCGGGCAGCTGCTCATCATGCGCGAGGTCGAGAAGCGCACCGGCAAGCCCGCCGCTTTCATCGAATCCGATCTCGTCGATCCGCGCTACTTCTCGGCCGCCAACATCAAGAACCGCCTGGAGAGCTACTTCCAGATGATCGAGCAGAAGCGGGCCGGCGCGCGCGCCGCGGCCTGAGGGAACCCGCCATGAAGACGTTCGTCGGGATCGATCTCGGCTCCACCACCACCAAGGCGGTCCTCATCGACGAGGATCGCGCGGTGATCGGCCGCGGCATCACCAATTCGCGCTCCAACTACGACACGGCCGCGCGGGTGGCGGGCGAGGAGGCGCGCATCGACGCGCGCTTCACCCTGTTCCGCCGCGCGCTGGCGGCGGCCGACCGGCCCGCGGCCGACCTCGACGGCCTGCTCGCCGCACTCGAGCGGGCGTTCCGGCTCGGACAGTTCCTCGAGCAGCTCGACGATCTCGAGCGGAGCTGCGCCGCGCAGGTTCGCGGCGAGCGTTTCACCGGGCTCGAGGACAAGGTGAAGGAGGCGCTCGCCGAGGTGTTCCGGCTCCTGCGCGTCGAGGCGGCCGCGCTCTACGCGCCGGGCGCCAAGCGCAAGTCGGATTTCTTCCGCGATATTGCCGGCTCGCGCTATCACAACCATGCCGAGGAGGTCGCGCGCGCGGCCGCGCTGCCCTACGAGCTGCTCCTCAACGTCTACGACAAATCGATCATCGAAGTGGAGAACTGCCCGCCCGCCGGCGCCCTGCAGGAGAAGTTTCACCGCGCGCTCGCCCACGTGCTCACGGGCGAGGCGGCGCTCGCCGCCGACGCCGCGCGCATCCGGCGCACCATCGAGAAGTCGCTCGGGGTCGAGCTCGAGGAGACCTACCTGGTCGGCACCGGCTACGGTCGCGTCACCCTGCCGTTCTCCAAGGAGCACATCCGTTCGGAAATCCTCTGCCACGGGCTGGGGGCGCACATGATGTATCCCGCGACGCGCACCGTGCTCGACATCGGCGGCCAGGACACCAAGGGCATCCAGGTCGACGCCAACGGCATCGTCGCGAATTTCCAGATGAACGACCGTTGCGCCGCCGGCTGCGGCCGCTACCTCGGCTACATCGCCGACGAGATGAACATGGGCCTGCATGAGCTGGGGCCATTGGCGATGAAGTCGGACCGCCCGGCGCGGATCAATTCGACCTGCACCGTGTTCGCCGGCGCCGAGCTGCGCGACCGGCTCTCGCTCGGCGAGAAGCGCGAGGACATCCTGGCCGGGCTGCATCGCGCCATCATCCTGCGCGCGATCTCGATCATATCGCGCTCCGGCGGCGTCACCAACGAGTTCACCTTCACCGGCGGCGTGGCGAAGAACGAAGCCGCCGTGCGCGAGCTCAAGAAGCTCATCAAGGAGAATTACGGCGACGTGACCATCAACATCAATCCGGAGTCGATCTTCACCGGAGCGCTGGGCGCGGCGGAATTCGCGCGGCGCACCCACCTCGAGCAAGCGGAAGGGGGCATGGCATGACGATCGCGGCGGGCATCGACGTCGGCACCGGCGCCGTCAAGGCGGCGATCTTCCGCGTCGAAGACGGAGAACCGACTTGGCTCTCGCGCGCGACCTTGCGCATCCGCCAGCGCGATCCGATGGCGCTTGCCCGCGCCGCTTTCGATCACACCCTCGCCGCCGTCGGCCTGCGCGAAGACGAGGTCGACTATGTGGCGACCACCGGCGAAGGCGAGGGCGTGCCGTTCCACACCGGCCACTTCTACTCCATGACCACGCACGCGCGCGGCGCGATCTACCTCGAGCCGGAAACGCGCGCGGTGCTCGACATGGGCGCGCTGCACGGGCGCGCCATCAGCACCGACGAGCGCGGCAAGGTGCTCAGCTACAAGATGACCAGCCAATGCGCGTCGGGCTCAGGACAATTTCTCGAGAACATCGCCCGCTATCTCGGCATCGCCCAGGACGAGATCGGCTCGCTCTCGCGCCAAGCCGACAATCCCGAGGTCGTCAGCAGCATCTGCGCGGTGCTGGCGGAGACCGACGTCATCAACATGGTCTCGCGCGGCATCGCCGCCTCCAACATCCTCAAGGGCATCCACCTGTCGATGGCGGGACGGTTGTCGAAGCTGCTCAAGGCGATCGGCGTTACCCGCGGCGTGGTGATGACGACCGGCGGACTGGCGCTCGACCCCGGGCTCATCGCCGCGCTCGAAGAGGATCTCGGCAAGATGAAGGACATGAAGGTTTCCGTCCGCAGCCATCCGGACTCGATCTACGCCGGCGCGATCGGCGCCGCCTTGTGGGGGGCGTTCCGCCACGACAAGCTGGCGGCGCTCGGCCGGCTTCCGACCGCCGCCTGATCCGGAGGCCGCATCACATGGCGCTGATGATCATCGAAACCTGCACCGCGTGCGACGCGTGCGAGCCGGTGTGCCCGAACCAGGCGATCACGGCGGGCAGCCCGATCTACGTCATCGACCCGATGAAATGCACCGAGTGCGTCGGCGCCGAAGACGAGCCGCAATGCAAACTCGTCTGCCCGATCCCCGGCTGCATCGTGCCCAACCCCGACTGGACGGAGAGCCCCGACGAGCTGTTGGCGAAATACCAGCAACTGCACGGATGAACCGCCATGCGCTTTACCAACCGCGTCAATCAAACTTTGCACGATGAGCACAACGCGACGAGCGCGCTGGTGCGGCGGGTGCAGCAGGCGATCGCCGGGCACCGTCACGCGCCGCCCGGCGCCGACGACCATGCGGTCGCGCTGCTCATCAAGGATCTGTCGGGCGGCGCGGCAGCCGAGGTCGAACGCCACTTCGCCTTCGAGGAACAGGCGCTGTTCCCTTATCTCGACGGCATGGGGGACGAGGCCATCGGCGTGCAGCTGACCGAGGAGCACAACGCGCTGCGGCCGCTGTGGACGCGCCTCGCCGCGCTGGCGCGCGAGATCGCCGCGCAGGGGATCGACGAAGCCAGGTGGAGCGAGTTCCGCCGCGTCGGCGACGCACTGTGCGCGCCCATGCTGGCGCATGTGGAGAACGAGGAGATGGCGCTGCTGCCGCTGCTGGAAGAAAGCATGGATGCGCAGACCGAACTGCGTCTGCACGAGGAATATGCCGAAACCGCCTGAGGTCCCGTCATGGTGAGGGCAGCCGCTGCCCGTGATCGCGATGCCTGCACGCTCGGCACCGCCGATGTCGAGCGGGTGATCGCGATCGACCGCGCCCACACCGGCTTGAGCCGGCGCCGCTTCTTCGAGAAGCGCTTCGCCGCGGCCGCCGCGCACCCGCAGGACTTCATTCCGATCGGTATCCGCCGGGGCGGGGCGCTTGCGGGATACGCCTTCGTGCGCATTTTGCGCGGCGAATTCGGCCGCGCGCAGGCGGTCGCCGTGCTCGATGCGGTCGGCGTCGATCGGCAAAGCCGCGAGCGCGGGGTGGGACGCGCGCTCATGAACGAGCTGATCGCGGCGCTCGATCGCATGGGCGTGCGCTCGCTCCAGTCGCAGGCCGCGTGGAACAATCACGACTTGGTGCGCTTCTTCGCCGCCTCCGGCTTCGCGCTGGCGCCACGGCTGGTCCTGGAGCGCTCGGTTGCGGAGCCGCTGCACGAAGCGAGCGAAGAGGTGTGACGGGGAGGGGGCCATGGCCGCGCGCACGAGCATCGCCATTCCCAAACGCGTGGGCGACGACGCGGAAGTCGACTACGGCAAGCCGGCGGCGCCTGACTTCGGTCCGCTCGCGCGCGACCGCATCCCGGTGCGCGCGATGACGGAGCGCGATCTCGCCGCCCTCATCGCGATCGACCGGCGAATCACCGGGCGGGATCGTTCCGGCTATTTCGAACGCAAGCTGGAGGAGGCGCTGCACGAGTCGGACGTGCGCGTTTCGCTGGTCGCCGAGCAGGACGGTGCGATCGTGGGCTTCATCATGGCGCGCGTCGACTTCGGCGAGTTCGACCGCTTCGAGCCGATCGCGGTGATGGACACGATCGGCGTCGACCCCGACTGGCAGGACCACGGCGTCGGCCGTGCATTGCTCTCGCAGCTGCTGATGAACCTGGGGACCCTGCGGGTCGAGCGCATCCGCACCGACGTAGCTTGGCGCGACCGCGACCTCATCGGGTTTCTCGATCGCTGCGGCTTTCTCCCCGCCCAGCAGCTCTGCTTCGAGCGGCCCGTGCGCAATTGACCGCGCCGGGCCATATTTGGGTACCAAAATGCGTAATTAGCGCTACCCTCTCGGGCAACGGACGATTCGGCTGCGGATCGGCAAGGTCTTCGATGCGCAAGCGGCGCCCACCATGGACTTGAGTTCGCCGACAACGGCCGGCGCGCAAGCGATGACCGTGCGCCGGGTGCGCGCCGGCGACATCGCCGACGTCATCGCCCTTGACGAAAGGGTCACCGGGTTGGCGAAGCCGGATTACTGGCACGACGTCTTCGCGCGTTACGGCGAGCGCCGACTCGACGAGCGGTTTTTCCTGGTGGCCGAGCCCGCCGGAGCGAACGGCCGGCCGTCGATCCTCGGCTTCATCATCGGCGAGGTGCGGGCATGGGAGTTCGGCTCGGCGCCGTGCGGCTGGGTGTTCGCCCTGTCGGTCGAGCCGCGCGCGCGGCTGCACGGCGTCGGGCGGGCGCTATTTGAGGCGATCTCGGCCGAATTCGCCAAGGCCGGCGTCGGCAAGATGCGCACGATGGTCGCGCGCGACAACCGGCTGCACCTGATGTTCTTCCGCAGCGAGGGAATGATGGCCGGGCCCTACATCCAGCTCGAGAAGGAGCTGGACTGACCCGCCGCGCCCGCGACGGTCGCCGGATCGGATGGCATGAACCTGCAGATTTCCAGCCGCCTTGCCGTCTTCGCCCTGCTCGAGCTTGCCGCGCGGCCCGACCGGCAGGTTTCCGTGGCCGAGATCGGCGAAAAATACGGCATATCGAGCCATCACCTCGCCAAGGTCATGCGCGCGCTCAGCCGCGCCGGGCTCGTCCGCTCCGTGCGCGGCGCCGGCGGCGGTTATCAGTTCAGCGGCAACCCGCGACGCACGACGCTCTTCGACGTGATCGGGCTGTTCGAGAACCCGGGGCCCGCCAACGCCCGGGCCGGCATGGCCGAGCGCACCGCGGCGGCGCGCGCGCTGCGCGAACTGCTCGGCGAGATCGACGACATCGCGCGTGCGACGCTCGGATCGGTGACGCTCGCCACCATGCTCAAATTGGTCGAACGCCAGCGCGCGCCGGGAAGGCGCACCGCCGCGGCTGGCCGGTAATTTTCCGGGCCCAAATGGCCGTCGTCGAGGTGCATACGATCATGGGCCGGTGCGCCCGAACTTGGCGATGTAGTCGGCGAGGTCGGCGGCCTCGCTGCGCGACAGCGACATGTCCGGCATTTTGGGGTGCGGCGCGAGCAGGAAAAAGGCGAGTTTTTCGCGGCTGAAGCCGGGCATCCGGCCGATCGTCGCGAACGGGGGCGCATCGGTGCTCGCCTGTCGTTGATCGGGTGCCGCCAGATGGCACGACGCGCACCAGCGGCGCGCCAGCTTCTCGCCGTCATCGGCGTCGGAGCGGGCGCTGACGGTGGTGAGGCAGAGGGCGATGCTCGTCGCGCAAATCGGCCACCAAGTCGAGCGGATGATCATGCCGGTCGCTCCTTATGGTTTGTCGTCGCCACGATGTTTCCGATTGCCGGCGAGGGCCCGTACGAGCGCCCGCGAGGCTTTGCTCAGGGCAGCGCGATGGGCCAGGTCGTCAGGATTCATGGCGGCGACGGTCGCCGCGAGATCCTGCAGGATTTGCGCGAACAGGTCGTAGTTGAGATGCATGTGAATCGACTTGCGCACGCTTTCGTCGCCCAGGCGCTCGAGAGTGAGCGACAGGCCGGTAGCGTCGAGATGGGCATCAAACCGCGAGGTCCGGTCGAACGTGCCGACGTAAAACTTGTCGGGATATTCGAGGGCAACCTCGGCCTTGTCGGGAATGGGTCGTGTCATCGTGCCCGTCCTGAGTAGGGGCTAAACGCGAAGACCCAGATTGCATGCGGGATTGGGCCGTTTCCTTGATCAATCTCAAACGCAACGGGGAAATCCACCGCGCGAACGGGCGGGCCGATTGCACAAGGCGGTCGTCGTCGGCGTGCAACTGTCAACTTCTCCAGGACGGCCGCCGTCCGATCGCGGGCCGGCTCAATGCGCGAGCGCTCACACCGCGCGCGAATGGCGCGACGTGCCATTGGCCAGATATCGATCGAATGCCGCGGCGACGAGGCGCACGAACGGCCGGCCCCGCTCGGTGACCCGGATGCGGGCGCCGTTGATTTCGACCAGTCCCTCGTCCCGCAGCGGCGTCAGCGCCGCGATTCCTTCGCCGAAATCAATAGGCCCGTTGCCGGCGCCGCAGGCGGCCAGATCCACGGCGAGGTCGCACATGATCCGTTCGATGACGTGCCCGCGCAGGCGGTCTTCGCCGGTCAGCGCCAGTCCCTTGAGCGTTGCGAACCGCCCCGCGGCAATCGCGCGCTCGTACGCGCCGACGCCCGGCGCATTCTGAACGAACCCTTGCGGCAAGCGGCCGATGGCCGAGGCGCCGATGCCGATCAGCGCATCGGCATCGTCGATCGTGTAGCCCTGGAAGTTGCGGTGCAGCCGCCCGTCGCGGGCCGCCAGCGCCAGGCTGTCGTGCGGCGCGGCAAAATGGTCGAGGCCGATGGCCGCATAGCCGCGCGCGGTCAGAAGCTCGCGCGCCGCCGCGCCCTGGCGCAGCCGTTCCGCCACGCCCGGCAGGTCCGCTTCGTCGATGAGCCGCTGTTGCGCGCGAAACCACGGCACGTGGGCATAGGCGAATAACGCGAGGCGCCGCGGACGCAGCTCGGCGGCCAGCGCGACGGTGCGACGCACGTCGTCTTCGCGCTGGCGCGGCAAGCCGTACATCAGGTCGAAGTTGATGTCGATGATGCCGGCCGCGCGCAGCGCGTCGACCACGTCTGCGACGACGCGGTACGGCTGAACCCGGCCGATCGCTTGCTGCACGTGGGCGGAGAAATCCTGGACCCCGAGGCTGACCCGATTGATCCCCATGGCGCCGAGCGCGTCGATGGTCGCGCGCGTCGCTTGCCGCGGATCGATCTCGATGGCGTGCTCGGCGATCGCAGCGAACGCGAACGCCTCCCGCAGCAGCGCGGCAAGCGCCACCAGTCGGGCTTCGCCGAGCACCGATGGCGTCCCGCCGCCCCAGTGCAGATGCGAGACCTTGCGCCGCCCGATGCGCGCCGCGAGGAGGGAAATCTCCTGCGCCAGCCGTTGCGCATAGGCCGAGAGCGGCGCGTCGCGGCGCACCGCCTTGGTGTGGCATCCGCAATAAAGGCACAGCTCCGCGCAGTACGGCACGTGAACGTAGAGCGAAATCGTCGCGTCGGCGGGCAGCGCCGCGAGCCAGGCTTCGTAGACGCGGCCGTCCACCGCCGGCCCGAACTGCGGCGCCGTGGGGTAGGACGTGTAGCGGGGCACCGCCCGCTCGGCGAGCGCGAGGGCGATGGGGGTCATGGGCGTTTTTCGCGCGGTTCGCTGCAGGCGCCTTTGATCTTGGTCAAATTGGGAAATAGCGAAATGGCGAATAGCGAATAGGGAAGGGGGCTTTCGGCCGCCATTCGCTCTTCGCCGATTTGATCCACGTCAAAGCGGTGCGGACACCCTCTGCCAATTTGCCGCCTCGGGCGTGGGACGCATCGCGGATGCGCGCGCGGCGGAGGCGGCGACATGGCTCAAGTTCACCCGGCCAAGACGATGACCTTAGGAGAAGGGGGCTTGGCGATCGTCCTGGCTGCGGGTGCCTTGCTGTGCCTGGTCGCTGCCTCGCAGGCGCAGGACGCGCCCTTTGCATTCCACGCCTACCTTGGCGCCGCGGCCGCGGTCGCCGGGGTCTTCGCCGTCGTCAACCACTTCTTCGCCCGTCCGGCGGAGATCCCGCAGGAGATCGACGGACGGCCCAACTACCAGCTCGGTCCGGTCAAGCTCGCCTCGGTGATGGCGATGGTCTGGGGCATCGCCGGCTTCCTGGTCGGGCTGTGGCTCGCGCTCGAACTCGCCTGGCCCTCGCTCAACTTCGACCTGCCGTGGATCAACTTCGGCCGGCTGCGGCCGCTGCATACCTCGGCGGTGATCTTTGCGTTCGGCGGCAACGTGCTGCTCGCGACCTCGTTCTACGTGGTGCAGAGAACCTGCCGTACCCGCATCGCCGGCGAATTGGCGCCCTGGTTCGTCGTCTTGGGCTACAACTTCTTCATCGTGATCGCCGGCACCGGTTATCTCCTCGGCGTCACCCAATCGAAGGAATACGCCGAGCCGGAATGGTACGCCGACCTGTGGCTCACCGTCGTCTGGGTCGTCTATTTGCTGGTGTTCCTCGGCACCCTGGTCAAGCGCAACGAACCGCACATCTACGTCGCCAACTGGTTCTATCTCGCCTTCATCGTCACCATCGCGATGCTGCACCTCGGCAATAATCCGGCGCTGCCCGTCTCCGCGTTCGGCTCGAAGTCCTACATCGCCTGGGCAGGCGTGCAGGATGCCATGTTCCAGTGGTGGTACGGGCACAACGCGGTCGGCTTCTTCCTCACCGCGGGCTTCCTCGCCATCATGTATTATTTCGTCCCCAAGCGCGCCGAGCGACCGATCTATTCCTACCGCCTGTCGATCGTGCACTTCTGGTCGCTGATCTTCCTCTACATCTGGGCCGGCCCGCATCACCTGCATTACACCGCGCTGCCCGACTGGGCGCAGACGCTGGGCATGACCTTCTCGATCATGCTGTGGATGCCGTCGTGGGGCGGCATGATCAACGGCGTGATGACGCTCTCCGGCGCCTGGGACAAGCTGCGCACCGACCCGGTCCTGCGCATGCTGGTCGTGTCGGTCGCGTTCTACGGCATGGCGACCTTCGAGGGGCCGCTGATGTCGATCAAGGCGGTCAATTCGCTCAGTCACTACACCGACTGGACCATCGGCCACGTCCACTCCGGCGCGCTCGGCTGGGTCGGGTTCGTCTCGTTCGGCGCGCTCTACTGCCTGGTGCCGTGGCTGTGGAACCGCCAGCGGCTTTACAGCATCAGGCTGGTCAGCTGGCACTTCTGGATCTCGACCATCGGCATCGTTCTCTACATCTCGGCGATGTGGGTGTCGGGAATCCTGCAGGGCCTGATGTGGCGCGCCTACACCGCGCTCGGCTTTCTCGAATATTCCTTCATCGAGACCGTCGAGGCGATGCATCCCTTCTACGTAATTCGCGCCGGCGGCGGGGCGCTGTTCCTCATCGGCGCGCTGGTCATGGCCTATAACCTGTGGATGACGGTGCGTCGCGGCGAGGGCGCCGAAACCCTGCCGCGCGCCGCGCTCCAGCCGGCCGAATGAGGGATCGCGCCATGTCGCTGATGGCTCGCCACCGGATTCTCGAGAACAACTCGATCCTCCTGATCATCGCCATCCTGCTGGTCATCGCCGTGGGCGGGATCGTCGAGATCGCGCCGCTGTTCTATCTGCGCAGCACGATCGAAAAAGTCGAGGGCATGCGGCCGTACACGCCGCTCGAATTGGCCGGGCGCAACATCTACGTGCGCGAGGGCTGCTACCTCTGCCATTCGCAGATGATCCGCACCTTGCGCGACGAGGTCGAGCGCTACGGGCACTATTCGCTCGCCGCCGAGAGCATGTACGACCACCCGTTCCAGTGGGGATCGAAGCGCACCGGGCCCGATCTCGCCCGCGTCGGCGGCAAGTATTCCGACGAGTGGCACGTGACCCACCTCGTCGATCCGCGCTCGATCGTGCCGCAGTCGGTGATGCCCGGCTATCCGTTCCTCGCCGCGACCGAGCTCGATTACCAGACGATCGCCGCGCATCTCGCGACCAACCGCGCGGTCGGCGTGCCCTATACGGACGAGCAGATCGCCAACGCGCGCCGGGATCTCGAGGCCCAGGCGACGGCGGACTCGCCGGGCATGGCCGACTTCTTCAAGCGCTATCCCAAGGCGGCGGCGCGCGACTTCGACGGCAATCCCGCCAAGATCACCGAGATGGACGCGCTCGTCGCCTATCTGCAGATGCTGGGAACGCTCGTCGATTTCAAGCTCTACGACGACAAGGCCGACTTGCGCTAGCGCGATCCAAAAAATAAGGCACCGGCTTTCGCAAAAGATCGCGCGCCAGATGTAAGGAACGACGATGACCGCCGAATCGATGATGCACCTGTTGTCCGTCCTGGTGACGACGTGGTGGACGCCGCTGTTTGTCGCGTTGTTTGTCGCGGTCGTCGGCTACGCGCTGTGGCCGCGCAACCGCGCCACGTTCGATCGGGCGGCGCGGCTGCCGTTGCGGGAGGACTGAGCGATGGCGCAGGCGCACGAGGTCGACGCCGCCACCGGCACTCCCACCACCGGCCACGAGTGGGACGGCATCAAGGAGCTGAACACGCCGCTGCCGCGCTGGTGGGTGTGGATTTTCTACGCGACGATTCTCTGGTCGCTCGGCTACTGGCTGGTCTATCCGTCCTGGCCGCTGATCAGCTCTTTCACCACCGGCCTGTTGGGCTTTTCGTCGCGCGGCCAGGTCGCCGCCGACGTCGGCAATCTCAAGGCCATGCGCGGGGCCATGGTGGCCCGGCTGCAGGCGGCCACGCTCGCCGACATCGAGAAAGACCCGAGCCTGTTCGCGTTTGCGACCGCGCAAGGGCGCGCCGCCTTCGGCAACAACTGCGCGCCCTGCCACGGCGTCGGCGGCGGGGGCGCCAAGGGCTATCCGAACCTCAACGACGACGACTGGCTGTGGGGCGGGACAATCGATCAGATCTATCAGACCATCGCCTACGGCGTGCGCTCCGGCAACCCGAAGGCGCACGAGAGCACGATGGTCGGCTTCGGCAAGGACGGCGTGCTCAAGCGGCCGGAGATCGTCGCGGTCGCCCGCTACGTGCGCTCGCTCTCGGGGTTGCCGGTGCCCGAGGGGACCGACCTCGCCGCCGGCAAGAAGATCTTCGCCGACAATTGCGCCGCCTGCCACGGCGACGATGCCAAGGGCAATCAGGAGATCGGGGCGCCGAACCTCGCCGACAAAATCTGGCTCTACGGATCGGACGAATCGACCATCGTCGACGTGATCACCAACGGCCGCAACGGCGTCATGCCGGCGTGGACGGGGAAACTCGATGAGCCGACGCTCAAGGCGTTGGCGGTCTACGTGCACGACCTCGGGGGCGGGCAGTAACTCGGACTGCGGCCGCGGACCGGCGATGACAAAGCTCATGACCAGTGCCGATTTCGAAACCGGTCCGCTCTATGCGCCCCACGCCAAGGTCTATCCGCAGAGCGTGTCGGGGACGTTCCGCAACGTCAAATGGGCGCTGATGGCGTTCTGCCTCAGCGTTTATTACCTCTTGCCGTTCGTGCGCTGGGACCGCGGTCCGGGCGCTCCCAATCAGGCGGTGCTGGTCGATTTTCCCCACCGCCGGTTCTACTTCTTCTTTATCGAGATCTGGCCGCAGGAGGTCTACTACTTCACCGGCCTCTTGATCATCGCCGCCATGACGCTGTTCCTGATGAACGCCGTCGGCGGGCGGGTGTGGTGCGGCTATCTGTGCCCGCAGACCATCTGGACCGATCTCTATTACGCGGTCGAACGGCTGATCGAAGGCGACCGCCGCGCGCAGATGCACAAGGCCTCGGCCCGCGTGAACGCGCGGCGCGTGTTCGAGCTGACCGCCAAGCACGGCATCTGGCTGATCATCGCCTGGTGGACCGGCGGCGCCTGGGTGCTCTATTTCGCCGACGCGCCGACCTTGGTGCACGACCTCGCCACCGGCCAGGCGCCGGCGGTCGCCTATGTCGCGATCGGCATCCTGACCTTCACCACCTACACGCTCGCCGGATTCATGCGCGAGCAGGTGTGCGTCTACATGTGTCCGTGGCCGCGCATCCAGGCGGCGCTTACCGACGAGTGGGCGCTCAACGTCACCTATCGCACCGACCGCGGCGAGCCGCGCGCCTCGCTCAAGAAGGCGAACGAGCTGCGCACCCATGGGCTACCCGCCGGCGACTGCGTCGACTGCTATCAATGCGTCGCCGTGTGCCCGACCGGGGTCGATATCCGCAACGGCGCGCAGCTCGGCTGCATCATGTGCGGCCTGTGCATCGACGCGTGCGACGCGGTGATGACCAAGGTCGGCCGCCCGATCGGCCTGATCGCCTACGACAACGAGGTCAACATCAAGCGCCGACTCGAGGGCAAGCGCGAAATCTACCGGATCGTGCGCCCGCGCACCCTGATCTACGCCGGCATCATCGCGCTGGTCGGCGGCATCATGCTCTACAGTCTTTTGACCCGCAGCGTGCTCGATATCAGCGTGCTGCACGACCGCAACCCGCTGTTCGTGACGCTCGCCGACGGCTCGATTCGCAACGCCTATACGGTGCACGTGCTCAACAAACAGAACGACATGCGCACCGTGCGCCTCGAAGTGGACGGATTGCCCGGCGCCGAGGTGCACGTGATCGGCCCGGATGCGGCGGCGAGCGGGCGGCCGCTGATCGCCGTCGGCCCCGACCAGAGCCGCGAGGTCCGGGTGCTGGTGACGGCGGCGCCCGACGCCCGGCTCGATCGCTCGACCGCCCTCGTGTTTCGCGTCGCGGACCTTGCCGGCGGACGGCCGGCGGTAGCGCAAGATCATTTCGTAGCGCGCTGAGGATCGTCATGCGCACCCCGATCGCGACGGCAATGAACGACAACCGGCGGCCGCGCGTGCTCACCGGCCGGGCGGTGTTGATCTGGCTGCTCGCTTTTTTCGCCGTCGTGTTCGGCGTCAACGGGCTGATGGTGAAGCTTGCCCTCGACACCATGCCGGGGACCGAGGTCGACAGCTCCTATCGGGCCGGCAGCGCCTTCAATGCCGAGGCGCAGGAGGCTCGGCGCCAGGCCGACCGCGGGTGGCAGGTCACCGGTGAGGTCGTGCGCGCGGCCGACGCTACCTTGCGCGTGCGCGTCGAGGCGCGCGACCGGGCCGGCGCGCCGGTCAGCGGGGTTACTTTCGACGCCGTGCTCGAGCGGCCGACCGACAAGCGCGCCGATCGCCGCTTGGCGCTGAGCGAACGGCAATCGGGCCGCTACGTGGCGGAGGCCGCGGACATCGCCGCCGGCCAATGGGACCTCGTCCTCGAAGCCAGTCGCGGCGCCGAGCGCCTGTTCCTGTCGCGCACGCGCGTTCTGCTGAAATAGGCCGGTGCGATGAGCGACGTACGCGATTTGAGCCATTTCGTCCGCTGGGACCGCGGCAAGGCGCGCCTCGAACTCGCCGTCGACGGCATCACCTGCGCCGGCTGCATGCGCCGCATCGAGGCCGGCCTCGCCGCGGTTCCCGCGGTGACGCGCGCGCGCGTCAATCTCACCGACCGTCGCGTCGCGGTCGAATGGGCCGCAGGTAAGCCCGATCCTGCGCGCGTCGTCGACCGGCTCGCCGAGCTGGGGTTTAAGGCCTATCCGTTCGAGCCGGCGCGGGCCGAGGCGGAGGAGGCGCAGGCCGCGGCGGCCCTGCTGCGGCGCCTCGGGGTCGCGGCCTTCGCGGCCATGAACATCATGCTGCTGTCGGTCGCCGTCTGGTCGGGCAACGTGACCGACATCACGCCGGAGCAGCGCGACTTCTTCCACTGGCTCTCCGCCCTGATCGCGCTGCCGGCGGCAGCCTATGCGGGCCAGCCGTTCTTCCGCTCGGCGGTCCGCGCGCTCGCGGCGCGCAGCCTCAACATGGACGTGCCCATCACGCTGGGCGTGCTGCTGGCGCTCGGCATGTCGGTGTTCGAGACCTTGGGACACGCCGAGCACGCCTATTTCGACTCGGCGATCATGCTCATCGCCTTCCTCTTGGCGGGACGCTACCTCGACCGGAACATGCGCCGGCGCACCCGCACATTCGCCGGCAACCTCGCGGCGCTACGCGCCGAGACCGCCGTGAAGTTTCTCGGCAACGGCGAAATCCGCGAGGTGGCGATCGAATCGATCAGGCCCGGCGACCTGGTGCTGGTGCGCCCGGGCGAGCGCATCGCGGTCGACGGCTCGGTCAGCGAAGGGCGCTCCGACGTCGACCAGAGCCTGATCACCGGCGAGACCGCCCCGGTCGCGGTCGCCAAGGGCGCTGCGGTCTATGCCGGCACGACGAACGTCACCGGCACCCTGCAGGTGCAGGTGAGCGCCGCCGCGGGCACACTCATCGACGACATCAAGCGCCTGCTCGAGCGGGCGGTCGAGGCGCGCTCCCGTTACGTGCGGCTCGCCGACCGGGCGGCGCGGCTCTACGCGCCGGTGGTGCACGTGACCGCGCTGGCGACGGTCCTCGGATGGCTTGCGGCGGGCGCGACCTGGCACGACGCCGTCGTCACCGCCATCGCCGTGCTCATCATCACCTGTCCGTGCGCGCTCGGCCTCGCCGTGCCGGCGGTGCAGGTCGTCGCCTCCGGCGCGCTGTTCCGGGCGGGCGTGCTGCTCAACGCGGGCGACGCGATCGAACGCCTGGCGAACGTCGACACGGTGCTGTTCGACAAGACCGGCACCTTGACCTTGCCGGAGCCCGAGGTCGTCAACGCGGCAGGCCTTGCCCCGCCGCTCCTCGCGCTTGCCGGCCGCTTGGCGCTGTCGAGCCGCCATCCGCTTGCCGCCGCGATTGCGCTCGCTGCCGGCGCCAAGGTGCCGCTCGCGGGCGCCGTCGAAGAGCCGGGGCAGGGCGTCCACGCCGATCTCGACGGCGTCGAGGTCAAGCTCGGCCGGCCGACGTTCTGCGGCGCGGCGCGCGCGGCCGACGCCGCGGCGCAGGCTGATCCGGACGCTTCCCTCATCGGGTTCGCGTGCGGCGATGAACGCTACGTCTTTGCGGTGCGCCAACGGTTGCGCGCAGATGCCGCGGCGGTCGTCGGCCGGCTCAAGCGCGCGGGGATCGCGGTCGAAATCCTGTCGGGGGATCGCGCCACGGCGGTGGCGCCGGTCGCGGCCGCCCTTGCGGTCGAAGGCTGGCGCGCCGGCATGACGCCGGCGGACAAGATCGCGCGCATCGAAGCGCTGAAGGCGCAGGGGCGCCGCGTGCTCATGGTGGGCGACGGCCTCAACGACGCGCCGTCCCTTGCCGCCGCCGCCGTATCGCTGTCGCCGGTGACGGCGGTCCACCTCTCGCAGGCGACGGCGGATGCGGTGTTTCTCGGCGAACGCCTCGCGCCCGTCGCCGCCGCGCTCCGCATTGCCGCCAAGGCCCGGCGCCTGATGCGCGCCAACCTGTGGCTCGCCGCCGTCTACAACATCGTTGCCGTGCCGTTGGCGATCCTCGGCTTCGCCTCGCCGCTCGTCGCCGCGCTCGCCATGTCCGGCTCCTCGCTGCTGGTCACGGCCAATGCGTTGCGGGCGAGGCCCGCCGCACGGGAGGCCGACGCATGGAGGTCCTGATCTATCTGGTGCCGATGGCCCTTGCGCTCGGCCTGCTCGGCCTCGGGGCCTTTTTGTGGGCGCTCAACAGCGGCCAATACGACGACCTCGACGGCGCCGCCTGGCGCGCCATCCTCGACGACGAGCCGGGGTCGGAGGA
>DASPVJ010000613.1:0-3564 GCA_035622435.1 Xanthobacteraceae bacterium | reverse complement strand
GTTCTCACCGCGCTCAAGGATTCCATCGTATTCTTCAATTCGCCGACCGACGTGGCGGAAAAGCACGTGGCGCCCGGCACCCGCATCCGCCTCGGCGGCCTGGTCAAGCCGGGCAGCCTCGCGCGCGGCGCCGATCTTTCGGTGCGCTTTGCGGTGACCGACGGCAACAAGGAGATCGCCGTCGCCTATTCGGGCGCGCTGCCCGACCTGTTCCGCGAAGGGCAGGGCGTGGTCGCCGAGGGCGCCATCGACGGCGCCGGCGTGTTCGAGGCCGACACGATTCTCGCCAAACACGACGAGAACTACATGCCGCGCGAAGTCGCCGACGCGCTCAAGAAACAGGGTCACTGGAAGGCTGAGGCAAAATGATCGCCGAACTCGGTCACTACGCGCTGGTCCTCGCGCTCGGCCTCGCCCTCATCCAGGGCACGGTGCCGCTGTGGGGCGCGCGCACCGGCGATCCGGCGCTGATGGCGGTCGGCACCTCGACCGCGCTCGCCCAGTTCGTCTTCGTCGCCGCTTCGTTTGCCGCGCTCACCTGGTGCCACGTCGCCTCCGACTTCTCGGTCTTGACCGTGTTCGAGAATTCCCATTCGGCCAAGCCGTTGATCTACAAGATAACCGGCGTGTGGGGGAACCACGAAGGCTCGATGCTGCTGTGGGTTCTCATCCTCGCCCTGTTCGGCGCGTTGGTGGCGGCGTTCGGCGCAAACCTCCCGCTCGCGCTCAAGGCGACGGTGCTCGCCGTGCAAGCGTGGATCGCGGCGGCGTTTCATCTGTTCATTCTCGTCACCTCCAATCCGTTCGCGCGCCTGATCGACCCGCCGTTCGAGGGCCGCGACCTCAACCCGATCCTCCAGGACCCCGGCCTCGCCATCCATCCGCCGCTGCTCTATCTCGGCTACGTCGGCTTCTCGATTTCCTTTTCCTTCGCCATCGCCGCGCTGATCGAGGGCCGCATCGACGCCGCCTGGGCGCGCTGGGTGCGGCCGTGGACGCTCATCGCCTGGATGTTCCTCACGCTCGGCATCGCCATGGGCTCGTTCTGGGCCTACTACACGCTGGGCTGGGGCGGCTGGTGGTTCTGGGACCCGGTCGAGAACGCTTCGCTGATGCCGTGGCTCGCCGGCACCGCGCTGCTCCATTCGGCGGCGGTGATGGAAAAGCGCGACGCGCTGAAAGTTTGGACGATCCTGCTTGCCATCCTCGCCTTCTCGCTCTCGCTCGTCGGCACCTTCCTGGTGCGCTCCGGCGTGCTCGTGTCGGTGCACACGTTTGCCACCGACCCGACCCGCGGCGTCTTCATCCTGGCGATCCTGATCCTGTTCATCGGCGGCAGCCTCGCGCTTTACGCCTGGCGCGCGCCGGCGCTGCGCCAGGGCGGGTTGTTCGCGCCGGTCTCGCGCGAGGGCGCGCTGCTGCTCAACAACCTGTTCCTCACCACCATCTGCGCCACCGTCTTCGTCGGCACGCTCTATCCGCTGGCGCTGGAGGCGCTCACCGGCGAGAAGATTTCTGTCGGCGCGCCGTTCTTCAACGCCACCGTCGGCCGCCTGGCGGTGCCGCTCTTGATCGCCATGTCGTTCGGCCCGCTGCTGGCGTGGAAGCGCGGCGATCTCTACGGCGTCGCCCAGCGCCTGATCGGCGCGCTGGCGGTGGCGATCGTCGGCGTGGCGGCGGCCTTCGCGGCTGCCGGCGGCGGGCCGGTGCTCGCCCCGTTCGGCATCGGGCTTGCCCTGTTCGTCATGGCCGGGGCGATCACCGACATCGTCGAGCGCACCGGCCTGTTCCGGGTACCGTTCGCCGCCGCCTTCGGCCGCGCCGCCGGGCTGCCGCGCTCCGCCTGGGGGACCGCGCTCGCCCACTTCGGCGTCGGCGTCTCGCTCCTCGGCATCGTCGGCGAGACCCAGTGGGGCGCCGAGCGCATCGCCGCCGTCAAGCCCGGCGCGACCATTTCGGTGCGCCATTACGACCTCACCTTGAACGGGCTGACCTCGCGGCGCGGACCCAACTATCAGGAGCGCGTCGCCCACTTCACCGTGCGCCGCAACGGCGAGGTGATCGGCGCCATGGAGCCGTCGACGCGCTCGTTCCCGGTGCGGCAAATGAGCAAGAGCGAAGCCGCCCTGATGACGCGCGGCACCAGCCAGCTCTACCTCTCGCTCGGCGACGTGGATGCCGATGGCGCGATCACGGTGCGGCTCTATCACAAGCCCATGGTGCTGCTGATCTGGATCGGCGCGGTGGTGATGATGGCGGGCGGCGCGTTCTCGCTCTCCGACCGAAGGCTGCGCGTCGGCGCGCCGCGGCCGGCCCGGCCGAAGCCGGCGCTGCAAGCGGCCGAGTAGCTCGCCATGCGGCGCGCCGCCAGCCTTCTCCTCGCCCTCGTGACCGCCGCCGTCATTCATGGGACGCCGGCGCGCGCGGTGCTGCCCGACGAAATGCTGCCGGACCCGGCGCTCGAGGCGCGCGCCCGCGCGCTCTCGCGCGAATTGCGCTGCATGGTGTGCCAGAACCAGTCGATCGACGATTCCGACGCGCCGCTCGCCCGGGACCTGCGCATCCTTGTGCGCGAGCGCCTCAAGGACGGCGACAGCGACCGCCAGGTGCTCGACTTCCTCACCGCCCGCTACGGCGAGTTCGTGCTGCTCAAGCCGCGGTTCTCCTGGCACACCGCGGCGCTGTGGGGGACGCCGGCCGCGCTCATCGTGCTCGGCGGCATCGCGCTTGTCATGGTGCTGCGCCGCCGCGCGCCGGCGAGGGACAAGGACGTGGGCGCGCTGAGCGCTGCGGAACAGCAGCGGGTGGAGGACATCATGCGGCAGGACGGTTGATCCAGCACCTTCACGACGCAAATTAAGTCTCTGAGTCTATGTCAGAATCATACCGACCGCCGTCATGGCCGCCCCCGGGCACTTCGTCCCGGGGGTGTCCCGGCCATCCACGTCTTTGATTTGTTGAGGCGCTCAAGCCGTGCCCCCGGGCTATCGATTGCTCTTGCTGTGCGACGAATAGCCCCGGGGCGTGGATGCCCGGCACAAGGCCGGGCATGACCCCTTCGGGGTCACCTTACCAAAGTTTAATCCGCCCGACAGGACCCGGTAAGGCGCGCCGTCCCATCCTTGCGGCCGATCGATTCAATCGGACTGGGATGGAGGACCTCCGCATGACCGCAAATGCCCCCGCGCCGCGCCGCGTGCTCGCCGCGCGCCGGCTCGTGCTCCTGGCAAGCGTTGCCGGCCTCGGCGCCGCCGTGCTGTTCGCCGGCCCGGGCGCGCCCGTCAGCAACCTGCCGTCCTTCGCCGCCAGCGCCCGCGCCGACACGGCCCAGCGCCCGGTCGGCTTTGCCGACATCGTCGAGAAGGTGAAGCCGTCGGTGATCTCGGTCCGCGTCAAGGTCGACGGCGGCTCGCGCACCGGGCTCTCCAGCCGCGACCTGCCGCCCGGCTTCGAGCAGTTCTTCCGCCGCTTCGGCATGCCCGACATCATGCCGGACGAGCCGCGCACCCCGCACGGCCGCAACCTCGTCATGGGCCAGGGCTCCGGCTTCTTCATCTCGGCGGA
>DASPVJ010000612.1:0-17630 GCA_035622435.1 Xanthobacteraceae bacterium | reverse complement strand
CTGATATCTGATTCCTGGCAACGCACGCGGCCCCCGGCGGGGAGCTGCCGGAGGCCGCGTCGTTGCGCCGTTGCGCACCCGGGATGCGCGACGGCGGGGAGCCGATCGGAGGACAGATGACAGAGATCAGATGTCAGATGGCGACCCCCTCATCCGATCTCTGACATCCGATCTCTGACATCTGACATCCGTCATCAGAACGGCAGCAACACGTCGAACACCTGCTGCCCGTAGCGCGGTTGCTGCAGATCGGTGAGCTGCCCTTTGCCGCCGTAGGCGATCCGCGCCTGGGCGATCTTGGTGGAATCGATGGTGTTGTCGGCCTGAATGTCCTCCGGACGCACGATGCCGGCGACGATGAGTTCGCGCAGCTCGAAATTGACGCGGATTTCCTGCTTGCCTTCGACCACCATGTTGCCGTTCGGCAGCACTTGCGTGACCACGGCGGCGATGTGGGTCTGCAACGTCTCCTGGCGGTTGATCGAACCCTTGCCGTCGTTGGCCGTGGTGCCGTCGGCGTTGAGCGGGGTGCCCGGGATCTGCGTGCCGAGTACGACGTTCTTGCCGAAGAAATTGTTGATGTCCTCGTTGATGTTGCCGGTGCGGTTGAGCTGGGTTTCGTTGGCGAACTGCGCCGTGTCGGTGATGTTGACGGTGACGGTGAGGATGTCGCCGACTTGCTGGGCGCGCTGGTCCTTGAAGAAGGCGCGCGATCCGTTGCGCCACAGCGAGTTCGGATTGTAGACCGCCGGCTGCGGCGTCGGCATCGGCATCGACACCGGCTTGTAGCCCGGCTGCGTGGTCGGGTTTTCGATCGAAGTCAGCTTGGGCTGCTCGCCGATGTTCTTCAGGCGGTCGATCGCCGAGCAGCCGGCGGACAGCCCGGCGACCGCCGCCAAGGCGGTCGTCGTGAGCAAATAACGCGACAACTGATACTTCTTCGCCATGACCTCACTCGCTGCGGCGGTTACGGTTCCGCCGGGTTGACGGACTCGGGCGCGGCCTCGCCGGCGGCGACCCGCGCCGCGCCGGTGCGCACGATGACGCGCGCGGGACCGGCGACCGTGCCCTGCACCGTGCGGTTCGACTGGGTGTTGAGGACGTTGACGAGATCGCCCTCCGCCCCGGAATCCATCGCCTTGCCGCGAATGGTCAGCACCATGCCGGGCGCCTGGTAGACCAGCGTGACCGCCTCGTTGCGCTGGACGAGCTCCGGCCGCATCAGGTCGGAGACCCGCAGCGGCTGGCCGGCGCGCACCGCGTGGCGCACCGCCAGGCCGGCGGTCTCGGCGGCGGCGGCCGCGCCGTCGCGGAAGTCCGCCTTGGGCCGGCGCTCGATCGTCACGTCCGCCGCCTTGACGATTTCGCCGCGGGCGAGCGCGCGCACCGGGACGGCCACCGGCAAGGTCTCGATCGCATAACCGCTGTAGCGCTGGGCGGCGCGCTGGCCCGCGTCGCCGGTCGGCTCGAGCACGATGTCGAACCGCCCGGAGCGGGCGCTGTAGGAAATGTACGCGGCGCGCAGCTCGCCCGCCGCCTCGAGATGGAGCGGTTGCGGGTCGCGGTCGAAGGCGACGGTGAGGTTGGTGGGGTCCGCGGTGCCGGCGCGGCCGGCGAGGGCGCGGCTGATCGCGGCCGCGATGTCGGCTGTCGCGAGCACGCGGCCCGCGCGCGTGACGGTGACTTCGTCGTTGCCCTGGGCGTCGACCTCAACGAGCCCGTGCGCGCGGGCGGCGTCGAGCACCCGGTAGGCCGGAACGCTGCCGGTTTCGCCGAGGTCGGGCGCGCGGAAGATGGCGATGCCCGCGGCGGCGCCGGCGCCGTCGATGAGGTCGCCGATGCGCACGACGTCGCTGGAGACGACGGCCTGGTGCCTGAGCTTGGCGACCGGCGCGGCGGCCGCGCCCGTGCTCTGGGCCGCCGCCGCGCCCGGGACGAGCGCAAGGCACGCCGCGATGCACGCAACGCGCAGCATGATCCTCCTCCTCATGAGTGCATGTTGTTGTTCGTCTGCAGCATCTGATCGGTCGCCGTGATGACCTTCGAGTTCATTTCGTAGGAGCGCTGCGCGGTGATCAGGTTGGTCATTTCGACCACCGCGTCGACGTTCGACTGTTCGAGGTTGCCCTGCTGGATGTTGCCGTAGCCGTTGACCATCGGCGTGCCGTCCTGGGGCGGGCCGGAGGCCGGGGTCTCCACCAACAGGTTGTCGCCGATCGCCTGCAGGCCCGCCTCGTTGATGAAGCGGGTGAGGGTGAGCTGGCCGAGGACGGTGGGCGTGGTCGATCCCGGGATGGTCACCGACACCTGGCCCTGCTGGTTGATGGTGATCGAGGTGGCGGTCGCCGGAATGGTGATGCCCGGCTGCACGACGTTGCCGTTGGCGGTGACCAGGCGGCCCTGGGCATCGAGGTTGAACGAGCCGTCGCGGGTATAGGCGAACGATCCGTCCGGCATCAGGATCTTGAAGAAGCCGTCGCCTTGCACCGCCAGGTCGAGCGAATTGCTGGTCGACGACAGGTTGCCCTGGGTCATCAGGCGCGGAGTGCCGACGGTCTTCACGCCGAGGCCCAGCTCGATGCCGACCGGAAGGATATTGCCTTGGTTCGAGCTTTGGGTGCCGACCTGCCGCACGTGGTCGTACAGCAGGTCCTGGAACTCGGCGCGCTGGCGCTTGTAGCCGGTCGTGCTCAGGTTGGCGATGTTGTTGGAGATCACCTGGACGGCGAGCTCCTGGGCGGCCATTCCGGAGGCGGCGGTGTAGAGGGCGAGCATGGTCTTGTGTCCTTAGGTTCCGCCTCACGACGTCGGCACGTCGGAGAGCTGCTGGAGCGAGCTCTTGTGCAGGTCGGCCTGGCTCTGCATGAGGTTCGCGATCATCGCGTAGCTGCGGCTCACCTCGATCATGTGCGTCATTTCGAGGATCGGGCGGACGTTGGATTTCTCCAGCGCGCCCTGCACCACCTGCGCGTTGGTGGTCGCGGTCGCCGGCATGTCGGCGGTCGTGCTGAAGGTGCTGCCGCCTTCCTTCTGCAAGCGTTGCGGCTGGGTGAAGTTCACGATCCGCAACTGGCCGCGGATGATGGCGATCGTCGAATTCGCCGCGTCCTTGACCGAAACCGTTCCCTGCGGGTTGATGGTGATGCCGGTGTCCTGGGCCTGGAACGCGATCGGCCCGCCGTCGCCGAGCACCTGGTAGCCCTCCGCGGTCACGAGTTCGCCCTGGGGATTGATCTGCAGGGCGCCGTTGCGGGTATAGCGCTCGCCCTGCGGCGTCTGGATCGCCAGAAAGCCGTCGCCGTTGATGGCGACGTCGAGCGGATTGCCGGTGCGTTGGAAAGCGCCCTGGTTCAGGTCGATCAGCGTGCCGCGGTGGCGCACGAAGCTCACCGGGCTGTCGGCCACGCGGAAGTTGCCGTTGCGCGCGCCCGGCATGAGATATTCCTCGAACAGCGAGAAGTCGGCCTTGAAGCCGTTGGTGTCGACGTTCGCGATGTTGTTGGCGATGACCTCCATCTCGCGCTCCAACACCGTCTGCCGCGACAGGCCGACGAGAAGGGTGTTCTGCATCGCTAGTGCTCCCCATGCGGACGCGGGCCTTGGCCCTCCCAGGCAGGGCCCACGTCGGTTGCGCGATCCGCTCTCCCAAGCGGGTCGACGGCGGGTGCTGTGCAGGTGCCGTGCCAGAAAGGGATTGTTAAGGATATCAAACAGTTAATGCCCGCCGGCGGATTGGCGCCGGGCGGCAATTGGCACCCTTTGCCCGGCCCACCCGGCAAAATTTTCCGACCCGCCGGGCGCGCGAAAGCAATCGTTAACCATTCGGCCGATAGCCTCGCGCGCCGGGCTTGGCGCCCGGGCGACGCGGGGCGGGGAGCATGGCTGCAAAGGCAAGCAAGGACGCCGAAGCCGAGGCCAAAGCGGACGACGCCGAGGCCGAAGGCGAGGGCGCGCCCAAGCGCGAGCTTCCCTTCAAGCTCATCGCCATCGCGGCCGGCGCGCTCATCGTGCTCGGCGGCGGCGGCGCCGGCGCCTACATGTTCTTCCACGGCAAGAAGGAAGAGAAAGCCGCCGCTCCCGTGGTCAAGCCGGTCGCTTTCTTCGACCTGCCGGACGTCATGGTCAATCTGTCGGGGAACGCCGGCGAACGCACGCAATACCTCAAGCTCAAGATCGTCCTCGAACTGCCCGACCAGACCCTCGGCGCGCAGATCCAGCCGATCATGCCGCGGGTGATGGACGCGTTTCAGACGTACCTGCGCGAGCTTCGTCCCGCCGACCTCGACGGCTCCGCCGGCCTCTATCGCCTGCGCGAGGAATTGACCCGGCGCATCAACGTGATGCTCGCGCCCAATCGCATCAACGCGGTGCTGTTCAAGGAAGTCGTCGTTCAATGACGCAATAGCCATGCCGCCGCCGGATATCGATCAAGACGCGCTCGCCGCCGACTGGGGCTTGGCGCTCGAAGCCGAAGGCGCCAACGCCGCGTCCGGCAACCCGGCCGGCGACGGCGACGCCGGGGGCGGAGAAATGGCCGCGCAGTGGGCGGCCATGATCGAGGACGGCAGCCAGTTCGTGCAGGCCGCCAAGGGCGGCGCCGAGCGGATTTTGAACCAGGAGGAAATCGACAGCCTCCTCGGTTTCAACATCGCCGACATTTCGCTCAACGAAAATTCCGGCATCCGCGCGATCATCGACTCGGCGATGGTCTCCTACGAGCGGTTGCCGATGCTGGAAATCGTCTTCGACCGGCTGGTCCGGCTGATGACGACCTCGCTGCGCAACTTCACCTCCGACAACGTCGAAGTCTCGCTCGACCGCATCACCTCGGTGCGGTTCGGCGATTACCTCAATTCGATTCCGCTGCCGGCGATCCTGGCGGTGTTCCGGGCGGAGGAATGGGACAATTTCGGCCTGTTCACCGTCGATTCCGGGCTGATCTACTCGATCATCGACGTGCTGCTCGGCGGCCGGCGCGGCCAGACCGCGATCCGCATCGAGGGCCGGCCCTACACCACGATCGAGATCAGCCTCGTCAAGCGCATGATCGAGGTCGTGCTCAGCGACGCCGAGCAGGCGTTCCGTCCGCTCTCGCCGGTGCGGTTCGCCATCGATCGGCTGGAGACCAATCCGCGCTTTGCCGCCATCACCCGTTCCGCCAACGCGGCGATCTTGGTACGCCTGCGCATCGACATGGAGGACCGCGGCGGCACCATCGAGCTGATGCTGCCCTACGCGACGATCGAGCCGATCCGCGAGGTGCTGCTGCAGATGTTCATGGGCGAGAAGTTCGGCCGCGATCCGATCTGGGAAGGCCACCTCGCCACCGAAATCGGCCAGGCGGAGATCGCCGTCGAGGCGGTGCTCTACGAGGCCGAATTGCCGCTGCGCCGGCTGATGGCGCTGGAAGTCGGCGACACGCTCGCCCTCGACCTCAAGGCCGACGCCAGCGTCACCTTGCGCTGCGGCGACGTCGCGCTGACCGAAGGCCGCATGGGCCGGGTCGGCGACCGCGTGGCGGTGCGGGTGACGCGGCCGCTGCGCCGGCCGAAGACCACGTTCGCCATGTTCGAAATGGCGGACGCTTCCTCGAACCGGGTGGAGGCTCCGTGAGCAACGGCATCGGACTGGTGATCGAGAGCATGGTCGCGATCCTGCTGATGCTCACGATCGGCTACTGCATCGTGCTCAACAGCCGGCTGAAAATGCTCAAGGCCGACGAGCAGGCGCTCAAGGCGACGATTTCCGAGCTGATCACCGCGACCGAAATCGCCGAGCGGGCGATCGCCGGTCTCAAGCTGACCGTGCGCGATTGCGACCTCAGCCTGGGCGAGCGGCTGCGCAACGCCGAGCAGCTCTCGCTTGAGATCGCCGGCCAGCTCGACGACGGCAGGGCGGTGCTGGATCGGCTGACCCGCATCGCGCTCGCCGGGCGCCGGCACGAGGCGCCCGCGCCGCCGGTCGCGATCGCGCCCGACGCCCAGGCGATCGCCGATGCCGCCCAGGCGTTCGCAGCGCGCTCGCGGTTGCGCGCGGCCGGCGTCGCCGCATGAGCAGCGGGCGCAGCCTGCGGCTGGTGCCGTTGGTCGTCGCCGCGGCCGCGAGCCTGCTTGCGTTCAAGGCGATCGGGCTTGTCGTCGCCGGCAATTTTTCCCTCGGCAGCGCGCAACCGGCCTATGCCCAGGGCGAGCCGGCGCGCGGCAAGGGTGACCGGCAGGGCGCGGCGGAGCGGCCGCCCGGCGCTCCGATTCCGGCGGCGCGAAAATCCTGGATGCAGGAAGTGTTCGACTATCCCGAATATACCGGCACGGTTGCGGCCAACCCCGCCGAGAAGGGCGCACCCGGGCCGCCCGACGCCAAGGCCGCCCCCGCCCAACCCAAGGCGGCGCCCGCCGAGGCCAAGCGGGCGCCGCCGGAGGCCAAGCCCGGCGATCCCAAGGCTGCCGCCGAGCCGCCGAGGACCGCCGCCCCCGGGTTCGAGGCCGACCGCCCCAGCGCCGGCGAACGCGCGGTGCTCGAAAGCCTCAATCAGCGCCGGCAGGAACTCGAGGCGCGCGCGCGCGAACTCGACGTGCGCGAGAACCTGTTGGCGGCGACCGAGAAGCGGATCGAGGCCAAGCTCGCCGAAATCAAGGAGACCGAGGCGCGCATCAATGCGGCCGCCCAGAAGAAGGACGACGCGGAAGCGGCGCGCTTCAAGGGCCTCGTCAGCATGTATGAGAACATGAAGGCGAAGGACGCCGCCAAGATTTTCGACCGCCTCGACATGCGCATCCTCATCGAGCTGGCGGGGCAGATCAATCCGCGCCGCATGTCGGACATCCTCGGGCAAATGTCCCCGGAGGTGGCGGAGCGGCTCACCAGCGAGATCGCCGCCCGCGCGGGGGCGGTCGAAAAGGGACCGCCGTCGGCGGACCTGCCGAAAATCGAGGGACGGCCGAACGGCACATGAGGGAATTTCGGCTCTGGTGCGAGGGGGCCGCGCGTGGACGCTGATTAAGACCGCCTTAAACGCCGCGGCCTACGCTTAAGCGCCGGCAGGACGCCGGGCGTCGCCGGGGGCCGGCGAGGGGTCGCGAGGATGGCGGGGAAGTCTCTCAATCTGCGGGCGATCCGTGCGCACGACGACGCCCAGGTCCCGCCGCGGCTCGGCTTGCGCATCGTCGCCGTGTTCCTCGCCCTCGAGGCGCTGCTGCTCCTGGGCCTGTGGCTGATGTTCGTGCCGCCGGCCGGCGCCGCCCCCGCGGCGATCCCGGCCGAGGTGGGCGTGAGCACGAGCGCGGGCTTTGCCCGCCTCGTGTTCCACTTCGCCGAAGAGGTCGACGCCGACATCAATCTCAGCAACGGCATCCTGGTGATCGCCTTCAAGCGGCCGGTCGACATATCGGTCGATCGCATCGCCATCGGCGCGCCCGATTACGTCAGCGTCGCCCGTCGCGACCCGGACGGCATGGCGGTGCGCCTCGCGCTCGGGCGCAAGGTCACCGCCAATTCGATGATGGCCGGCGACCGGCTGTTCGTCGATCTGTTGCCCGAGGGCTGGGTGGGGCTGCCGCCCGGGCTGCCGCAAGAGGTGGTGGACAACCTGGCCCGCCGCGCCCGCGAGGCGGAGAAGATGGAGCGCGAGCGCCGCGAGGTCGCCGAGCGGAAGCAGCCGGCGCCCATCCGCGTGCGCGTCGGCACCCAGCCGACCTTCACCCGTTACGTGTTCGAGCTGCCGCAAGCGACCGCGGTGACGACCGACCGCGCCAAGGACAAGCTTACGATTCTGTTCGACGCGCCGCTGCGGTTCGACCTTGCCGATGCCCAGGCGGCGCTGCCGCCGAGCGTGGCGGCCATCGAAGCGCGCCCGGGCGCGGACAAGACGACGGTGCGCTTTGCCTTCGCCGAAGGTCCGGACGTGCGGACGTTCCGCGAGGACAACAATTTCATCGTCGACGTGCTTGCGGCCGACGCGAAGGACCAGCCCGCCGACCTGGCGGTACTCGGCAACGCCAAGGGGCGCGCGCCCGTCGCGGCGCCGGCCGAGCCCCCGCCCGCCGCGGTGGCGCGGGCGCCGCCGGACGCGGCGTCGCCGCCCGCCGCCGAGCGCCCGCCCGCTCAGCCCGCCGCACCCCCGGCGGGCGCCGTTGCTTCCAAGGGGGACGAACCGGCCGCGCCCGCGTCGCCCCCCGCACAAAGGCCGGCCGCCCCGTCGGCCGCGGCGCCGGCCTCCGATGCGCCGGCCGCGCCGCGCGACCCCAGCGCCCCGGTGGTGGTCGAGGTGGTGCGCGTGGGCGAGGCGCTGCGGCTGACGTTTCCGTTCGCGACGCCCACGCCGGCGGCGGTGTTTCGCCGCGCCGACGCGGTCTGGCTGGTGTTCGACGCGGCCGCGCCGATCGACGTGTCGAAGCTCGTCACCCAATCGATCGGCTCGGTGCGCAGCGCCACGGTGACGCGCACCCGCGAGGGCCAAGCGGTCCGCATCAAGGTCGACCGCCCCCGCCTCACCAGCCTCGAAGCGGACGGGGCGACCTGGACGGTCTCGATCGGCGATCTGGTGCTCGAGCCGACCCGGCCGCTCGCCATCAGCCGCGCCGCGCCGGCGCCGGGCCGGGCGAGCGCCGTCATCCCGTTCGACGCCCCGCAGCAGCTACACCCGCTGGCCGACCCCGAAGTCGGCGACGCGTTGCTGGTCGTCACCGCGCTCGGGCCGCCGCGCGGCTTCCTGCGGCCCCAGAGCTTCATCGAATTTCAGGCGCTCGCCTCGACCCACGGCGTCGCCATCCAGCCGGTCGCCGACGACATCGGCGTCGAACTCGCCGCCGACAAGATCGTGATCAGCCGTCCGTCCGGCCTCACCTTGTCGAGCCTTGGCGCCGCAGTTGCCGCCGATGACGCAGGCGAGGGCGCGCGCCACGGATCCGCAACCTTCACCGTCGACGCGCAGCTGTGGGGCTTCGACCGGGAGGCCGACTTCGTGCGGCGCCAGGCGGAATTGACGCGCAGCGCCGCCGAGGCGCCGGAGTCCCAGCGCTCCGCCCGGCGGCTCGATCTCGCCCGCTTCTATCTGGCGCGGGACCTCAACGCGGAAGCCAAGAGCGTGCTCGACGTGGTGCTCGCCGACGAGCATCCCAAGGCCGATGCCGTGCCCGCGCTGGTGCTGCGCGCGATCGCCGCGACGGCGATGGGGCGCAACGCGGACGCGCTCAAGGACCTGGCGAACCCGGCGGTCGGCGATCAGTTCGACGCCCCGTTGTGGCGGGCGCTCGCTTACGCGGGCGAGGGCAAATGGCCGGAGGCGCGCGAGGGATTCAAGAACGTCGAGGCGGCGGTCGCGACCATGCCGATCGAGTTGCAGCGCCCGCTCTACCGCGCGGCGGTGCAGGCGGCGATCGAAGTGCGCGACTTCGCCGCGGCGGCAACCCTGCTCGACGCCCTGGAGACCCTCGGCGTGCCGGCCGACCTCGCGCCGTCCGCGCTGGTGCTCAAGGGGCGCCTGGCCGAGGGACTCGGCCGCGTCGCCGATGCGCTCGTCGCCTATCGGGCGGCGGCCGCCGCCCCCGAGCGTCCCGCCGCCGCCGAGGGAGGCCTGCGCGCCGTCGTGCTCAAGACCGCGCTCGGGCAGATCAGCCGCGCCGACGCCATCAACGATCTCGAAGGCCTCGCCATCACCTGGCGCGGCGACGCGACCGAACTCGCCGCGCAGCAGCTGCTCGGGCATCTCTACGCCGAGGAGGGGCGCTATCGCGACGCGCTCACCATCATGCACGCGGCCGTCGCCGGGCACCCGGACTGCGAGACCGTGCGCCGCATCCAGGACGAGGCGACGGCGATTTTCGATGCGCTGTTTCTCGGCGGCAAGGGCGACGCGCTGCCGCCGGTCGAAGCGCTCAGCCTGTTCTACGACTTCCGCGACCTCACCCCGGTCGGGCGGCGCGGCGACGAGATGATCCGGCGGCTCGCCGACCGGCTGGTGGCGGTCGACCTGCTCGACCAGGCGGCGGCGCTGCTGCAGCACCAGGTCGACCATCGCCTGCAAGGCGCCGCCCGCGCCCAGATCGCGACGCGGCTGGCGGTGATCTATCTGTTGAGCCGCAAGCCCGATCGCGCCCTGCAGACGTTGCAGCAGACCCGCGCCGCCGACCTTCCCAACGAGGTGCGCAACCAGCGCCTGCTGCTCGAAGCGCGCGCGCTCTCCGACACCGGCCGCCACGGCCTCGCGCTCGAAGTGATCGCCAACCTGGAAGGACGCGAGGTCGACCGCCTGCGCGCCGACGTGCTGTGGGCGGCGCGGCGCTGGCGCGAGGCCGGCGAAGAGATCGAGAAATTGTACGGCGAGCGCTGGCGCGATTTTGCGCCGCTGACCGAAGCCGAGCGCGCCGACATTTTGCGCGCCGGCCTCGCCTATTCGCTCGCCGACGACGCGATCGGGCTCGACCGGTTCCGGCAGAAATACGCGGCCAAGATGGCCGAGGGCCCCGACAAGGCCGCCTTCGCGGTGGCGATCGACCGCGCCGCCGTCGACAGCGCCGAGTTCGCCGAAATCGCCAAGAAGGTCGCGGCCGCGGACACCCTCGACAGCTTCCTGCGCGACGTGCGCGCCCGCTACCCGCAGGCGGCCCCCGCCGCCCTGCCGGCAGCCGGCGGCGGCCGGGCGTCGTAGGCGCGCAGCAATTCTAGTTCAGAACCACTCCGGCTGAGCCGTTTTCACCCGTCATGCCCGGCCTTGTGCAGCCTTGTGCCGGGCATCCACGTCTTTGCTTCAGCACAGAAGCCCGGCCATGACGACGTGCATCGGTGCGCTAACTCGCGCCGTAGCTCTGCACCAGGCTGCCCGCCACCAAGTGCCAGCCGTCCACCAGCACGAAGAAGATCAGCTTGAACGGCAGCGACACCACCACCGGCGGCAGCATCATCATGCCCATCGACATCAGCACCGAGGCGACCACCAGGTCGATGATCAGGAACGGCAGGAACAGGAGGAAGCCGATCTCGAACGCGCGCTTGAGTTCGGAGATCATGAAAGCCGGAACGAGGATGCGCAGCGACATGTCGTCGGCCTTCTCCGGCGGCTTCTGGTGCGACAGGTCGAGGAACAGCTTGAGGTCCTGCTCGCGCACGTTCTTGTTCATGAACTCGCGGAACGGCTCGGAGGAGCGGTCGAACGCCTGCTGCGTCTCGATCTCGCCGGCGACCAGCGGCCGGATGCCCTGGTCGTAGGCGCCCTGGAACACCGGCCCCATCACGAACGCGGTGAGAAACAGCGCCAGCGAGATGATCACCGAGTTGGGCGGGGCGGTGGCGGTGCCGAGCGCGGTGCGCAGCAGCGACAACACCACCACGATGCGGGTGAACGAGGTCACCATCACCAGGATCGACGGCGCGAGCGAGAGCACCGTGACGAGCGCGATCAGCTGCAGCACGCGCTCGGTCAATCCGGTGCCTTGGCCGAAGGTGACGCTGATGTCCTGGGCGGCGGCCGGAAGCGTGGCGGCGGCGAGCGCGAGCGCCGCCGCTGCGATACGCAACGCGGCGGTGCCGGCCGCGCGCATCACTCCTTGCCGCCCGGCCGGCCCAGAAGGCTCGCCATCTCTTCCTCAAGGCTGTCCAGCACCGATTTGGGCGAAGCCGGCTTGGTGTCGGGCGCCGGCGCCCGCGGCGCGGCGGGGGCGCGCGGCGCCTCCTTGTCGGCCGCCTCGGTCGGGGCCGGCGACGGGGATGCGGGCGGCGCCGGCCGCGGTGACGGCTCGACGCTCGGCGCAGCCTTTGCCGCAGCCTCCGCCGCGCGCTCGGCGGCCGGTCGGATCGGCCGGCGCAACGCCGCCTCCAGGCGCTGGGCCATGTCGGCCAGATTGGCATCGGGAGCGAGCGGCGGCGTACGCGCCACCGTGGCCGGCTCGGTCGCGGGCTTTTCGGCCGGTGCCGCAGCGACCGGCGGTACCGGCGCGGCCGGCGGCACGTCGGCCGGCGGCACGCGCAGGGTCGGCTCGCGGCGCTCGCCACGCGCCAGGGGCTCGGCGCGAACCGGCGGTTCGGGGCGCGCAGGCGGTTCGACCCGCGGGGTCGGCGCGCTGCGCACACTCGGCTCGGCGGCGCGGGCGGGGCGCACGTCCTCGAGCGGGGGCGGGGGACGATAAGGCCGCAGGGCCGGTTCGGCCGGGCCGGGCCATGCGGTTTCGCTCGGCGGCGCCGGACGCTGCGGACGCAGCGGCGGCTCGCCCGCGGGCCACGCGTCTTCCGCCGGGGCGGGACGCGGCGCCCGCAACACCGGCTCCGCCGGCGCCGGCGCTTCGACCCACGACTCCGGCGCTCCGGGCGGCCGCGCCGCCGCCTCGCGCGCCGGCGCCACCGGCACCGCGCGCACGATGTTCTGCTCGATCACCACGTCGGTCGGACCGCCGATCATCACCAGGTGCTCGACGTTGTCGCGCCGGATCAGCACCAGCCGGCGCCGTCCGTCGACCGCGGCGGCGTCGATCACCGCCAGCCGCGGCTGGCGCCCGCGCGCGGACCCTCCGATCCGGGTGCCGCCGAAGCGGCTGAGCAACCAGAACGTCGCCGCGATCAGGACGCCGACGATCGCGAGTGCGAGAAGGGCCTTGACGAGCAAGCCCTCGCCGAACAGGTGTTCCATGTGTCCCTCTTGGCCCCGCCTCCCGGCCAACCGGCACCGGGCACGCCCGGTAAACGCCGGCGGCAAATTGTGCCGGCCCTAACTATAACAAATCGTTAACGCAAGTGGGGCATTTCGGGCGGATTCCCCGTCCCGCCGTCGGTTCTATGGTTAACGCAAGGTTGCCGCCTCGCCGGGCATTTTCGCGCATTTAACCCGGCATTAACCATGCTCTCGGCAAACTCTGCCTACCGTCGCCCGAGCGGCGGCGGCGTGGCGAGGCGAACCGATGCCGATTTCCGACATCCCGATCTTCGCGATGCTGCGCACCCGCATGGCCTGGCATCAGGAGCGCCAGCGCATCCACGCCGAGAACATCGCCAATGCGGACACGCCGAATTTCAAGCCGCGCGAGCTCGTGCCCCCCGATTTCAGCCGCGCGACTGCGACCGCCGGCCCGGTGGCGCTGGTGCGCACCGACCCGATGCACCTGAGCGCCGCCTGGGCCGGCGGGTCGCAATTCGCCGCCGAGAGCGGCGGGCGCTACGAGACCCGCCCCGCCGGCAATGCCGTCAATCTCGAGGACGAGATGATGAAGGTCGCCGCCAGCCAGATGGACTACCAGCTCGTCACCACCCTCTACAGCCGCGGCCTCGGCCTCATCAAAACCGCGCTCGGCAAGGCCTGACGTCGGCGAAGGGCGATAGGGAGAGCCGTCATGGACTTCATCAAAGCGATCACGATCGCCGCCTCGGGATTGCGTACCCAGTCCGGCCGCATGCGCATCATCGCCGAGAACATCGCCAACGCGGATTCGACCGCGACGCAGCCGGGCGGCGACCCTTATCGGCGCAAGATTCCGACCTTCCGCTCGGAAGTCGACCGCGCACTCGACGCCAGCGTCGTGTCGCTCGGGCGGGTGAGTTTCGACCAGGCGAATTTTCGCCAGAAGCTCGAGCCCGGCAATCCCGCCGCCGACGCCAACGGCTTCGTCAAATATCCCAACGTCAATCCGCTGATCGAGATGACCGACATGCGCGACGCCCAGCGCTCCTACGAGGCGAACCTCAACGTCATCACCGCGACGCGGCGCATGATCCAGCGCACGCTCGCGATCCTCACCGCCTGAAACCGGAAAGGCCCGCTCCATGCCGACCCCCGTCGCCGCCGCCAATGCCTATGCCCAATTGGCCCGCCTGAGCGATCCGGGCGCGGGCCTCGCGAAGACGGTCGGGGACGCGACCGCCGGGCCGAGCTTCGATGCCCTCGTCAAGGAGGCGCTCGGCGGCACGCTCGAGGCCGGCCGCAAGGCCGACACCCAGACCGTGGCGGCGGCGTCCGGCAAGGCCAACATGGTCGACCTCGTCACCGCGGTGGCCGAAAGCGAGACCGCGATCGCCACCCTGGTCTCGGTGCGCGACCGCGTCATCCAGGCCTACCAGACGATCCTGCAGATGCCGATCTAACAGAGGTCAGCAGTCAGTAATCAGTAATCAGTAATCAGAAAAACTCGGTTTGGCTTTCTGATCACTGAATACTGATTACTGATTACTGAATACTGACATGACTGGATCCGAAGTGCTCGACGTGGCGCGCGACGCGATCATGACCCTGGTGCTGGTGGCGGCGCCGCTCATGCTGGTCGGGCTCGCGGTCGGCGTCCTCATCTCGCTGTTCCAGGCGCTCACCCAGATTCAGGAAATGACCCTGGTGTTCGTGCCGAAGATCCTCGCCATCTTCATCACCCTCTTGATCGTGCTGCCGTTCATGGGCGACGTGTTGGGCGGCCACATGGCGCGCATCGCCGCGCGCATCGTCGGCGGCTGAGCGTTCCGGCCGCATGCGCATCGACATCAGCTTCCTGCCCGCCGTCGCTGCCGCCTTCATGCTGATGTTCGCCCGCATCGGCACCATGTTCATGCTGCTGCCGGGGCTGGGCGAAACCGGCGTGCCGAGCCGCGTGCGCCTAGTGGCGGCGCTTGTGCTCACCGCCGTCCTGATGCCGCTGCACCAGGCCGCCTATGCGGTCGACCTGCGCGCGCTCGGCCCGGTGCTGTTGGCGTTCGCCCAGGAGCTGTTGATCGGCGCCGTGCTCGGGCTCACCGCCCGCCTCACCATCTCGGCCCTGCAGGTCGCCGGCAGCATCGTCGCCCAGCAGCTCGGCCTCGGCTTCGTCACCGCGGTCGACCCGACCCAGGGGCAGCAGGGCATGATCGTCGGCAATTTCCTCACCCTGCTCGGCATCACCGTGCTGTTCGCCACCAACCTGCATCATCTCGTCATCGCCGCGCTCAACGACAGCTACGCCCTGTTCCGCCCGGGCGAGGTGCCGTTGACCGGCGACATGGCGGCGCTCGTCACCCGCACCACCGCCGGCGCGTTCCGCGTCGGCGTGCAGCTGTCCGCGCCGTTCCTGGTGTTCGGGCTCCTGTTCAACCTCGGCCTCGGCGTGCTGTCGCGGCTGATGCCGCAGATGCAGGTGTTCTTCGTCGGCGTGCCGGCGTCGATCCTGATCGGCTTTCTCGTTTTGCTGCTGGTGATCGGCGCCATGATGTCGACGTTCCACGGCTATCTCGAAGGCGTGCTGCGCGAGCTCGCGCCGTATTCGTAGAGCATGATCCCGAAAAGTGGGCACCGGTTTTCGGATAAAGATCATGCTCCAACAATAAAACGGACGCGGCATGGCCGACGAACGCGACCAGACCGAACGCTCGGAAGAGCCGACCCAGAAACGTCTCGACGAGGCGATCCGGCGCGGCGACGTCGTCAAGAGCCAAGAGGTCAACACCTGGTTCATCATCGGCGCCGCGACCCTTGCCCTGATGATCTTTGCCGAGTCCATGAGCAAAGGGCTCGAGACGGCGCTGCGCGGCCTCGTCGCCAATGCCCACGCGGTGCCGCTCGACGGCGGTGGCCTGATGCGGCTGATCGACAAGCTCGGCGCCGAGATCATCGCCGCCGCCGCGGTTCCCTTCCTGCTGCTCATCGCGGCGGCGTTTGCCGGCAACATGATCCAGCACCGCTTCCTGTGGTCGACCGAGCCGTTGCAGCCGGCGCTGTCGAAAATTTCGCCGGCGGCCGGCCTCAAGCGCCTGTTCTCCCGCCAGGCGCTGGTCAATTTCGCCAAGGGCCTGGCCAAGCTGACGCTCGTCGGCGGCATCATGGCGGCGCTGCTGTGGCCGGAGCGCGGCCGCCTCGACGGCCTGGTCGCAACCGACCCGGCGGGGCTGCTCGACCTGACGCGTTCGCTCTCGCTTGGCACCCTCGGCGTCGTCGTCGCGGTGCTCGCCGCGATCGCCGCGCTCGATTACCTGTGGCAATACCGGCAGTGGCACGAGCGGCAGCGAATGTCGCTGCGCGAACTCAAGGAGGAGTTCAAGCAGACCGAGGGCGACCCGGCCATCAAGGCCAAGATCCGCCAGCTGCGCCAGACCCGCGCGCGCAAGCGCATGATGGCGAAGGTGCCCAAGGCCTCGGTCGTCATCACCAACCCGACCCACTTCGCCGTCGCCCTTCAGTACGAGCGTGGCATGAACGCGCCGGTGTGCCTCGCCAAGGGCGCCGACCTCATCGCCCAGCGCATCCGCGCGGTCGCCGAGGAGGCGGGCGTGCCGATCGTCGAGGACCCGCCGCTCGCCCGCGCGCTGCACGCCACCGTCGAGCTCGACCAGGAAATCCCGCCCGAGCACTACAAGGCGGTCGCCGAGGTGATCAGCTACGTCATGCGCCTGAGCGGCGCGGTGCGCTGGTAAAGGAAGGGCGCGCTGTTCAGCGCGCCAGGGCGCGCGTCACCGCATCCGGCTCCTTCTCCACGATCTTGAGAAGTATGCGCGCGCTGCGCTCAGGGCGGCGGCGACCTTGCTCCCAATCGCGCACCGCGGAAAGCGCAAATCCATAGGTCTGCGCGAAAGCCTCTTGCGAAAGGCCGAGTCGCATGCGGATTTTCCTCACGTCCATCTTCTCAGGCACATGGACCCGGTAGCGCCGCTTGTCGGCGCTCCCGTCGAGAAAAGCGCGAGCGTCGTCGAGCCCCGCCTTGATCTTGTCGAATGCCCGCTTTGTCATGGGCGTCTCCGATAGCCTATGGTCATTTCTTTGACTGAAGAAGCAAGCCCGGCCCGCTCCCGCGGCGTCAGGTCGGCTTTTTCATTCTTGGCGAACACCGTGAGCAAGAAGATCGGAACCTCGTCTCCCGCCAGGTAATAAATGACACGCGCGCCGCCACGTTTGCCGCGTCCGCCGAATCCGAACCGCACCTTCCGGATCCCACCGGTGCCCGGAATCAGGACGCCACATTCGGGATCTGCGGCAACGTGATCGACGATGGCAGTCCGTTCCTCCGTGGTGAAAAGTCGCTCAGCATCAGCGAGATAGGCGGGCGTCTCCACGACACTGTGCATTCATCGCATACTACGGCATTGCCGTAGCAAAAACAAGCAGGAACCAGCCGACCTGCGGCCTCGTCGCCCCGGCGCGCGCTTGCTATAGCTCGCCGCGCATGTACGACGTTGCGATCATCGGCGGCGGCCATAACGGCCTCGTCTGCGCCGCCTATCTGGCGGCGGCCGGCCGCAAGGTGGTCGTGCTGGAGCGTCGCGCGGTCGTCGGCGGCGCCGCGGTCACCGAGGAATTCTTTCCCGGCTTCCGCAATTCGACCGCCGCCTACACGGTATCGCTGCTCAACCCGAAGATCGTGCGCGATCTCGATCTTGCCGCGCACGGGCTGCGCGTGGTCGAGCGTCCGATCGCCAATTTCCTCCCCCTCGACGACGGCCGCTATCTCAAGGTCGGCGGCGGGCGCACCAAACAGGAGGTGGCGAAATTTTCCGCCCGCGACGCCGCGCGCCTCGACGATTACCGCGCCCGCCTGCAAGCGGTCGCCGACGTGCTGCGCGCGCTCGTGCTGGAGACGCCGCCCAACGTGGTCGAAGGCCGTCCGCTGGCGGCGCTCGCCGGGCTGATCGCCACCGGGCGCCTCGCGCGCCGGCTGCGTCGCCTCGGCCTCGACGGCCAGCGCGAACTCCTCGACCTCTTC
>DASPVJ010000611.1:0-2175 GCA_035622435.1 Xanthobacteraceae bacterium | reverse complement strand
ATGATCGGGGTAATGGTCGACCGGCGTCTGCGGCGGCAAGGTCGGGCCGATGGCGCCGGCGTCGCCCACGGCGGCGATGCGCCCCGCTTCGACGACCACGATGCCGTCCGGCCAATAGCGCACCGCGTCCTTGGTCTCGGCAGGATCGCCGGCGAAACTGAGCAACCGGCCGCGGACCGCGCGCGTCATTGCGCGCCCGCGCCGCGGGTCACTCCACGCGCGCCGCCGTCACTTCGACCTCGATCTTGAACTCCGGGCGGGTGAAGCCGGAGACGATCACCAAGGTGGAGGCGAAGGCGTCGCCGTCGACGTAGCGGCTGCGCACCGCGCCGTAGATCGGGAAATAGGCGCGGTCGGTGACGTAGGCGGAAAACCGCACTACGTCGGCAAACGACATGCCGGCCGCGGCGAGCACCGCCTTGATGTTCTCGAAGCACAGCACCGCCTGCTCCTCGACGCCGTCCGGCACGGTGTCGTCGGGAGCGACCCCGAGCTGCCCCGACACGAACAACAGCCGCGCCGGCGCGCGGACCTCGACGGCGTGGCTGTAGCGGGCGAACGGCGGACGAATCGAGGACGGCGTGATCGGTCGCTTCATGGGGCGGGGCGACAAGCGAATGGCTCGGCATGCGGTCTTGCTCTATCAGTTTAGCCGCGCGCGGGCTACATGGGCACGGAGCGAGTTGCCAAACGGACCCTCACGATGACGCGCGCCTTCGCCGATGTTCCGGCCGCGGACTTCCGCCTGATCAACGCCCGCGTTCCCGCGTGCCTGTTGGCGGCGGACGGGCTCGGCCCCGCGGATGCGGACGGCCTCGCGTCCTGCGACATCCGCGTCGAACGCGGGCGCGTCGCTTTGGTCGCACCGGCCGGATCAAACGCGCCGGCCGAGGGTCCGCCATCCCTCGACGTCGATTACGGCATCGTGCTGCCGCGCCTCGTCGACGTGCACACCCATCTCGACAAAGGCCACATCCATGCGCGCCGCCCCAACCCGGACGGAACCATCGCCGGGGCACGCCACGCCGTCATGGCCGACCGGGCGGCGAACTGGTCCGCCGCCGACGTGCGCGCGCGCATGGAGTTCGCGTTGCGCTGCGCCTATGCGCACGGAACCGGCGCCATCCGCACCCACATCGATTCGATGGGCCGGCAGACCGCGATCACCTGGCCGGTGCTGGGAGAGGTGCGCGCCGATTGGAAGGACCGCATCGCCGTCCAGGCGGTCTCGCTCTATCCCCTGACCATGGCGCTCGACGACGAGGCCCAGTTCCGCCGCGTGGTCGAGACCACCGCGCGCCACGGCGGCATCCTCGGCGGCAACACGTTTCCGGGCGAGCCGATCCGCGATCTCGACCTTGCGCTCGACCGCGCCTTCGCGGCGGCGAAAGCCCACGGCCTCGATCTCGATTTTCACGTCGACGAGAGCGCGTCGGAACACGCGCGCTCGCTGGGCGCCATCGCCCGGGCGGCGGTGCGGCACAAGTTCCCCGGCCGCGTGGTGGCGGGGCACTGCTGCTCGCTTACGCTCTACCGCGACAACGAGCGCGCCGACACCATCGCGCGGGTCGCCGACGCCGGCATCGCCGTGGTGTCGCTGCCCATGTGCAACATGTACCTGCAGGACCGCGCACCCGGCCGCACGCCGCGCTGGCGCGGGATTACGCCCCTGCACGAACTCGCCGCCGCCGGGGTCGCGACCATGGTCGCAAGCGACAACACGCGCGACCCGTTCTACGCCTACGGCGACCTCGACCTCGTCGAGGTGTTCCGCGAGGCGACCCGCATCGGCCACCTCGACCATTGCGCCCATCCGTGGATCGCGGCGGTCGCCGCGACGCCGGCGGACGTCATGGGCCTTCGCGGGCACGGGCGGATCGCGGCCGGCCGGCCGGCTGACCTGATCGTCACCCGCGCGCGCACGTTGAACGAACTGCTGTCGCGGCCGCAGGCGGACCGCTTGGTCCTTGTCGCCGGCCGCCAGATCGACACCACCCTGCCGGACTACCGCGAGCTGGATGGGTTGGTCGGCAGGGGCTGATCGCCTGCGCCGTCATTGCGAGCGCAGCGAAGCAATCCAGGGCAACATACGCCGCCGCGGCTCCTGGATTGCTTCGTCGCCCTTCGGGCTCCTCGCAATGACGCCGTGCCGTTACGCCAGCCGCTCGAGCGAAA
>DASPVJ010000610.1:0-3546 GCA_035622435.1 Xanthobacteraceae bacterium | reverse complement strand
GACAACCCTCGTCTCGTAGGCGATGGCGCGCGCCAGCGCCACCCGCTGCTGCTGGCCGCCGGAAAGGCGCGTCGCCGGGCGGTCGGCAAAGTCGGCGAGGTCGACCAGGGCGAGCGCCTTTTCGACCGCCGGACGGGCGGCCCGGCGGGATGAGCCGCGCACGCGCAGGGGAAAGCCGACATTGTCGGCGACGCTCATGTGCGGCCAGATGGCGTACGACTGGAACACCATGGAGAGGCCGCGCTTCTCCGGCGCCACGTCGATGCCGGCGCCGCGGTCGTAGGCCGGCGTCCCGGCGATGACGATGCGCCCGGAGCGCGGATGTTCGAGCCCGGCGACGGCGCGCAAGGTCGTGGTCTTGCCGCAGCCGGACGGGCCGAGCAGGGTCACGTGCTCGCCCGCGGCGACCGCGAAGCTGACGCCGTCGACCGCGGTCACGGCCCCGTAACCCACGACGAGATCCTCGACCGTCACCACGGCGCTCATGCGGCGACCTCGCGCTGGCGCGCGCCGAGCACGAAGGCGAGGGCGACGAACGTCACGGCGAGCTGCATCACGCTGAGCGCCGCGAGCGCGTTGACGTTGCCGGCCTCCCACAAGTCGAACACGGCGACGGACAGGACCGTGCTGCCGCTGGTGTAGAGGAGGATCGACGCGCTGACTTCCTGCATCGCCAGGATGAACAGCAAGGTCCACGCCGCCATCAGCGTCGGCCGCGCCAGCGGGAAGACGACGAGGCGCAGCGTCTTGGCGAGGCCCGCGCCGGCAACCCGCGCGGCGTCTTCCAGTTCCGGGTGGAGCTGGCGCAGCGCGCCCGCTGCGGCGCGCACGCCGAAGGGAAGAAAGTGGGTCACGTAGGCGACCAGCAGAATGAAGATGGTGCCGTAGATCGGCAGCAGGGTGAACCCCGCGTAGGTCCACAACAGCCCGACCGCGAGCACCATGGAGGGCAGCGCCAGCGGCACCATGCTGACCTGGTCGAGGAAGCCGCGCGCCCGGCCGCGCGTGCGCACCACCACCCAGCCGACGCCGAAGCCGATCGCGCACACCAGCGTCGCGGTCGCCACCCCGAGCAGCAGGCTGTTGCGCGCCGCCAGATAGGTCTTCGGATAGGTGAACAGCACGTAGCGGAAATGGCGCAGGTCGAAGGCCATCAGCTTGAGGTCGACGGTGAGGAAGTTGACGAGGGCCGCCCACACGAGGGTGAGCACCGGCAACACGACGGCGGCGGCGACGTAGAGCCAGACCACGGCGGCGAGCCCATGCCGCACCGACCCGACGGCCACGAGGCGCGGCCGGAACGCCTTGCCGGTGACGGTGACGAAGGAGCGGCGATCGAGCACCGCGGCCTGCACGGCGACGAGCGCGGCGGTGACGGCGAGCAGCAAGAATCCCCAGGCGGCCGCCTGCCCGGCGCGCGGCGGGTAGTTGTTGAGCAGGCGGTAGATTTCGGTGCCGATCACGCGGAACCCAGCCGGCATGCCGAGCACCGCCGGCACGCTGAACAGGCCCATCGCCTGCACGAACACCAACAGCGCGCTGCCGAGCGCCGCCGGCAGGGCGAGCGGCAAGGTCACGCGTGCAAAGGCCGACGCGGCGGACGCGCCGTGAATGCGCGCGCTCTCTTCGAGCGCCGGGTCCATGGCGCGCAAGGCTCCGGCGATCAGCAGGAACGGCAGCGGCGCATAGGCGAGGGCCGCCACGAACACGATGCCGCCGGGGCTCTGCAGGTTGACGAGCCCGTCGGCGACGCCGAGCGCATCGCGGGCGAACAGATTGACGAGCCCGCCGCGCGGCGAGCCGAGCCACGACCAGGCGATGGCGGTGAGCAGCGGCGTCACGTAGAGCGGCAGGATGACCAACTGCTCCAGCGTCCCGCGTCCCGGCGTGTCGATGCGCACCAGCACGAGCGCAAGCGCGCCGCCGATGGCGACGGCGAGGGCGGTCGTGCCGACGCCGACGAACAGGGTGTTGCCGATGACGCGGGTCGAGGCGAGCGCCGCCGTAAGCCAGCGCGCGCTGAGGCTGCCGCCGTCCTCGACGGCGGCGAGCACGACGGCGATGAGCGGCGCCAGCACGAGGACCGCGACCAATAGGCTCAGCCCGGCCGCAAGCGCGCTCTCGGCGGCGGGGAGGATGTCCCGTTGCGCCGGCTTCATCACTGCGGCATGCGACTGGGTCGCCATTCGCCCTACGACTTGAAGTACCGTTCGAACGTCTCGGGGAAATTCTGCGCCGCCGCTTCGTAGTCGGTAAGATCGGTCGGCAGCATCGGCTTGGCGTCGTTGAGCGGCAATTGGCCGGCGGGGGTGCGCACGCCCTGGCGCATCGAATAGACCGCGAAAATGTCGACGGCGAGCAGGTTCTGCCCCTCTTCCGACAGCGCGTAATCGATGAACAGCCGCGCCGCGTTGGGATGCGGCGCGTCCTTGAGGATAGCGATCGGCGCGACCGCGAGCGGCATGCCTTCGCTCGGGTAGACGCCGACGATGCCGGCCGCGACCGCCGGCGCTTCGAAGGCGCGGAAGTGATCGACGGTGGCGCCGACCAAAGCTTCGCCCCGCACCAGCATGTCGATGAGCTGGGCGGCGGTGGCGACGACGATCGGGTCCTGCTCGCCCCACTTGCGCATGAAGTCGGCGCCGAGCCGTTTCTCCAGCAGGTACATCTGGTTGAAGCTCGTGCCGGCGGCGGAATCCTGGATGATCAGCTTGCGGCCCTTGAACGCGGGCTCGAGCAGGTCGACCCACGCCTTCGGCGCCTCGCCGGGCGGCAGGACGTTCCTGTTGTACGCCATGATGACGCCGATGATGCGCGCGGTCGCCCATTGGCCGCGGTCGTGCGCCTCCGGCGGGTAGGCGTCGAGTTCCGGCGAGCGGTAATCGAGCAGCCGGCCCTTGCGCGAGAGCGCGAGAAACGGCGCGAGGCTCGCCACGTGCAGCACGTCGAAGCTGAGGTTCTTCGCCTGCATCTCGGCGTCGAGGCGCGCCAGCACCCGCCCGGTGGGCGCGGAGTAAAGTCCGCCGGTCGCGTCGATGAACGGATACTTGGCCATGAACGCTTGCAGGAAGCGGGGGAAGTCCGCCGCCGACACGGACGTGGCGAGCGCCAGCTTGCCCTCCTTGCGGGCGGCGCCGAGCACGGCGGGGCGCTCCTGCGCCGACAGCGGCTCGGCGAGGAGCCCGCTCGCGAGCAGGCCCTGCAGCACGCGGCGGCGGCTCGGGCTCCCCATGTTCATCTCCGCTCGAACAACCACTGCGCCGTTTCGGCGAGCGCCCGGTCCGCGCCAAGAGCGCCGAGGAGCTGGAGGCCGAGCGGCAGGCCGTCCGCGCTCGACCACGTCGGCACCGTGATGGCCGGCACGTGCAGGGCGGTCCAGAACCGGCTCATGACCGCGTCGCCGGTTTCGCCGACGTCAGGTGCCGCCCCGGTCGCCGCGGGCGTCAGCACCGCATCGTAGCCCGCCGCGAGCGCGGCAAACGCCGCCTGACAGGCCTGTCGCCTCTCGAGAGCGGCGCGATAGCGCGCGACATCCATGTCCCAATA
>DASPVJ010000609.1:0-3579 GCA_035622435.1 Xanthobacteraceae bacterium | reverse complement strand
GCGAGATAGCGCTCCTCGAGCGCCTCGCGCAGCGCGATCTCCTGGACCTCGCCGTGCTCCTCGGGGGGAATCAGTCGTTTGCCCATGGCGGATCGGTACTGCGGCGCTCGCGCACGAACAAGGGACGATCAGGCCGAGGCCGCCGAGCGCGGCAGCGGCCGCACGGCGGCGGCGATGAAGCGGTCGCGCGCCTCGGGCCAGCGCAGGCTGCGCGGCTCCAGCACGTGGCGGCCGAGGAAAAACCCGGTCACCGCGAAGCCGTCGGCAAGCTCGCCCGCCGAGGGCCGCGCCGGCGCATCGTCGAGGAGAAAGCCGGGCAGCCGCAGCAGCCGGTCGTGCCACGCCGCGCCGGCCTGGCGCGACACCGCGCGGCCCGACTTGGGCGAGACGTAGCCGAGATCGCCGGGCTTTCCGGTCGCCGCGCAGCGGTCGAGGTCGAGGCCGAACCCCAGCTCGGCAAGCAGCTTGAGCTCGAAGCGCGCGACCGCGACCGCGACGGCGAGGGGATCGCCCATCCGATCGAGCATGGCGGCGAGGTCCGCGTACACGAGCGGGTGCGGGTCGCGCTCGGGCAGCAGCCGGCACAGCGCCGCGAGGTGGGTCACGCCGTAGAGCGCATGGGGCGCGGCGAAGAGGTCGGCGGCGCGCAGCCGCAATCCCTCGACCACGTAATGGCCGAGATGCTCGTCCAGTCGCGCCCGCCAGATGGCGCGCACGGCGTTGCCCGGCTGCAGCACCGGGCGCATCCGCGCCCCCGCCCCTCCCCTGACAAGGCCGAGATGCCGGCCATGGGCGTGCGTCATCACTTCGAGGATGGCATTGGCCTCCCCGTGGCGGCGCACGCCGAGCACGATGCCTTCGTCGGTCCATTCCATGGCGTTATCGTCGCCTCGCGAGTCGCCAGGCGCCATGCAAACCATGCGGGCGCCGGCGCGCGGCGTCAATCATCGGGAAATTCGAGCCCGATCTCCCGATAGCGTTCCGGATCCTCGCCCCAATCCTCGCGCACCTTGACGAACAGGAAGAGATGCACCGGCGCCTCGATCGCATCGGCGATCTCGCGGCGCGCTTCGCTGCCGATCGCCTTGATGGTCGCTCCGCCCTTGCCGAGCACGATCTTGCGCTGGCTTTCGCGCTCTACATAGATCGTTTGTTCGATCCGCACCGAGCCGTCGTCGAGTTCCTTCCACGCGGCCGTCTCCACGGTGGAATGATACGGCAGTTCCTGGTGCAGGCGCAGGTAGAGCTTCTCCCGGGTGATCTCGGCGGCGAGCTGGCGCAGCGGCGCGTCGGAAACCTGATCGCCGGGATAGTGCCACGGCCCCGCCGGCACCCGCGCCGCGAGCCACCGCCGCATGTCGGCGACGCCGTCCCCGTCGAGCGCCGAGATCATGAAAGTGGCCTCGAAGGTCGCGCGTCGGTTTGCCGCCTGCGCCAACGCCAGCAGGCCCGGCTTTTCCACCAAATCGATCTTGTTGAGGATCAGGAACTGGTCGCGGCGCACGTCGGCGAGGCGGTCGAGCATGGCGGCGACGTCGCCGTCGAGGCCGCGCCGCGCGTCGACGAGGACGCCGACCAGGTCGGCATCGTGCGCGACTCCCCAGGCGGTCGTCACCATCGCCCGGTCGAGCCGGCGCCGCGGCGCGAAGATGCCGGGCGTGTCGATGAAGACGAGTTGCGATCGGCCCTCGATGGCGATCCCGCGCAGCGACGCGCGCGTCGTCTGCACCTTGTGGCTGACGATCGACACCTTGGTGCCGACGAGCGCGTTGATAAGCGTCGACTTGCCGGCATTGGGCGCGCCGATCAGCGCGATAAACCCGCAGCGGGTTTGCCCGGGCGCCGCGCCGGCCTCAGCCATCGGCCGTATCCGCCGGCACCCCTTCCCGCACCAGCATGGCTGCGGCGGCGGCCTGCTCGGCGGCGCGCTTCGAGCGGCCGGTGCCCTCCGCCGGCGTGCGCTCGGAAAGCTCGACCGCGACGCGGAACTCCGGGCTGTGATCGGGCCCCGACCGCTCGATTTCCCGGTACGAGGGCGCCGGCATGCCGCGCGCCTGCGCCCATTCCTGCAGCACGGTCTTCGGGTCGCGCAGCGGCCGGGCCGGTTTGAGCATCCAGTCCTGCCAGTAGCGCTCGATCAGGGCCGCGGCAGCCGCGTAGCCGCCGTCGATGAAGACGGCGCCGATCAGCGCCTCGCACACGTCGGCGAGGATCGCGGTGCGACGATGGCCGCCGGCCTGAATCTCGGAATTGCCGAGCCGCATGGCCGGGCCGAGGTCGATCGCACGCGCAACGTCGGCGCAGGTCTCCTTGCGCACCAGGGCAGCGAGCCGGCGGGACAGTTCGCCCTCGGTCGCCGCCGGAAAGGCGCCGAACAGCATGTCGGAAATGACAAGGCCGAGCACGTGATCGCCGAGGAACTCGAGCCGCTGGTAGCTGCCGGCACGGTCCCGTCCGGCGGTCAGGGCCGAGCTGTGGGTGAGGGCGCGGTCGAGCCAGACGCGCTCGGTGAATCGATAGCCGATGCGCTCCTCGAGATCGGCGGCTTGCGCCGACGCGTCCTGCCCGGCGCGCGTGCGGCGTCGCTTGGTTGCGCGGCGGCGCGGAGCTGTGCCTTCCGCCGGGTCGCCGCGGCGCCGGCGCTTCGCCGACTTTTGCCCCGCCGATCCGCTCACCGGACGATCGTGAACAGCCGATCCCATCGCACCGACCATGGCCAGCGCCAGACCGCCCAACCGCGCTCGCCCTCGTAGACCGAAAAGAAAATGATCTCGGCCCGCCCGATGATGTTCTCGAACGGCACGTAGCCCACCTGCGAGGTACGACTGTCCTGAGAATTGTCGCGATTGTCGCCCATCATGAAATAGTGCCCGGGCGGCACCACGTAGACGCCGGTGTTGTCGTAGAAGCCTTCGTCGTAGAGATCGAGCGTCTTGTAGCTCACGCCGTTGGGTAGCGTCTCGCGCCAGCGCCGCACCGGCGCGGCATTGCCGTTTTCGCCGGTCTCGACGAAATCGTCGATGCGCTCGCGCTTGACCGGCTCGCCGTTGATGTTGAGGACGCCATGGATCATTTGGATGCGGTCGCCCGGCAGTCCGATCACCCGCTTGATGTAGTCGGTCGAGTCTTCGCGCGGCAGCCGGAATACCACCACGTCGCCACGTTGCGGCGGCGAGCCGAGGATGCGGCCGGAGAACAGCGGCGGGGAGAACGGCAGCGAATAATGGCTGAAGCCATAGGTGTATTTCGACACGAACAGGTAATCGCCGACCAACAAGGTCGCCTTCATCGATCCGGACGGAATGTTGAACGGCTGGAACAGGAACGTGCGGATGACCAGCGCGATGATGCCCGCCTGAACGAGCACCCGCCACATTTCGCCGAAGCCGCTTTCCCGGCGCGGCCGCTCGCTGGTGACGCTGATCGGCCTCTTATCCATTGCCATGACGACCTGCCTGCCATTGCGGCGACGCCGCCCCGTCTGTCCGGGCGGTCCTCGCCGGAGCGGTATGAATCATAGGAAATTCAATACGCTGGGGCGCGCACGAACCGGCCCGCGGCCCTTGTAGCCGCTCGCCC
>DASPVJ010000608.1:0-4083 GCA_035622435.1 Xanthobacteraceae bacterium | reverse complement strand
TGCGCGTTCGACCGCGACACGCCGCTGCAGGTGAAAGCCGCGCTGATCGGTGCGCTAGCCTATTTCGTGCTCCCCTTCGACGCCATCCCGGATGTGCTGCCGGTCATCGGCTTCACCGACGACGCGGCGGTGCTTGCAACCGCCATCCGCCTCGTTGCCGGCAGCATCACGCCGGCGCATCGCTCGGCCGCGCGCGCCGCGCTTGCGCGCGTGCGGTGAGCCGCCATTGCACGGCCCGGTCGGCCCTTGCCCGCGTGACGTTCCCTGGACGATTATGCGTGAGGGCCGTGGGAACCGTGATCTAATTCACGGCCAGCGAGCGCAGAAATTTGGGAGCGCGATGATGACGATCGATCGGCGCGGTTTCCTGAAGGTCGCGGGGGCAGCCGTCGCGACCACCTTCGTCGACGTGACCGCGCACGCCCAGGGCAAGACGACCGTCAACCTGCAGCTTGGTTGGCTGCTGTCGGGCAACCAGATCGGCGAAGTTTGCGCCAAGGCGCTCGGCTACTACGCGCGCGAAGGGATCGACCTCGTCTTTCAGGCCGGCGGCCCCAACATCGACGGCGTGGCGGTGGTGGCGGCGGGCCGCTTCGAGATCGGCCAGGTTTCCTCGAGCCCGTCGCTCATGCTGGCGGCCTCCCAGGACATTCCGATCGTGTGCTTCGCGGCGGGGGCGCAGGAACACCCTTATGCGTTCTTCTCGTTGCCGAAGAACCCCATTCGCGAGCCCAAGGACCTCGTCGGCAAGAAGGTCGGCATTCAGGCGACCGGCGTCATCCTGCTGCGCGCGCTCCTGGCGAAGAACAAGATTCCGGAAAAGGACGTCCAGATTGTTCCAATCGGCGCCGACATGTCGCCGGTGCTGACCGGCCAAGTGGATGCGGTCACCGGTTGGCTGACCAACACCACGGCGCTGCGCGTGTTCGGAGGCCAATACGTGACGATGCGGCTGTGGGACACCGGCGTGAAGCTTTACGCCCTGCCCTATTACGCGACCGCCACGACCATCAAGAGCCGTGCCGGTGTTTTGGCCGCGTTCCTGCGCGCCACCGCCGCCGGCTGGGCGTTCGCCCATGATCCCGCCAACCGCGACAAGGCGGTGGAGTTGCTGGTCAAGGAGTTTCCCAACCTCAACGCCGCGGACGAGCGCGAGGCGCTCGACGTGATGCTCAAATTCTCGTTCTCCCCGCGCACCGCCGCCGAGGGCTGGGGGACCATGGATCCCGCGGTCTGGCAGGACCAGATCGCCCTCTACGCCGACCTCGGCCAGTTCTCCAAACGCGTCCCCAAGCTCGAAGAGGTCATGACCCTCGACATTCTCAAAGCGACTGCCGACAGCCGGCCGAAGATCGGTTGAGCCATGGCGGCTCGGGGCGCAGCGACGCCGGCCGTGCCCGCGGGGATCCCCGCTCCGCCCGTCGCGGCTCGGGCGGAGGCCGCAGCGGTTGCCTGCCGCGATGTGTCGGTGCGCTTCGTCTCCGACCGGCGCACGGTCACCGCGCTCCACAACATCTCGTTCTCGCTCGAACGCGGCGGGTTTCTCAGCCTGCTCGGGCCGTCGGGCTGCGGCAAGTCGACCCTTCTGCGCGTGGTCGCCGACCTGATCGCGCCGTCCGCCGGCACTCTCTCGGTGTTCGGCATGTCGCCGCGCCAGGCGCGGCTCGAGCGTTCCCTTGGGTTCGTGTTCCAGGACGCGGCGCTGCTGCCGTGGCGCACCGCGCTCGAGAACGTCGAACTGCCGCTCGAAGTCGGCGGCTTTAGCGGGCTTAAATCCGGCGATCCCACGCCGCGCGAGCTCATCAAGCTCGTCGGCCTCGAAGGCTGGGAGCAGAACTTCCCGCACGAACTCTCCGGCGGCATGCGCCAGCGCGTCGCGATCGCCCGCGCGCTCGTCGGCGGCCCGCGCCTCTTGCTGATGGACGAGCCGTTCGGCGCCCTCGACGAGATCACCCGCGACCGGCTGAACGAGGAGCTGCGCCGCATTTGGCAGCAGACCGGAACCACGATCCTGTTCGTCACCCATTCGGTCTACGAGGCGATGTTTCTCGGCGAGCAGGTCCTCGTCATGTCGGCCAATCCCGGCCGGGTGCGCGACATCGTGCCCATCGACCTGCCGCGCGACCGCGACCTTGCCGTCCGGGAAACCGAGCCGTTCGTGCGCATCGCCGCGAGGCTGCGCGACTTATTGGGGAGGCGCGCGTCATGACCGCCACCGACATTGCCGCCGATTTCGCGCTCGACACCGTGGCGGCGGAAGCCGCCTATCGCCGGCGCCGGCGCTACGAGACCTGGCGCCGGCGCCTGTTGCCGGCGGTCGGCCTCGCGGCGGCGCTCATCGTCTGGGCGGCCCTCGTTTACGTGTTCAACGTTCCGCCGTTCATCGCGCCGTCACCCTTGAGCGTCGTCACGACGCTCTACGCCAAGTTCCCGGTGCTGATGGCCAACCTCATGCCGACGGCGATCGAGGCGATATCGGGTTTCCTGCTCGGCAACCTCGCCGCCATCGTCATCGCCACGGTGTTCGTGCACAAGAAGACCATGGAGGAGGCGTTCTTCCCGATCGTGGTCGTCATCAACACCATTCCGGTCGTGGCCAAAGCGCCGATCCTGGTGCTGCTGCTCGGCAACGGCATGGAGCCGAAGATCGCGATCGCGGCGCTGATCTGCTTCTTCCCGACGCTCGTCAACATGGTGCGCGGGCTCGAATCGGTGAACCCGCAGGCGATGGAGCTGATGCGCGTGCTCTCCGCCGCCCGGCACGAGGTGTTCTTCAAGCTGCGCCTGTATAATTCGCTGCCCTATCTGTTCTCCGCCCTGAAGATTTCCGCCTCGACCTCGGTCATTGGCGCCATCGTCGGCGAATGGATCGGATCGACCTACGGCATCGGCGCGCTTATTATCCAGGCGATGTACAATTTCGACTCGGCGATGCTCTACGCCACGGTCATCGTCGGGTCGGTGTTCTCGGTCGCGTTCTTCCTGGCGATCTCGTTCGCCGAACGTTTCATGGTGCGCTGGCAGCCGGCGGTGGCGCACTGACGAAGGGAAATTCCATGGCACCATCGGACCACGTCGAGGAAAGGCCCGGCACCGCCCGGGTGGCGGCCCGTTGCGACGTGCTCGTCGTCGGCGGCGGGCCGTCCGGCCTCGCCGCCGCAATCGCGGCGCGGCGCGCGGGTTGCGCCGTCACCCTTGTCGAGCGCTACCCCTATCTCGGCGGGTTGGCTTCCGGCGGCATGGTGCTGGTGCTCGACGACATGCACAACGGCGAGGAGGTGACCGTCACCGGCCTGTGCATGGAGATGATCGAGCGCATGGCCCGGGTCGGTACCTGCGTCTTTCCGCCACCCGAGGAGCGCGGCCAGAGCTGGGAGCTTTACCGCAAATGGGCGCGCTGGGGCTGCAACGACTTCCGCGCCCGCATCAAGCCGCAGCCGATCGTGATGGCGGCGGCGTTCGACCCGGACGGATGGAAGCGGGCGTCGAACGAAATGATCGCCGAGGCTGGCGTCGACGTGCGCCTGCACTCCTGGTTCTCCAAGGCGCTCGTGCAGGACGGCCGCATCCGCGGCGTGATCTGCGAGACCAAGGCGGGACGCGAGGCGGTCCTCGGCGACGTGGTGATCGACACCACCGGCGACCTCGACGTCGCCGCCGCCGCCGGCGCGGCCTTCATCGAAGGCGCCTACATCGTCACCACCGTGTTCCGGCTCGGCAATGTCGATACCAACGAGGCGGAGCGCTTCGCGCTGGCGGAGCCGGAAGCCTTCGCGGCGCTCGACCGGCAGGCCAAGCGCGTGATCGGCGGCTCGTGGGAGCATTGGTGGCTCAAGACCCCGCTCCCCGGCGTCGTGTGGTGCAATTGCCCGCACATGACCGGCTACGACGGCCTCAAGGTCGAAGATCTGACCCGTGCCGATTTCGAGGGGCGCAAGCGCATCTATGCGCTGGTCGATTTCGTGCGCGCCAGCATGCCGGGCTTCAAGGACTGCTTCGTCGTCGACGTGGCCCCGCAGCTCGGCATTCGCCAGACCCGGCTGCTCGCGGGCGAATACGTCGTGACCAAGGACGACGTGCTCG
>DASPVJ010000607.1:0-19080 GCA_035622435.1 Xanthobacteraceae bacterium | reverse complement strand
TTCCAGTTCACGGTCAGGGTCGAGGAGAGCGGCACCTTCCGCTTCACCTGGATCGACGATGACGGCAGCACGATCACGGCGGACGAAACCATCACGGTCGCCTGACCGCGCGCCGGCCATGGCGGTGGCGTTCGGCCTCGGGCTCGTGCTGTGCCTGGGTCCGTCGGCCGGCACGGCGCAAAGCCTGAGTGCGGCGCCGATCGCGACCGACGGCGACGCCGCGGCGCGGCCGTGGCGCCGGTATCGCGATTGGCCGGCGCGCGAGGAATCCAAGTTCAATACGCTTGCCGCGCTTGCCTCCCCGCCCGCGCCGACGGCGCCGCGCAAGCTCGGAGCGCCGCTCAAGGGCGATGCGGCCTTGGGCGCCACGCTCGTCGCCGACCGCGGTCGCGGGGGATCGTGCCTCGCCTGCCACGTGATGGGACCGGCCGGCAACGCGGACCTGCCGGGCAACGTCGGGCCCGACCTTTCCGAACTGGGCAACGCCGGGCGCGGCGACGAATGGCTGTTCAACTACGTCTACGACGCGCGCGTCTACAACCCCGACACCTTGATGCCCCCGTGGGGCAGCCACGGCCTTTTCGACGACAAGGAAATCGGCGACATCGTCGCGTTCCTGAAGACCTTGACGGCGCCGGCCAAGTTTCGCGACGCGCTCGACGACCCGGGGAGGCGCCCGGCGCCGGTCGAAACGCGCGACAACCTCGACGCCATGGTCAATCCCGCCATGTGGGCGGTCGAGGACAAGGCGCCGGCGCTGTGGACCTTGCCCGGGCCGAGCGGCGCGTCCTGCGCCTCCTGCCACGCGCAGCCGGCGCCGGCATTCAAGGCATGGGCGGCGGCGATGCCCAAATGGGAGCCGCGGCTCGGCAAGGTGCTCGGCGTCGAGGAGTTCGTCGCCCGCCACGCCCAGGCGACGACCGGCCATCTATGGTTGATGCAATCGAACGAGAATACGGCACTTGCGGTCTTTTTGCGCTTCCTCGCCAACGGCGGCGCCATCGCCGTCGACGGAGAAAGCGCCGACGCCAAGGCCGCCTACGCGCGCGGCGAGGCGCTGGCGATGCGCAAGGTCGGGCAACTCAACTTCGCCTGCGTCGATTGCCACTCCGCCGGGCGCGGCGCCAACAAATGGATCCGCGGCCAGTGGCTCGCGCAGATGCGCGGCCAGCTCGACCATTTCCCCACCTGGCGCACCAGCCAGCAGGCGATCTGGGACGTGCGCAAGCGCTTCCAGTGGTGCCAGGTGGCGGTGTGGGCGAACGAGCTTGAGCCCGACGCCAAGGAATACGGCGACCTCGAGCTTTATCTGACCGCGCAGAGCAACGGGCTGAAGCTCGACGTGCCGGGCATCCGGCATTGACGAGAATCAGTGACCAGTGATCAGTCACCAGAAAAGAGGGCGAACCATGGACAGGCGAGACGACATTGGCTTGCGAATACTGGTCACTGATTACTGATCACCGATCACTGATATGTCCAAGCTCCAGCTTTCCGTGGCGGTCGGCGACTACGACCGGGTGCGCCCGCTGATCGACGGCGCGGTCGCGATCGACGGGGTCGACGCCACCTACATGACGCTCGTGCCGGAGGAAATCTTCTTCCGCGCGTTTCGCCACGCCGAGTTCGACATTTGCGAATTATCGCTGTCGAGCTTCACGTTGAAGACCGCGCGCGGCGGCAATCCCTACGTCGGCGTTCCGGCCTTCGTCTCGCGCGCGTTCCGCCACACTTCGATCTACGTGCGCACCGACCGCGTTCGCACGCCCGCCGACCTCAAGGGCCGCAAGATGGGCGTGCCGGAATATCAGCTCACCGCCAACGTGTGGGCGCGCGCCATCCTGGAGGAGGATCACGGGATCAAGCCGTCCGACCTGGTCTGGGTGCGCGGCGGCATCGAGACGCCGGGCCGGCCGGAGAAGATCGGCCTCGACCTGCCGCGGGACATCCGCATCGAGGATGCGCCGAACAGCACGACCATCTCGCAGCTGTTGGAGCGCGGCGACATCGACGGCTTCATGGCACCGCGGCCGCCGGCGTTCATCGCCCGCGGACATCCGCACGTAGGCTGGCTGTTCGACGACCCGACCGCGGCGGCGACCGACTACTACCGGCGCACCCGGGTCTTTCCCATCATGCACCTGGTGGGCGTGCGCCGGGAGATCGCCGAGCGCCACGCGTGGCTTCCCGCCGCGGTGCTCAAGGCGTTCGAGCAGGCGAAGGCCCTGGCGCTCGCCAAGCTCGGCGACACCTCGGCCACCAAGGTGACCTTGCCGTTCGTCGAGGAGCAGCTCAAGGCCGCCCGTGCGCTGATGGGGCAGGACTTCTGGTCCTACGGCGTCGATGCCAACCGCCACGTGATCGAGGCGTTCCTGCGCCACCACCACGCCCAGGGCCTCTCGCCGCGCCAGCTCGCGGTCGAGGAATTGTTCCATCCCGCGACGCTCGAAGCGCACAAGGTGTGATGTGATTTCTCCAGCCCGGATAAGCGGAGCGATATCCGGGAGCTCCGCCCATGCAGGCCGCGCTGCAAATGTTCACTCGAACAGCCGTTTCTCGATCTCGCCGACCGGCAGCCGGACGTAATCGTGCGCCAGCTCGGCGCCGATCGCAGCGCGCAGCGGCGCCGAATAGGCCTGGCGCAGCACGCCCATGGCGCGCGGCGGCGCGACGATGACGACGCGGCGGGTCTTGCCCGCCACGACGGCGCGGTCGAGTTCGCCCGCGAGCGCGCGCAGGAAATCCCGCTCGGCCTGAAAGTGCCAGTCGGTCTGCCCGACGGCGCTGCGCGCCGAGCCGACCGAGGCAAAGGCGCGGCCGGGCGCGTCGCTGCCCTGCTCATGGGTCGCCGGCACCGGATGCTCCTTGACTTCGCGCGTGTGCAGTTGCGGGGACGCCTCGCCGCCGATGTTTTCCAGGATCAACGCTTTGCGGCCGTCGCAGACGACGATCCAGTCGCCCTTGGCGGCTTTCACTGCGGCCATGGCTATGCACCCTTACGATAACGGGTTTTATTACTCGCGGTTCGCCGCGCACGATAACATGAGCGGGATGACGACGCATCCCACCCCACCATAACAGGAAGCGTGCCCCACGTTGCCGCGGAGCACGCCTAGTCGCCCCTGTTGCTCCCGGAGCGTGATCTTTTCCGAAGGCCAGTGCCCACCCCGCATCAAGTGCGGGGGCAGGCTTTTTCGGGATCACGCTCTAGGCAGCGGCCTTGATGCCGACTTTCTTGGTGATCGCAGGCGCGGGCTTGGGAACCGTCACCTTAAGTACGCCCTTGGTGATGGTCGCCTTGATCGCGTCCGGGTCGATGCCGGCCGGAAGCTCGACCGAGCGCGCGAATGAGCCGTACGAGCGCTCGACCATCCGATAGTCCTTGTCCTTCTGCTCCTTCTCGGCCTTCTTCTCCCCACGGATGGTGAGGATGTTGTCCGTCACGTTGACCTCGACATCCTTTTCCTCGAGACCGGGCAACTCGGCGGTCAACCCGAACTCCTTGTCGGTCTCGAACACGTCCATCTTCGGCGTCAATTCGGTCGCGCCGAAGGTGGGAAACCCGCGCGAGAAGTCGTCGAACACCCGTTCGACCTCGCGCTGCAGGCTCATGAACGGATTGTCGTTCCAAGCCCACAGGCTGGGTCGCCCACGCCCAACCGGGATGAGGGTTCTGAGATTCATCGACACCTCCATCGGCTAGACATGCCGCGCACTGGCGGCAGAGTAATTAGACCGCACTCTATCGATTGCGGCATTGACATAGGTCAATGCACGGCAATTTACCCGACCGTCGCTAGCGCGCGACCCAAACGTCGCCGACCTTGCGGTACGAGCGCTTGACCGCGGCCCAGGCGATGCGATGCGCGCGCTCCTCGCCGCCGTCCTGCGCGCCGTAGGCCGCAAACGCATGGTTGAAGGCCTTGCGATAAATATCCTGGGCATGGGCGGGAAGGACGCGGCGCACCGGCGGCGGCAAGTCGCTGTTCGCGGCGTACGGCATGTTCGGCCCTCCATTCGCGCGGCATCGCAACGCCGGCCGTGCGGCGCCATGTCAATGCGACATCAGCGTCGGCACCGTCATGGACGCGAGCATGGCCCGGGTGGTTCCGCCGAGGACGAATTCGCGCAGCCGCGAGTGACCGTAGGCTCCCATCACGATGAGATCGGCCGCCGCATCGGATGCGTAGTTGAGGATGGTGGCGGCCACGTCGATGCCGCCGCGGCCGATGCGCTTGACGTTGACGGCGAGGCCATGGCGCGCGAGATTTTCCGCGATGTCGGCGCCGGGCAGCTCGTCGCTTTTCGGCGGCTCCGACGTCACCATGACCACCTCGATCGTGGCCGCGCGCTTGATGAGCGGCATCGCATCGGCGAACACCCGGGCGGCGGCCCGGCTGCCGTCCCAGCACATGAGCACGCGATCGAGCTTGAGGCCGCCGTGCTGGATGGAGGGAACCACGATCACCGGGCGGCCGGAATCGAACAGGGCCGCCTCGACGATCAGGTCCTCGAGCGCGACCGTGTTCGGCTCGGCCTGGCCCACGATCGACAGGTCGAACCGGCGGGCAAGCCGGCCGAACAGATCGGATGCGCCCGGCAAGGTCGTCGCCGACATGCGCGCGCCTGCCGACACGCCCGCGCGCCGCGTCGCCGCGTCGAAACGGGCGAGCGCCGCCTGCGCCGCCTTCTCGCTCTCCAGGCGGTGCGCCTCCATGAGCCCGGCCGCGACCGTGTGCGTCACCGACCGCCTGATCGCCGGGACCCACGTGAATATGACGCCCAGAAGGTAGGCGTCGAAGGCCTCGGCAAGGGATATCGCATAGGTGGAGGCGGCGTCGTTGCCGGCCGCCAAGTTGACGAGAATGTTCTTCATCGCGGTCCGCTCGCCTTGGCGGCCCCGGGCGCCGCCGGCATCAGCCTATTTCTAGCGGACCACGCCGTCGATAGGTTGAGGTAGATCAAACGGGGGCCGGGCATCACATCGCCGCGGCGACCCACGGCACCAGTTCCGTCGCGGTTTGTTTGAAGGCCTCGCTGAGCGCCGCGGCGGCGGCCGGCGCATCCGCCGCCTTGGCCGGCGCACTGGCGTGGAAGGTTTTCGCCTGCACGATGCGGCCGTTGTCGCCGACGATTTTCGCGGTGAACTCGACGTCTGCAACCGGCGCGCCGGCCGTCACCAGCTGAAAGCTGCGAATGTCGAGCAGGAGCTGATAATCGGCCTTGACCTCGTCGAGCTGGCGGTCGACCGAAGCCGCGAGGTCTGCGTTCTCGAAGCTCTGGATCACGCGCGCCTGCACGAGCTTCGGCAGGTTGTCGCTCCATTGGCCGCCGGTGAGCGGCTCGCTTTCGCCGCCCTTGCCGCGCGCAAGGATGCGCTGGGTGTCGAACAGGATCGGCCCGGTCGGCTCGCGCACGGCAAGCTGCCCCTTGGGCTTGGCGAACGGCGCAAACGTGCGCGGGGCGGCGAGATCGTAGGCCGGCGGCGGCGGCAGCGGCGGTGCGGCGCCGGTCATGCGCTCGAGCCCGGCGACGATGCCGTCGACCTTGTCCGAATTGCGCCCGAGCGCCGCCGCGAACGTGTTGATATTGGCGATGGTGTTCTTCAGCGGCTCGGCGTTTTCCGACAGCACCGCATCGACCCGCTGCAGCGCCTGTCGCGCGGCCTGGGTCATGCTTTCACCGGACGCCGGATCGGCGACGAGGACGAGCGGCGCGCCCGGCGGCGCCACCGCCGTCGCACTGCCCCCTTGCAGCGCAATCACCGGAACCCCGGTCAGCCCCTGAAATTCCAGTCCCGCCTGGGTGTCCGCGCGCACCGGCGTCGACGGCGCGACTGCGATCGTCGCCAACACCTGGCGCGGGTCGTCGGCGGACAGCTTGAGGTCGGTCACTTCGCCGACCCTGATGCCGTTGAACAGAACCGCCGCCCCCGTCAGCAGCCCCGCCACCGAATTCTCGAAGCGGACCTGATAGACCGCCCGCTGTCCCAGGCCGCCCGTGTTGCTGAGCCAGTAGACGAAGCCGAACACCGCGGCGATGACGGCCAGCACGAAGATGCCGATCAGGGCGTAGGGCGCGCGGGTTTCCATGGGAGTGAGCCTCTATTTCTCTGCCGACATGAGCGTACGGCCGCGTTTGCCCCTAAAGTAAGCCTGCACCCAGGGATGCTCGGAGGCGAGCACCTGTTCGATCGGCCCGACCGCAACGATCTTGCCGTCGGCGAGCGCGGCGACGCGGTCGCACTCGGTGTACAGGCTGTCGAGATCGTGGGTGACCATGAACACGGTCAGGCCGAGCGTCTGCTGCAGCGTCTGGATCAGGGCGTCGAAATCGCCGGCCGCGATCGGATCGAGCCCGGACGTGGGTTCGTCGAGAAAGACGATCTCGGGGTCGAGCGCAAGCGCGCGGGCGAGCGCCGCGCGCTTGGTCATGCCGCCCGACAGTTCGGCGGGAAACTTGTCGCCGTCCTCCGGGCTCAGGCCGACCATTTCGAGCTTCACCGTCGCCAATTCGTCGAGCAGGCGCTCGGGCAGGCGCAGGTTCTCGCGCATGGGGAACTGCACGTTCTGCCGCGTCGTCAACGAGGAGAACAAGGCGCCCTGCTGAAACAGAATGCCCCAGCGGCGCTCGATCGCGCTCGCATCCTGACGGCGCGCCCGGTCGAGATCGATGCCCATCACTTCGATCCGGCCCGCCCGCTTGGGAATCAACCCGATGATGGTGCGCAGCAAAACCGACTTGCCGCCGCCCGACGCGCCGACCAGGCCGAGGATCTCGCCGCGCCGCACGTCGAGGGACAAACGGTCGAGCACGGTCTGATCGCCGAACCCGACGGTCAGCTCGCGCACGCGAATCGCCCAATGCTCCACCGCCGCGTCCATCGTCACATTCCGATCGAGGCGAAGAAGATGGCGAACAGGCCGTCCATGACGATCACCAGGAAGATCGATTTCACCACCGATGTCGTAGTCTGCAATCCGAGGGATTCGGCGCTGCCCTTGACGCGCAGGCCCTCGCTGGAGGCGACGACGCCGATCACCAGCGCCATGAACGGCGCCTTGATCATGCCGACCTCGAAATGGGTGACCGAGATCGCCTCGCGCAGCCGGGCGATGAAGATGCCCGGGCTCATGCCGCCGTAGAGCCACGCCACCAGCCCGCCGCCGTAGAGCGCGGCGATGGAGCCGAGGAAGGTGAGGATCGGCAGCGCGACGATGAGCGCCAGCACGCGCGGCAGGATGAGAACCTCCACGGGGTCGAACCCCATGGTGCGCAGCGCGTCGATCTCCTCGCGCATTTTCATCGAGCCGAGCTCGGCCGTGTAGGCGCTGCCCGAGCGGCCGGCGACCATGATCGAGACGAGGAGCACGCCGATCTCGCGCAGGATCAGAATGCCCAGCATGTCGACCACGTAGGCGTCGGCGCCGAATTTGCGGAAATGGAAGATGCCCTGCTGCGAGATGATGCAGCCGATCAGAAAGGTAATCATGAGGATGATCGGCACCGCGTTCCAGCCGACGCGGCTCAAGTGATGCACCGCCGACGTCAGGCGCAGCCGCGCCGGATGCAAGATCACGCGGGAAAGCGCCACCCCGATGGCGCCGAACATTTCGAGGAACGGCTTGAACTCGTCCTTCAGGCCGACCGTGGCGCGGCCGAGGTCGACAAGGCCGGCGAGCACCGGGTTTAGTCGGGCGGGCGACGAGGGAGGATGGCGGTTGACGTGGCGCAGCTCATCGAACAGGCCGCGATAGCGTTCCGGCAGCCGGGCGAGGTCCGCCTCCTGCCCGCGCGCGGCAGCGTCGCGTAACAGGCGCTCGATGAGCCACGCGCCCAGCGTGTCGAGCGCCGCGACCCCCGCCATGTCGATGGTCAGACGGCGCGCCTGCGCGCCGTGAACCGCCGCTGCCGCGATCAGCCGCCCGAGCGCATCGACATGCGTGCCGGTCCACGGGCCCGAAGCCACAAGCTCCAGCCGGTCGCCGCGCAGGGTGCCGTCGAGCAGCGGTTCCATGGACCTCCGTACCTCGCCGCGACCGGCGCGGATTTGACTTGCGTCAATATACGACGCTCAACCCGGCCTATGTTGAAGCCGCTAGCAGGCGTCGCCTTTACGCGTTAAAGTCGTATGGTCAATCGTGAACCCGCTCCGGCCGTCTGCACTGCGAACTCTAACCTTCCACCATCATGATGCGATGAACCGTTGACAGGTGCACAGATGGTGCAACGATATTTCACCGGCCTTTCGAGAAACACTTTTCTTCTTGCCTTTGCCAGTTTGTTCGCAGACATCTCGACAGAGATGCTTTACCCCGTTCTGCCCGTTTTTCTGACCCAAACGCTCAACGCCACCGGCAGCATCGTCGGACTGATCGACGGCTTTGCCCAGGCAACGCAGAATATCGTGCAAGGTTTCTCCGGCTCGCTGTCGGATAGACTGCGGCGGCGAAAAGCCGTCGCGCTGGTCGGCTATTTGCTGGCCGCGCTCGGCAAACCACTGATGGGAATTGCGGCCGTCTGGCAAGGCCTATTCGGCGCGCGGCTTCTGGACCGGCTGGGTACCGGCATCCGTTCCGCGCCACGCGATGCGCTGATTGCGTCGTCAGTCGACGAGCGAGATAGAGGCAGGGCGTTTGGGTTGGAAGGAGTTGGCGACAACGCGGGTGCCTTCATCGGGCCCTTGTTCGCCGTATTCCTGCTCTATTCGCTGGGGATCGGCATGCGCACCGTTTTCTTTGTAGCTTTCATTCCCGGCGTGCTGGCCTTTTTCATGGTTGCCCTCGTGAAGGAACGGCCCATCCCGATTGCCGCAAAGTCAAAGATCGACATCAGCCTTCGACAATTTCCCATAAACTACTGGAAATATTTGGGGGTAACGGCATTGTTCGGGTTGGGCAACTCTTCCAACGCGTTCCTCATTTTGCGAACGCAGGACATCGGCGCATCTCTGGAGACGACGATCCTGATCTACGCCGGATTCAACCTTGTGGCCGCGCTCATCTCGTATCCCGCCGGGTCGCTTTCCGATGCCTGGGGGAGAAAGAATGTCCTGCTCGCGTCGTTCATTATCTTCCTGATCACCTATCTCGGCTTTGCTCTGAGCGGCAGCATCGTCGCGATAGCAGCCCTGTTCGCTTTCTACGGACTATTTCAAGGCATGTTCCGCGCGGTCGGCAAGGCGTTCGCGTCCGACTTCGTGCCCGAGTATCTCCGCGCCGGCGGCATCGGCTGGTACAATTCGACTGTTGGCGTGCTGCAGATCGTGGCGAGTATCGTCGGCGGTCTGCTTTGGGATCACATCGGCCACACTGCAATCTTTTATTACGGTGCGGCGTTCGCGGTCCTTGGCAGCGTTGCGCTGGCGTCGGTTATCCCCGGCGAAAAAACCTGATCGAGCGCCAAGGCAAGCGCGAGGCACACGGCAAGCATGCCGGCGATGACCGAGAGCGACAGCGGCGTCATTCCATTTGCGGCCGCGATGCTGGCGTTTGGGGAATGGCGCGCTCGGGAAACCGCCGCTGTCGGATTCCCGCCAAGGACACCGTTCCTGGCGTCCGAATTTGACCTGAGTCAATTCTCAGGCCCGGCGTGTCGCTAGTATGGCAGGGAACCAAAGGAGTCCCGCCATGAAAGCCGCCGATATCATGAGCGGTCGGGTGATCTCGGTCGCCCCGGACGCATCGATTACCGAGTGCGTCCGCCTGATGCTGCAGCACCGGATCAGCGGGCTGCCGGTGATCGACGGCGCCGGCAGGCTCGTCGGCGTCGTGACCGAGGGCGATTTCCTCCGACGGGTGGAGGCGGGAACCGAGCGCAGGCGCCCGCGCTGGCTCCAGTTCATCGCCGGACCGGGGCGGCTTGCCGACGAATACGTCCATTCCCACGGCCGCAAGGTGTCCGAGGTGATGACTCGCGAGCCCGTCACCGTGAACGAAGATACGCCGGTTGAGGACCTTGTGCGCGTGATGGAGCAGCGCCGCATCAAGCGGTTGCCGGTCATGCGCGGAAGTCGCGTGGTCGGCATCGTCAGCCGCGCCAACCTGCTGCATGCGCTCGCGAGCGTCGCCAGCGCGGCCGCGCCGGTCGCCAAGGACGATCGGGCGATTCGCCAGCGGGTGCTGGCGGAACTTGCGAAACAGCCGTGGGCGCCGCGCGATCTCATCGACGTGACCGTCCGCGACGGCACGGTCGAGCTGTGGGGAGTGGTCACCGTCGACCATCAGCGCCAGGCTGCCGTGGTCGCCGCCGAGAACGTCCCCGGCGTGAAGAAAGTCGCCAACCACCTCTCGTGGATGGAACCGATCTCGGGAATGGTGGTCTACGAACCGGCGGCGGAAGCGGAGCCGAAAACCGCCGCGTAGAGCATGATCCCGAAGACTGGGTAGCGGTTTTCGCAAGAGATCATGCGCCAACAATAACCCGCGAAGCGGGGGTGCGTCCGATGAAAAGCATCCTGGTGACGGCGAGCGGCGGGGAGATCGACAGCGTGGTGTTTGCGACCGCGCTTGCCGCTGCGCGGCCGTTCGGCGCGCATCTCGAGGTTTTTCACCTACGGGTCGATTTCGCCGAAGCCGCGCGCCATACGCCGCATGTGGCTTTTGCCCGGGGCGCGGGGCTGCGCCATGCATTGCGCGAACTGCGCGAGGAGGACGAGGCGCGTTCGGCCGCGGCGCATCGGCGGTTCGAGGCCTTTTGCGCGCAGTCCGGCATCCCGCTCGCGACGGCACCGGGCGAATACGGCGGCGTCTCGGCGAGCCTGTGCGAGCAGGGCGGCGAGGCCGCGGAGCAGCTCGCACGCCTCGCGCGCCATAACGACATGGCCGTGCTCGGGCGCCACACCCGGGCCGACGGCTTGCCGGCGGATTTCATCGACCAGATCCTGTTGCGCTCCGGCCGGCCGATCCTGGTCGCCGCGGCGCTACGCCCGGCCACGCTGACCGGAACGGTCATGGTTTGCTGGAAGGAGACGCCGGAAGCGGCGCGGGCGCTCGCCGCCGCCATGCCGCTCCTGACCAAGGCCGATCGCGTCGTGGTCGCGAACGTGCCTGAATCGGCGGACGCTTCCGCCGACGCAATGAGCGACGTGGCGCGCCACCTCGCCTGGCATGGGATCGACGCCGAGGTTCGCCGCGTCGCTGCCGACGGCCGTTCACCCGGCGAACTTCTGTCCGCCACTGCCCGCGACTGCGGCGCCGATCTCGTGGTGATGGGCGCTTATGGGCACTCGCGCACGCATCAATTGTTCTTCGGCGGATGCACGCAACATTTTCTCGAACATACGGCCCACGCGGTTCTGTTCATGCATTGATGCCGGTTTCCCGCCATCCGGCTTTGGGTCGCAGGTGCGGTTGGGGCTTCCTATATGCCGAGATGACGGCGGGCGAGGCCGCCATGGCGGAGCATGGGTGCCCGCAGAATCGGAAACGGAACGATGGCGAACGCAATAGCGGTGACGGATAGCGACGCCCTCCTCGTCGTCGACATTCAGAAGGATTTCTGCCCGGGCGGCCGTCTGGCCGTCCCGCGCGGCGACGAGGTCGTCGCGGTCGTCAACCGCCTCGCCGGGACATTCGCCAACGTCCTGCTGACCCAGGACTGGCACCCGCCCGGGCATCTGTCGTTTGCCTCGTCGCATCTCGGCAGGCGCCCGTTCGAGACGATCGACGTCGCCTACGGCCCGCAGGTGCTGTGGCCGGATCATTGCGTGCAGGGCAGCCCGGGAGCGGAGTTCCGCGACGACTTGCAGATTCCCCATGCGGCCTTGGTGCTGCGCAAGGGATTTCGCCGCGCCATCGATTCGTATTCGGCCCTTTATGAAAACGACCGGACGACGGCGACCGGCCTCGCCGGTTACCTGCGCGAGCGCGGCCTGACGCGCGTTTTCCTCGCCGGGTTGGCGCTCGACTTTTGCGTCCGCTACTCGGCGGAAGACGCCCATCGCGAGGGTTTCAACGTCGTCGTCGTCGAGGACGCCTGCCGCGGCATCGACGTCGACGGCTCGGTCGCCGCGACGCGCGAGCGGTTTGCCGCGCTCGGCATCCGTTGCATTGCAGCGAACGATGTCGTTTGAACGCCGCGCTCAGTCGGGGGCTACGCGACCTAAAGCCGCCCGGTCTCGTATTCCTCGAGCGAATAGCCGAGCACGGCGAGCCCTTCCTCGAGGAAGTCGCCGAGCTGCGGCGTGCCGAGCAGGTAGGCTGCGGTTCGTTTGTTGTGCGCGCGGGAGGCTTCCGCGCGCACGCTCGCCCAATCGGCGGCGGAATAGTCGTCGCGGCCGAGCCACGTCAGCGCCACGAGATCGATCTGCTCGTCCTCCGACAGGGCATTGATGAAGGCGGTCAACTCCTGGAGCACGGGGTCGTCCAGGTGGTCCTCGAGCACGGCCATCTCCCCGTCGTCGGTCGGGTTCGAGCTGTCGTCCGGATCGCTCACTTCGTCCTTGGCGTCGAACTCCCGCGCCTTGACGATGACGAAGAAGACCTTCTCGGGCGAGATGGCGAGCACGCTTTCGGGCATCTCGTCGGGGCCGGGGATGTCGTGCACGTGGGTCATGGAATCATGCCTATCCCGACGAAGGACGCCCCGCTTTGAGCCAGATCAATTCGGCCGATCGGCTGCGAACCTAGACTTGGTTTTTTAGCGCCTGCTCCGGCGGCGTATAGGCCATGCCCAGGGCCTCCGCCACGGCCGGGTGGGTGATCAGGCTGGCGTGCACGTTGAGGCCCGCGCGCAGGTGCGCATCTTCGACCAGCGCCCGCACCAAGCCCTTGTCGGCAAGCGCGAGGACGAAGGGCATGGTCACGTTGTTGAGCGCGAAGGTCGAAGTGCGCGACACCGCGCCCGGCATGTTGGCGACGCAATAGTGTACCACGCCCTCGGCCACGTAGGTCGGTTGCGAATGGGTCGTGGGCCGGGACGTTTCGGCGCACCCGCCCTGGTCGATCGCCACGTCGACGATGGCCGCGCCGGGCTTCATCGCCCGCACGGTCTCGGCGCTGATCAGCTTGGGCGCAGCGGCGCCGGGAATGAGCACCGTTCCGATGATGAGATCGGCGCGGCGGCTCAGCGTCTCGATCGCATCGGCGGTCGAGAACACCGTGCGCGCCCGATTGTCGAACTGGATGGTGATCCGGCGCAGGGTCTCCGGGTTGCGGTCGACGACCGTCACGTCGGCGCCCATGCCGAGCGCGATCAGCGCCGCGTTGCTGCCGGCAACCCCGCCGCCGAGGATGAGGACGTCGGCCGACGGCACGCCGGGCGCGCCGCCCAACAGGATGCCGCGGCCGCCCACCTCCTTTTCCAGGCATCGCGCGCCGGCCTGCGGCGCCATGCGGCCGGCGACTTCCGACATCGGGGTGAGCAAGGGCAGGGCGCCGTCCCGCCCGGTCACGGTCTCGTAGGCGATCGCCGTGCAGCCGGAAGCGACGAGCGCCTCGGTCAGCGCGCGGTCGGGCGCTAAGTGCAGGTAGGTGAACAGCATCTGGCCGCGCCGGAGCATGGTGCGCTCGGCCTGGAGCGGCTCCTTGACCTTGACGATCAGGTCGGCGCGCGCGAACACCTGATCGGCGGCGGCGACGATTTCGGCGCCGGCGGCCGCGTAGGCGGCATCGGCAATGCCGGCGCCGATCCCGGCGTCCCGTTGCACCAGCACCTTGTGGCCGCGCGCGGTCAGTTCGCGCACCGCCGCGGGTATGAGGCCGACGCGATATTCGTCGGTCTTGATCTCCTTGGGAACGCCGATCAGCATGCGGCCTGCTCGCGATTCCGCTTGGTCCCGGTCATATCGACGACGGCGTCGCTATTGAATCGATTTTTCGCGCGCAGCACAATGGCGGCGATTTCGTACGTCGATTGTTTGCAGGGCGACGGAGGCGATCCATGCGGCTGCGGTCAAGCGCCTTTGCCGACGGCGGGGCCGTTCCGCGACGCTTCACGTGCGAGGGCCAGGATGCGTCGCCCCCGCTCGAGTGGAGCGACGTCCCGGCGGCGACGCGCGGTCTTGCCGTGCTGTGCGACGATCCGGATGCGCCCGGAGGCACTTGGCATCATTGGGCAGCTTACGACATCGCCGCCGACCGCGCGGCGCTCGCCGAGGGGGCGGGCGGACGCGACGCCAAGGACTTGGCGCAAGCCGTGAATGATTTCGGGCGAACGGGTTACGGCGGACCGTGCCCGCCGCGCGGCCACGGACCGCACCATTATCACTTCCGGCTGCTGGCGCTCTCGATCGACCGGCTGGCGGTCGGCAAAGGCCCGTCGTGCCTCGACGTGGAGCGCGAGGCGCGCAAGCACCTCATCGCGGAGGCGGTCTTAGTCGGGGTGTACCAGCGATAGCGGCCGGCGCCTGGGATCTAATCGACCCTGGCGATGAAGGGCAGATGGCGATACTCGTGCGCATAGTCGATGCCGTAGCCGACGATGAAAACGTTGGGCACCGTGAAGCCGACGAAATCGACGTCGATCGCCACCTCGCGGCGACTCGGCTTGTCGACCAGCGCACAAGTGAGAACGCGCGCCGCCCCCTTCTGCCGCAGCAAATCGCGCGCGTAAACGAGGGTGCGCCCGGTGTCCACGATATCGTCGACCAGCAGCACGCTGCGGCCGGCAACATCGAGCGCAAGCTCGCCGATCAGCTGTACCTTGCCCGAACTTTGCTGGCCGAGGCCGTAGCTGCTCAACCTGATGAAATCCACGGCCGGCCTCGCGCCGCGACGGTGAAGCGCCCGGATGAGGTCGGCAACGAACACAAAACTGCCGACCAATAATCCCACGATCACGAAATCCTGCGGAACGCGACCGACGACCACGCCTGCCAGTTCTTCGACGCGGCCGGCGATTTCTCCTTCGTCGAATAGTTTCGTAACCTTGACTTCGGTCATGGACCGTTCCGTTTCGCTGCGGTTGCTTCGTCGCCGGCATGATACAAGCTTCCCTGGCCGGCTTTGGCACCATGCTGCACGCCGCATCGCAACTGCACCCGCTGACATGGCTGGGCATCGCCCTGTGCGTCGTCCAGTCGGCCACGTTTTCCGGCCTCAACCTGGCGGTCTTCAGCATCAGCCGGCTGCGGCTCGAGGTCGCGGCGGCCGGCGGCAACGCCAACGCTGCCAGAATTCTCGGGCTGCGCAAGGATTCCAACCTGACCCTCGCGACCATCCTGTGGGGCAACGTCGCGACCAACGTCCTTCTCACTCTCCTGTCCGGATCGCTGCTGACGGGGATCGCCGCGTTCCTCTTCTCCACCTTCGCCATCACCTTCCTGGGCGAAATCCTCCCGCAGGCCTATTTCGCGCGCCACGCGCTGCGGCTCATGGGGCGCTTTGCGCCGTTCCTCAAGTTCTACCGGGTCGTCCTTTTTCCCATCGCCAAGCCGACCGCGCTGTTCCTCAATTGGTGGCTCGGGCCCGAAGGCATCGTCCTGTTCACCGAGCGCGACTTCCGCGCCCTGATCATGCGGCACGTGGGCGCCGCCGACAGCGGCGTCGGCGAACTGGAGGCAACCGGGGCGCTGAATTTCCTCGACCTCGACGACATCGCGGTGGTCGACGAAGGCGAGCCGCTCGATCCGCGCAGCGTGATCGCGTTGTCGTTCGAGAAAGGGCTGCCGGTGCTGCCCCAGTTCCGCGCCACGCCCGACGATCCGTTTTTGCGCCGGCTCGACGCCTCGGGCCGGAAGTGGGTGATATTCACCGATCCGGCCGGCGAGCCCCAGCTGGTACTGGAGGCGCATCATTTTCTGCGCGACGTGCTGTTCCATCAGGTTTCGGTGAAGCCGGAAGCCTATTGGCACCGCCCGATCGTGGTCGCCGACCCGCGCACCAAGCTCGGCGACGTGATCGGCCGCATGAAGGTGCGGCCCGAGCATCCCGAGGACGACGTCATCGACAACGACATCATTCTCGTCTGGGGCAAAGAGCGACGCATCATCACCGGCGCCGACCTGTTGGGCCGGCTGCTGCGCGGCATCGCGGCGCTGGAGAAGGCGTGACGCCACCGAAGACAAACGTCATTCCAGCGTCTTGCGAAAGCGAAGGATGCTGACGGCGAGCAGGACGACGGCAATGGCGGCCATGGCGGCGAGATCCGGCCACAGCACGTCGACGCCGACGCCCTTGAGGAAGGTGCCGCGGATGACCACCAGGTAGTAGCGCAGCGGATTGATCAAGGTCAGCCATTGCAGCACGTCCGGCATGCTCGCGATCGGAAAGCTGAATCCCGACAGGATGAAGAACGGATTGAGCACGAAGAAGTTGGTCGAAAAAGCCTGCTGCTGGGTCGAGCACAGGGTGGAGATCAGCAGGCCGACCGCGAGCAGGCTGAGCAGGTAAAGCGTGGTGCCGAGCAGCATGACCAGCGGATTGCCGACGAACGGCACCTGGAACCACAGCATTCCCACCGTGACGATGAGCGCGACTTCGCCGAGAGCGACGATGAAGAACGGTATGGTCTTGCCGAGGATGAATTCCGCCGGCCTGATCGGGCTGACCATGATCTGCTCGAGCGTGCCGACCTCGCGTTCGCGCACGATGGCAAAAGCGGTGAGATTGACGATGATGACAAGAGTGAGGGTGCCGATGACCCCGGGCACGAAGAACCAACGGCCGTTGAAATCCGGGTTGAACCAGGGGCGCTGTTCGAGCACGACCTGGACCTGCCGCGTCCCGCGGACGCCCCGGGTTCGCTGCATCAGGTCGGTGGTGTAGTCTTGCGCGAATCCGGCGGCGATGGTGTTGGCGTAGCCGAGCGCGATCAGCGCGGTGTTCGAGTTGGTGCCGTCGACGATCACCTGGAGCGGCGCGCTCTGGCCCTTGCGCAGCAGCTGGGCGAAGCCGGCGTGCACCACGAGCGCGACGGCGGCGTCGCTGCGGTCGATCGCTCGGTCGATTTCCGCCTGCGACAGCGCCGTCTTGACCACCCGCAGGCGGTTGCTGGACGTGAACCGCGCCATCAGCTCGCGGCTTTCCTGGGAGTGGTCGAGGTCGAGCACCGCGGTCGAGACGTGATAGACCTCGAAGGTCGCGGCGTAGCCGAACAGCAGCATTTGCAGGATCGTCGGCACGATCAGGCGGAAACGCCCCCATTTGTCGCGCCACAGCTCGATCAGCTCCTTGATCACGATCGGGATGATGCGCGCAAGCATGGTCAGTCGAGGCTCTTGCGGAAGGCGCGCAGCGCCAGCAGCACGACCGCCAGCGCGTAGACCATGAGGAACAGGATCGGCATCGCCAGCTCGGGCATGCCGGCGCCCTTGAGGAAGACCGCCTTGACGATGGTCACGTAGTAACGCGAGTAGATCAGATAGGTGACCTGCTGGATGAACCACGGCATCTGGTCGATCGGGAACACGTAGCCGGACAGGAGCGTGGTCGGAATCATCGTCGCGAGCAGCGCGATCTGGCTGGCGCCCATCTGGCTGCGGATCAACACCGAGAGCAGATAGCCGATGCTCAGGACCACGATGAGGAACAGCGTGGTGGTGAGGAACAGGGTGACGAGCGTCCCGCGAAACGGAACGTCGAACCACAGCGCCGCCGTCGCCAGGCAAAAGCCGGCGTCGAGCCAGCCCAGCGCGAGGTAGGGGATGAGCTTGCCCACCATGACCTCGCCGGCCTTGACCGGCGTCGAGATCAGCAGCTCCATCGTGCCGCGCTCCCATTCCCGCGAAATGGTCAGCGAGGTGAGCTGCGCTCCCACCAGCGCCATGATGACGGCGACGAGGCCGGGGATGATGAAATTGCGGCTCACGAGGTCTTCGTTGAACCAGACCCGCGACTGCACCACCATCGGCTGGACCTGCTGCAGCGTCTCGCCCTGCCGCCCGAGCCACTCAAGCTCGACTTCGTTGGAAAAGCCGTTGACCACCGCCGAGGCGTAGCCGAAGGCGATGTTCGCCGTGTTGTCGTCGGTGGCGTCGAGGATCGCCTGGACCGAAGCCGTCCCGACGTCGTTGAGGCGCTCGGAGAAATCCGGCGGCACGACGATGGCGATCTTGCAGTCGGCGCGGTCGATCGCCGCCACCAGCGCGGGGTAGCTGTCGACGTTGCGCGCGATCGAGAAGTAGAGCGAGGCCTGGAAGTGCTTGAGCAGGGCCTGGCTTTGCTGGCTTCCCTCGCGGTCGAAGGTGCAGGCGGGGATGTGCTTGAGATCGAGATTGACGCCATAGCCGAACAGGAACATCTGCACGAACGGCAGCAGCAGCGCGATCATCAGGCTGCGCGGATCGCGCCAGATTTGCAGCACCTCCTTGCCCGCAATGGCCTTGAGCCGGCGCAGTTTCATGCCGCGAACCTCCGCTTCGCCATGTCGGCGGCGACGAGCTGCACGAACACGTCTTCGAGCGAGGGCGCGATACGCTCGACGTTCGTCGGTCGCAGGCCTCGGGCGTCGAGATAGGCGGGCAGATCGCGCAGGCTTTGCGCCGCGTCGCCGACGAGGACGTGCAGCGCGTTGCCGAAGACGGAGCAGTCGATAACGCCCGGCGCCTGTTGCAGGGCGTCGAGCGTCGGCCCCAGGGCCTCGCACTCGACGAGCAGGAGTTCGCCGCCGAGCGCCGTGCGCTTGAGCGCCGCGGGGCTGTCGATCGCGATCAGCCGCCCCTGGTTGATCAGCGCGGCGCGGTCGCAATACTCGGCCTCGTCCATGTAGTGGGTGGAGACGAGCACGCTGACGCCGTCGTCGGCGAGCGTATGGATGAGTTCCCAGAAACGCCGCCGCGAGGCCGGCTCGACTCCGGACGTGGGTTCGTCGAGGAACAGGATGGGCGGGCGATGCAGGACGGCGCAGCCCAGCGCCAGGCGCTGCTGCCAGCCGCCGGCAAGCGTGGCGACCAAGGCCTTCTCGCGGCCGGCAAGCCCCGCCATGTCGACGGCAAACCGCATGCGCTCGTCAAGCTCGCCGCGCGGCACCCGGTAGATGCCGCCGAAGAAGCGCAGGTTCTCTTCGACCGTCAGGTCGCGATAGAGCGAGAACTTCTGCGACATGTATCCGATGCGCTCGCGCACCCGCTCCGGGTCGCTCGCCACGTCGATGCCGGCGACCAGCACCCGGCCGGCGGTGGGACGCAGCAACCCGCACAGC
>DASPVJ010000606.1:0-3647 GCA_035622435.1 Xanthobacteraceae bacterium | reverse complement strand
CCGATCTGCCGCCGCCCGACTGGCCGACGCAGCCGCACAGCACCAGCATGTTGATGACGCCGCGGTAGTTCATGTCGCAGTGGAACCAATGGTTCATCGCCGCACCGATGATCACCATCGAGCGGCCATTTGTCTTTTCTGCGTTGCGGGCAAATTCGCGCGCCACCGTGATGATCTGCTCGCGCGGCACTCCGGTGATCGTCTCTGCCCAGGCTGGCGTGTACGGCTCGTTCGCGTCGTAGCTGCTAGCGACGTGCTTGCCTCCGAAGCCGCGATCGACGCCGTAATTGGCAACGAACAGATCAAACACCGTCGCGACGAGCGCCCCGCCGTCGGCAAGTTGGACCTTTTTTACCGGCACGGACCTTTCAAGAACGCTTGGATGATCGGTACCGGTGAAGTGGTCGTGTTCGATATTGCCGAAATAGGGAAACGCCACCTCGGCGAATTCATCCCTAGTGTTGGCGAGAGTGAGGCGCAGTTCGGTATCGCAGCCGGCCGAATCCTTTTGCTCCAGGTTCCACTTACCTTTCTCTCCCCAGCGGAAGCCGATCGACCCGCGCGGCACGACGATGGAACCCGACCTTTGGTCGTAGGCGACCGTCTTCCATTCCGGATTGTTGCTCTCGCCGAGATTGTCGGCGAAATCCGAAGCCCGCAGCAGACGCTCCGGCACCAACCGGCCGTCCTGCTGTACTAAGCGGACCAGCATCGGCATGTCAGTGTATTGACGGACGTACTCGCTGAAATACTCGGTCTGACGGTCGATGTGGAATTCGCGCAGGATGACGTGGCCCATCGCCATGGCAAGGGCCGCGTCGGTGCCCTGCTTCACCGAGATCCACAGGTCGGCGAATTTCGAGGCTTCCGAATAGTCGGGGCTGATGACGACGCTCTTCGTGCCCTTGTAGCGGGCCTCGGTGTAGAAATGAGCGTCGGGCGTGCGCGTTTGCGGTACGTTCGAGCCCCACAGAATTAGAAAGCCAGAATTGTACCAATCGGCGGATTCCGGCACGTCGGTCTGTTCGCCCCAGGTCTGCGGCGAGGCTGGCGGCAAGTCGCAATACCAATCGTAGAAGGACATGCACACGCCGCCGAGCAGCGACAGATAACGAGCGCCGGCGGCATAGGACACCATCGACATCGCCGGGATCGGCGAGAAGCCGACGACGCGGTCGGGCCCGTAGGTTTTCGCCGTATAGGCGTTGGCGGCGGCGACGATCTCGGTGACTTCGTCCCAAGTCGCGCGCACGAAGCCGCCGAAGCCGCGCTTCTTGGTGTAGGCGGCGCGCTTGTGCGGGTCCTCGACGATCGACGCCCAGGCGGCAACCGGCGCACGCAGCGCCCGCGCCTCGCGCCACAGCTTGAGCAGGCGCGAGCGCACCAGCGGATATTTCAGCCGGTTGCCGGAGTAGAGATACCAGGAGTAGCTCGCGCCGCGGGAACAGCCGCGCGGCTCGTGATTGGGCAGATCCGGGCGCGTGCGCGGATAATCGGTTTGCTGGGTCTCCCAGGTGACGATGCCGCCCTTGACGTAGATTTTCCACGAGCACGAGCCGGTGCAGTTGGCGCCGTGGGTCGAGCGCACGATTTTGTCGTGCTGCCAGCGCTTGCGGTAGCCGTCCTCCCAGCGGCGATCTTCCCGCGTGGTGATGCCGTGGCCGTCGGAGAACTCGTCGACGACGCGGTTGAAGAAGGTGAGGCGATCGAGGAAATGGCTCATGGCGCGTCACCTTGTTGCAAGCAGGGTAGGGCCGATCGCCGGCGATCTGGCGCCGCGGTCGAGGTGCAGGAAATAGGCGGAGACGCCGATCGCCATCGCCGCCAGCAGGACGTAGGCGAAGAAGCCGCCGGCGTAGCCTTGCGTGCCGAGCGCGTCGACGACGGCGCCGAGGAACGGCGGGATGATGAAGCCGCCGAGCGCGCCCAGCCCGCCGACGATGCCGGCGGCGCCGCCGACCGCGTCGGGCACGAATTTCGGCACCATCTTGAACACCGCCGCGTTGGCGACCCCCATGCCGAGCGCGATCAGCAACTCGCCGGCGAGCGCCAACTTGAAGTCGACGACGAAGCTGAGGATCAGCGCGCCGGCGAGCACGGCGATGAAGGCGACGACCGCGGTCCGTTCCCCGCCGGCGCGTTCGGAAATAAAGCCGCCGAACACGCGCACGATCGCGGCCAGGAGCGAAAAACCGATCCCGCCGAGCGCGGCCGCGGTCTTGAGATCAAGATGATGCAGGTTGATCCAATAGGTCGGAAACCAGGCGGTGAGCGCCAGGAACCCGCCGAACGAGACGAAGTAGAGCGCGACCAAGCCCCAGGTGCGCGGCTCTTCGGCGGCGGAGATGACCGCCTGCCACACGCGCTCGTTGGGAAAGAGTTGCTCGCCCCGCTCAGCGGCGATCTTGCGGCTCGCCGCGGAGTCGAAGCCCTGCTGGCGCAACTGGAAGAAATAGGCGTCGCGCGCGAGCCAGGCATAGAACGCCGCCCCGACCAGGAGGAAGGTGAACCAGGCGAAGTAGGAGATGGCGAGCCCCCAGGCGGCAATGGCGTAGGGCAAGAGCAGGGTGAAAATACCGGGCGCGAGATTGCCGATGCCGCCGTAGGCGCCCAGCGCCGTGCCCTGGCGCGACTGCGCAAACCAATAGGACACCTGCGGGACGCCGACCGAAAACGACGCGACCCCGCATCCGCTGAGGAATCCGAACATGATGACGATCGGATAGGCGGCAACGGTGAGCGTCTTGACCGTGAGCAGGATGAACACGAGCCCCCACATGCCGACGAGCGACATGGCGAAGAGCGTGAGCATCGGCAGGCGGCCGCCCACCCGGTCGACCCACGCCCCGAAGGGAATGCGCAGCAGCGAGCCGGTGAGCTGCGGCGCGGCAACCAGCAGGCCGAGCGCAACCCCGCCGAGCTGCATCTGTTCCTGAAAGTATTTGGCGGCCGGCCCGTACAGCGCGACCGCGGCGAAACCGACGAAGAATCCCCACGTCCCCATGGTGAGCCCCAGCGCCGGGCTGCCGGACACCCGATAAGGGCCGCGTGGTTCGGCCGCGGTATCGACGCTGGTCATTGCGGGCTCCCCTTGATGTTCGCGGGCGCCAGGGGAGCGGGATTGCCGCCTCTATGCTTTGAGCTAAATCAAAGACACTTGCGAATAGCCTGCCCTGCGACGAAATTCATTCGATTTACATTGTTGGAGTCTTTGCTTGAGCGATTTTGTACTATCGATTGATATTTATCAATCCGAGCGCCGGCCGGCCGCCTAGAGTGCAGGGGGATGAAGGAGGATTGCGTCCGTGCGCCGCTCCGACCGTGACCTCGTGCGCGCCTTGCCGCTGTTCCGCGACGCCGGCGACGCGCATTTCGACGGGCTGATGGACGCCGCTTTCCTGCAGCGCTTTCCGCCGCACGTGGTGCTCATCGAAGAAGGCCAGTTGCCCGACTTCCTGCACATCGTCGTCGAGGGGATGGTCGAGTTGTTCGGCCGTTCGGCCGGGCGCGAGACGACCTTGGACATCATCCGCCCGGTGACGACGTTCATCCTCGCCGCCGTGATCCGCGACGAGGTCTACCTGAAGTCGGCGCGCACGCTCGCGCCCGCGCGCATCCTCATGCTGCCGGCGGCGTCCGTGCGCGAC
>DASPVJ010000605.1:0-7137 GCA_035622435.1 Xanthobacteraceae bacterium | reverse complement strand
CACCGCGCGCCGTTCCTGGTCGGCCTGCTGCCGACCCTGATGATGGCGATCGGACTTCTGGTCGCCTGGCAGTTCTATATCCGGCGGCCCGACATTCCCGAGGCGCTCGCCCGCCAGCACGCCATGCTCTACCGGTTCCTGCTCAACAAGTGGTACTTCGACGAGATCTACGACTTCCTGCTGGTGCGGCCCACCCTGTGGCTCGGCCGGCTGCTGTGGAAGGGCGGCGACGGCTGGCTGATCGACGGCTTCGGCCCCGACGGGGTGTCGGCGCGGGTGATCGACGTGACCAACCGCGTGGTGCGGCTGCAGAGCGGCTACCTCTACCACTACGCCTTCGCCATGCTGATCGGCGTCGCCGCGCTCATCACCTGGTTCATGTTCTCAGGGGGAGCGCACTGATGACCTCCTGGCCGATCCTTTCGCTCACCACGTTCCTGCCGCTGTTCGGCGCGCTCCTCATCGTCGTCATGGCGCGCGGCGACAGCGCCGAGGGGGTGCGCACCGCGCGCTGGATCGCGCTGTGGACGACGCTCGTCACCTTCGCGGTTTCGCTCATCCTGGTGTGGCGGTTCGACCCCGCCTCGGCCGAATTCCAGTTCGTCGAGAAAGGGCGCTGGCTCGCCGGCACCATCGCCTACCACATGGGCGTCGACGGCATTTCGCTCCCGTTCGTGGTGCTGACCACCGGGTTGATGCCGATCTGCATCATCGCCAGCTGGGAGCCGATCACCCGCCGCGTCAAGGAATACATGATCGCGTTCCTGGCGCTCGAAACCCTGATGGTCGGCACCTTCGCCTCCCTCGACCTCGTGCTGTTCTACCTGTTCTTCGAAGGCGGCCTCATTCCCATGTTCCTCATCATCGGGGTGTGGGGCGGACCGCGCCGCGTCTACGCCACTTTCAAGTTCTTCCTCTATACCTTCCTCGGCTCGGTGCTGATGCTGCTCGCCATCATGGCGATGTACTGGGCGGCGGGCACGACCGACATCCCGACCCTGATGAAGTTCGCGTTCCCGCGCGGGATGCAGGCCTGGCTGTGGCTCGCCTTCTTCGCCTCGTTCGCGGTGAAGCTGCCGATGTGGCCGGTCCACACCTGGCTCCCCGACGCCCACGTGGAAGCGCCGACCGCCGGTTCGGTGATCCTCGCCGCCATCCTGTTGAAGATGGGCGGCTACGGCTTCCTGCGCTTTTCGCTGCCGATGTTTCCGCTCGCCTCGCACGACTTCGCGCCGCTGATTTTCGCGCTCTCCGTCGTCGCCATCATCTACACCTCGCTCGTCGCGCTGGTGCAGGAGGACTTCAAGAAGCTGATCGCCTATTCCTCGGTCGCCCACATGGGCTTCGTCACCATGGGCATATTCGCGGCGACCGCCCAGGGCGTCGCCGGCGGCATTTTCCAGATGGTGTCGCACGGCATCGTGTCGGGGGCGCTGTTCCTGTGCGTCGGCGTCGTCTACGACCGCATGCACACGCGCGAGATCGCCGCCTACGGCGGCCTCGTCAACAACATGCCGCTCTACGCGGCCGCGTTCATGGTGTTCACCCTCGCCAACGTCGGGCTGCCCGGCACCTCCGGCTTCGTCGGCGAGTTCCTCTCCCTGATCGGCACCTTCAAGGTCGACATCCGGGTGGCGACGCTCGCCACCACCGGCATCATCCTGTCGGCATGCTACGCGCTGTGGGTCTACCGCAAGGTGATCTTCGGCGCGCTCGACAAGCCGGCGCTCGCCGCGCTCGCCGATCTCGACGGCCGCGAAATCGTTTCGCTCGCGCCGCTCGTCGTGCTCACGCTGCTGTTCGGCGTGTTCCCCAAGCTCGTCCTCGACATGTCGGCGACCTCGGTCGCGACCTTGGTCGAGAACTACACCCACGCGCTCGGCGCGGTGCAGGCCGCCGCGCTCGCGCCGTAGCGTCCGGACGAATCGCCGATGAACGACCCCGCCCAGGTATCCGCGCTTGCGGCCGCAGCCCCCGAACTGGTGCTGGCGGTCGGCGCCATGGTGCTATTGATGATCGGCGCCTACCGCGGCGAACGCGCGGCGGGGACGGCCGACGCGATCGCCATCGCGCTCCTCGCGGCCGCCGCATTGCTGGTGGCGCGCACGCCCGACGCCAGGCCCGCGAGCCTCGGCGGCAGCTTCGTGGTCGACGATTTCGCCCGCTTCCTCAAGATCCTCGCGCTCGCCGGCGCGGCCGCCGCCCTCCTCATGTCGTTCGATTACGCCAAGCGCCAAATGCGGCCCACGTTCGAATTCCCGGTCCTCATCCTGCTCTCGGTCACCGGCATGCTGATGCTCATTTCCGCCGCCGACCTGATCGCGCTCTATCTCGGCCTCGAGCTGATGAGCCTGTGTCTCTACGTGCTCGCCGCGTTCGACCGCGAATCCGTGCGCGCGACCGAGGCCGGCCTCAAGTACTTCGTCCTCGGCGCGCTGTCCTCGGGCATGCTGCTCTACGGCGCCTCGCTGATCTACGGCTTCACCGGCACGGTGAGCTTCGCCGGCATCGCCGCGGCGGCCGGCAGCGGCGGCATCGGCCTCGTGTTCGGCCTGGTGTTCCTGTTCGCGGGGCTTTGCTTCAAGGTGTCGGCGGTGCCGTTCCACATGTGGACGCCCGACGTCTACGAGGGCGCGCCCACCCCGGTCACCGCCTTCTTCGCCGCCGCCCCCAAGGTCGCGGCGATCGCCGTGTTCGTGCGCGCCGCCGTCGTCGCCTTTCCCACCGTCGCCGCCCAGTGGCAGCAAATCCTGGTGTTCGTCGCCATCGCGTCGATGGTGCTCGGCGCCTTTGCCGCCATCGGCCAGCGCAACATCAAGCGCCTGATGGCTTATTCCTCGATCGGCCACATGGGCTACGCGCTCGTCGGGCTGGCCGCCGGGACCCCGGAAGGCGTGCAGGGCGTCGTCGTCTACATGACGATCTACGTCGCCATGACGCTCGGCACCTTCGCCTGCATCCTGGCCATGCGCCGCGGCGACGCCATGGTCGAGGAGATCGCCGACCTCAAGGGCCTCGCCCGCACCCAGCCGGCGATGGCGTTCTTCCTCGCCATGCTGCTGTTCTCCATGGCCGGAGTGCCGCCGCTCGCCGGCTTCTTCGCCAAGTTCTACGTCTTCCTCGCCGCCATCAAGGCCGGCCTCTACACGCTCGCGGTGATCGGCGTGCTCGCGAGCGTGGTCGGCTGCTATTATTATCTGATGATCGTCAAGGTCATGTACTTCGACGAGCCGGAAGGACGCTTCGAGACCATGCCGGGCGAACTCAAGACGGTGCTCGGCGTCACCGGGCTGTTCGTGCTCGTGTTCTTCGTCTATCCGGCGCCGCTGGTCGACGCCGCGGCGACGGCGGCGAAATCGTTGTTCTAGAGCATGATCCCGAAAAAGCCTGCCCCGGACGCGACCCGGGAAGCGATCCGGGGTGGGTACCGGTTTTCGCAAAAGATCATGCTCAAAATCCAATGACATTCGATTCATCCGCCGCCTCCGGCGCGCGGCTCGTCAACCTCGACACGGTCGGCTCGACCAACGCCGAGGCATTCGCGCGCGCGCGGGAGGGCGAGCGGGGGCCGCTGTGGATCACCGCGCGTCAGCAATTGGCCGGCCGCGGCCGGCGCGGTAACCGCTTCATCTCGCCGCCAGGCAACCTCTACGCCACCTTGCTGCTGACCGATCCGTCGCCGCCGCCGCGGGCGGCTGAGCTGTCGCTCGTCGCTTCGCTCGCGGTCCACGACGCCATCATCGAGGTTGCTGCGGCGCTTGGGCGACGCCTCCAGGTGAAGTGGCCGAACGATCTTGTGTGCGACGGGGCGAAGCTGTGCGGGATCCTGGTGGAAGGCGAGGGCGCCGCGGACCGGCCGCTTGTGACGGTGATCGGCATCGGCGTCAATTGCGTCAGCCATCCAGGCGACACGGAGTATCCGGCAACCGACCTCGCCGCGTCCGGCGCGCTGGTCACGCCCGAGGCGCTGATGCGCGCCCTGATCGGCGCAATGGAGGGCCGCATCGCCGAGTGGAATCGCGGCGAAAACTTTGCCGCGACCCGCGCCGCCTGGCTTGGCCGCGCCGCCGGCCTCGGCGCGCCCGCGCGCGTGCGGCTGCCGGAGCGCGAGCTCGAGGGCGTCGCCGAGACGCTCGATGAAACCGGCCGGCTGGTGCTGCGCCTTGCCGACGGCAAAATCGAGCGCATCGCCGCCGGCGAAATGTTTCCGGTGGCCGCGACGGCGCGCGTCTGATGGCAAATCCCGGCGACGAACTGGTGTTCGCGCCGCTCGGCGGCGTCGGCGAGATCGGGATGAACCTCTCGATCTACGGGCTCGGCGACGCCCGCAAGCGCACGTGGATCGCGGTCGATGTGGGGGTGGCGTTCGCCGGCGAAGACCTGCCCGGCGTCGATCTCATCATGCCGGACGTGCGCTTTCTCGCCGAGGAGCGCGGCAGCCTATTGGGCATCGTGCTCACCCATGCGCACGAGGACCATTTCGGCGCGCTCATCGACCTGTGGCCGCGGCTGCGCGTGCCGGTCTACGCGACGCCGTTCACCGCCGCCTTGTTCGCGGCCAAGCGGCTGGGCGAGCCGGGCGCGCCGGAGATTGCGATCACCGTGGTGCCGCTCGGCGGGCGGTTCGCGCTCGGGCCGTTCGACATCGAATTCGTTTCGGTCGCCCATTCGATTCCCGAATCGAACGCGTTGATCATCCGCACGCCCCTCGGCACCGTGCTCCACACCGGCGACTGGAAGCTCGACCCGACGCCGGTGATCGGCCCGCCCACCGACGAAGCGAAGCTGCGCGCGCTCGCAGGAGAGGGCGTGCTGGCGCTGATCGGGGATTCGACCAACGCCGTGCGCGAGGGCCGCTCGCCGTCCGAGGCGGACGTGGCGAAGGTGCTCGCCGAACTCGTGCGCACCGCGCCCGGTCGCGTCGCCGTCACCACCTTCGCCTCCAACGTCGCGCGCATCCGTTCGGCCGCGCTCGCCGCGTTCGCGGCCGGCCGCGAGGTGGTGGTGATCGGCCGCGCCATGGAGCGGGTGATCCAGGTCGCGCGCGAGACCGGCTATCTCGACGGCATCGGCGATTTTCGCGGGCCCGACGTCTACGGCCACCTGCCGCCCGACAAGGTGGTGGCGTTGTGCACCGGCAGCCAGGGCGAGGCGCGCGCGGCGCTCGCCCGCATTGCGCTCGACGAGCACCCGGACGTGTCGCTTGCCAAGGGCGACCGGGTGATCTTCTCCTCGCGCACCATCCCGGGCAACGAAAAGGCGGTGGGGCGCATCGTCAACGGCCTGGTGCGCCAGGGCGTCGAGGTGATTTCCGACCGCACCCATCTGGTGCATGTGTCCGGCCATCCGCGCCGCGCCGAGCTCGCCGACATGTTCGCTTGGGTCAAGCCGCGCCTCGTCATTCCCGTGCACGGGGAGGCGCTGCACCTCGCCGAGCATGCGGCGCTTGCCCGCTCGCTCGGCATTCCCGCGATCGTGTGCCAGGACGGCGACCTCATCAAGCTCGCGCCCGAGCCCGCCGGCATCATCGACGAGGTGCCGGCGGCGCGCCTTTATAAGGACGGCCGCCTGGTGGTCGAGGCGGAAGGCCGCACCGTGCCGCTGCGCCGGCGGCTCGGTTACAACGGCATGGTCACGGTAGCGCTCGCGCTCACCGACAAGGGCGAGACGGCCGCCGATCCCGAGGTCGAGCTGATCGGCATCCCGGAACTCAACGCCGAGGGCGATTCCATGGCAGAAATCGCCTACGACGCCGTGATGGCGACGCTCGACTCGCTGCCGCGCGCGCGCCGGCGCGACTTCGACGCGACCGCCGAAGCGGTCCGCCGCGCCGTGCGCGCCGCCATCGACACCCACTGGGGCAAGCGGCCCGTGTGCCACGTGCATGTGCTGGCGGTGTGAGCGGCGAAGCGCCGCGACTCCTGGATTGCTTCGTCACCCCTGCGGGGCTCCTCGCAATGACGGTGCGGCCGTGGTCTTTCTTCGTGACGCGCCCGGTGTGACCGCCGCGCAGAGCGCGCTGGCGAGGGCGAGGGCGGCGCAGATGCCCATGACGAGGCGGAAGCTGTGGACGAAGGCTTCATCCACCGCCTGCTCCAGCCTCGCGCGCTCCGGTCCGCGGACCTGCGGCGGCACTTGCGCTTCCGCGAGCTTCGGCACCTGCGCCGCCATGGCGGCGCGGACGTCGGGCGCCACGCGCAGCCCGTCGAGCCGCGCATCGAGCGCCGTGCCGAACGCGCCGACCGCCACGGTCCCGAGCAGGGCGACCGCCAGCATGGCGGCGATGCGGGCGACGGCGTTGTTGACGCCGGAGGCGGTGCCAGCGTGGCGCTCCTCGACCGCGTCCATGACCGCCGTGGTCAAGGGCGCCGCGCTGATCGCCATGCCGATGCCGAGCACCGCCATGGCCGGGAAGAACGTCGCCCAATAGGAGCCGCCGATGCCCGGGAGCGCGAGCAGCGCGAAGCCTACGGCCGCGACGACGGGGCCGGCGGTGAGCGGCGCCTTGGCGCCGTAGCGGTCGATCAGTCCGCCCGACCAGCGCGACAGCGTCCCCATGATCAAGGTGAACGGCAGGAACGCGGCGCCCGCTTGGGTGGCCGAGTAGCCCTGCACGTGAATGAGGTCGAACGGCAGGAAGAAGAAGGCGCCGCTGAGCGCGAAGTAGAGGAGGAGGGTCAGCAGGTTGGTGCCGGTGAAGAGCGGCGAGCGAAACAGCCCGAGCGGGAGCATGGGTGCCGGCGCCCGGGTCTCGCAGCGGATGAACGCGACAAGCGCCAGTAGGGCGGCGACGAGCGAAGCGAGCACGATCGCGTCGCCCCAGCCGCGCAGCGACGCCGCGGTCAGGCCATAGGCGAGCGCCGCGAGGCCGATGGTTGCAAATAGCCCGCCGCGCCAATCGAGCGCCGCGCCGGCTGATTCATCGCGGCTCTCGGGCACGCGCGCGAAGGCGATCGTGAGCGTGATTGCCGCAATCGGCACGTTGATGAAGAAGACCGTCCGCCACGAAAAGGCGTCCACCAGGAAGCCGCCGAGGATCGGACCGAGCGCCGTGGTCAACGCCGAGAAGCCCGCCCAGGTACCGATCGCCCGGCCGCGGGTCTCTTCCGGGAAGGCGGCGCTGATGATGGCGAGGCT
>DASPVJ010000604.1:0-2625 GCA_035622435.1 Xanthobacteraceae bacterium | reverse complement strand
TCGGCCGATGAGCCCGGCCAAGGCGCAGGCGATCATCGGGGCCGTCGCGGCTTGGGCGCGCGGGCGCGACGACGTGCGTGCCGTCGCGCTGGTCGGCTCGTGGGCGCGCGGCAAGCCGCAACCGGCCTCGGACATCGACTTGGTGCTGCTCTCGGACCGGGCAGGCGAATATCGCCGTCGCCGCAAATGGTTGAGCGAGATCGATTTCAGGGGTGCGGGTTATGCGATCACGTCGAGCCGCGACGTGACGTACGGCGCGGTCTGGTCGCGACACGTCTCGCTCCTCCCCGTCGCGGAGGTCGAGCTGACGTTTGCCCGGTGCGCTTGGGCGAGGACCGACCCGATCGAGGAGGCAACGCGCACGGTCGCAAAGGATGCATTGCGGATCATCCTCGACAAGGACAGGACCCTCGCCAAGCTCGTTCGCGCCGTCACGCCAATGTGAGGTTACGGCGCCGGCCGCGGCCGGCACATTGGCGGCAACCGCTGCGCCGTGCGGAAGGGAGCGCGGCAATGCGGCTGTGGTCGAGGCCCGGCGGCCTCTTGTGCTGCGCCTGCCTTCCTTTAGCATGACGGAAGGCCCCGGCAGAACAAGGGCTTACACGCCGGCGCGGGGAACTTTCGACCGCGTGCGGATGTTGGCTTCCGGGGCGCTTTGGCCGCAGGAGAGCGAACCGCGTGAAGCGACGGCAGGTCCTGGTCGGGGTCGCCGTGCTCGCGGCGGCCGGGGCGGTGGCGTGGCAGCTTGGCTACAATCCGTTCGGCGCCCGGCAGGGCCCGCCGCCGGCGCCGCCTCCCATTCCGGTGACCGCCGGCACGGCGACCGAGCAGAACGTGCCGGTCTACGTGCGCGGCATCGGCACCGTCCAGGCGTTCCAGATGGTGACGATCAGGACGCGGGTCGACGGCCAGATCACCAAGGTGTCGTTCACCGAAGGCCAGGAGGTGAGGACCGGCGATCCGTTGTTCCAGATCGATCCGCGGCCGTTCCAGGCGGCGCTGGAGCAGGCGCAGGCCATGCGCCAGCGCGACGAGGCGCAGCTCGCCGGCGCGCAGCTCGACCTCGAGCGCTACGCCAAGCTCCTGCCCACCGGCTTCCAGACGCGCCAGCAGTACGACCAGCAGGTCGCGACCGTCGGCCAGATCAAGGGCTCGATCGCCGCCGACGAGGCGCAGATCGCCAGCGCCCAGCTCAACCTGCAATACGCCGACATCCGCGCGCCGATCGCCGGGCGCACCGGCGCGCGCCTCGTCGACCTCGGCAACTTCGTGCAGGCGAGCCAGAGCACCGCGCTCGTCTCGATCACGCAGCTCAAGCCGATCTTCGTCAGCTTCACCGTGCCGCAGGAGCATCTGGTGGCGATTCGCGACAACCAGGCGAAGAGCCCGCTCGAGGTCGAGGCCTACGGCAGCGACGACAAGACCTTGCTGTCGCGCGGCAAGCTGACCCTGATCGACAACCAGGTCGACGTGGCGACCGGGACGATCCACCTCAAGGCGACGTTCGAGAACGCCGACGAGCGGCTGTGGCCGGGCGAGTTCGTCAGCGCCCGCCTGATTCTCTCGACCCGCGAGCAGGCGGTGGTGGTGCCGGCGCAGACCGTCATGCAGGGGCCCCGGGGCGCCTACATCTACGTGATCAGGCCGGACGACACGGTCGAGCGGCGGCCGGTGCAGGTCGCCTCCAGCCAGGATAATCTGGCGGTGGTCGAGAAAGGGCTTGCGCGCGGCGAGCGCGTCGTGGTCGACGGCCAGTACCGGCTGACCCAGGGCGTCAAGGTCAAGGCGCAGCAGGCCGACAACGCCAACGCCATGGCGGACCCGCCATGAACATTTCGGAAACCTACATCCGCCGGCCGATCGCGACCTCGCTGTTGATGGCGGGCGTCCTGATCTTCGGCGTCGTCGCCTACGAGCTGTTGCCGGTGTCGGCGCTGCCGACCGTCGATTTTCCCACCATCACGGTCAGCGCCCAGTTGCCGGGCGCGAGCCCCGACACCATGGCGTCCTCGGTGGCGACGCCGCTCGAGCAGCAGTTCGCCGCCATCCCCGGCCTCGCGCAGATGACGTCGACGAGCGGGCTCGGCACCACCACCGTCACCCTGCAGTTCGATCTCAACCGCAACATCGACGGCGCCGCCGGCGACGTGCAGACCGCCATCAACGCGGCGAGCGGCCTGTTGCCCAAGGACCTGCCGAGCCCGCCCACCTACAAGAAGACCAATCCGGCCGAGCGGGCGATCCTCATCTACGCCGTGTGGTCGGACGCGCTGCCGATCTACCGGGTCGACGACTACGCCTACACCATCCTGGCACAGAAGATATCGACCATCAGCGGCGTTGCCGAAGTCGATATCGCCGGGCAGCAGCAATACGCCGTGCATGTGCAGGCGAACCCAGTTGCCTTGGCGTCGCGCGGCATCGGCCTGGAGGATGTCCACACCGCGCTCAACAATGCGACGATCAACGAGCCGAAAGGCAATCTCGAAGGCGCGCACCAGCAGGTCACGATCGATACCAACGATCAGCTCTTCAATGCCCAGTCGTTCAGAAACGTGATCGTTGCCTATCGCAACGGTGCGCCGGTCAGGGTTGCGGATGTCGGACGCGTCATCGATTCCTCGC
>DASPVJ010000603.1:0-6084 GCA_035622435.1 Xanthobacteraceae bacterium | reverse complement strand
TATGCGCAGGCATTCGGCCCATACAGCGTCTAACTCATCCAGAAAGTCCTCGTAGGAAACGATGTTACCAAGCTGAGACGGATGATCCGGGTAGGTCTTTAAGGCGCCGTATGGGGGGCTCGTGCAAACCAGATGAACGCTCCCGGAATCTACGAAAGACAGATTTCGAGCGTCACCCTCACGCACCAAATGCCGAGTAATCTGGGCCGTTGATTTGCCAGGCATGGTGCCGTTAACCCTCACCTAAGTGGATCGTTCTGCAGCCGATTGCCTCCATGCACTGCACGAACCAAACGGCAGTGAATGTCCCGCGACTGATCTTGTTCGAGATGTTGCGCTCGTTGTCCTTGACGCCGACGGCCGCAAGTTTGTCGGCGAGGTTGGCATAGCTCATGTTTCGCCGCTTCAGCTCGGCCTTCAGCAGGCCTTTTACCTGAGCTTGCCAGTCCCTGCGCTTGGCGGCCATGGGCCGAATCATCCAATACAATGTGAGAATCATCATATATGATGCATTTCCCATCGCAATGCCTGTGGACATCTCACGCCACCGCCGCCCGGCGCACCTCGTCGATGAGCGTCCGGTACGAGATCGCCTCCGCCAAGTGCACGCGGCCGACGGTGGCGGCGCCGTCGAGGTCGGCCAAGGTGCGCGCGACGCGGAGCACCCGGTGGTAGCCGCGGGCGGAGAGCCGCATGGCGTCGGCGGCTTCGCGCAGGAGCTTGAGGCCGGCGGCGTCGGGCTTTGCCACCTCTTCCAGCGCCGGGCCGGGCACCGCCGCGTTGGTGTGCGCCTCAAGCTCGCGTTCGGCGTAGCGCGCCGCCTGGACCGCGCGGGCACGCGCCACCCGGGCGGCGACCTCGCGGCTGCCTTCGGCGGGCGGCGGCAGGATGAGGTCGGCGGCGGTCACCGCCGGCACCTCGATGGTGAGATCGATGCGGTCGATCAGCGGCCCCGACAGCCGCCCCTGGTACTCGGCGGCGCAGCGCTCGACCGCGCCGCGCTTGCAGGCGAAGCCCGGATCGTTGGCGCGGCCGCAGCGGCACGGGTTCATGGCGGCGACCAGCATGAAGCGCGCCGGATAGGTGACCCGGTGGTTGGCGCGGGCGACCGCGATTTCGCCGGTTTCGAGCGGCTGGCGCAGCGAGTCGAGCACCTGGGGTTGGAACTCCGGCAGTTCGTCGAGGAACAGCACGCCGTGGTGGGCGAGCGAAGCTTCGCCCGGCCGCACCTTGAGCCCGCCGCCGACCAGCGCCGCCATGCTGGCGGAATGGTGCGGGCTGCGGAACGGCCGGCGGTTGGTAAGCGCGCCCTCGGCGATCTCGCCGGCGATCGACGCCACCATGGAGACTTCGAGCAGTTCCGCCGGCGCGAGCGGCGGCAGGATCGACGGAAGCCGCGCCGCCAGCATCGATTTGCCGGCGCCGGGCGGGCCGACCATCAACAGGTTGTGGCCGCCGGCGGCGGCGACTTCGAGCGCCCGCTTGGCGCTCTCCTGGCCCTTGATGTCGGCAAGGTCGAGCGGCGCGTCCTCGATTTCGCGCACCTTGGGCACCGGGCGCGAGAGCACCTGGGTGCCCTTGAAGTGGTTCGCCAATTGGATCAGCGAGGCGCCGGCGATGATCTCCATTTCGGGACTCGCCCAGGCGGCCTCGGGGCCGCAGCGCGCCGGGCAGATCAGGCCGTCGCCGCGGGCGTTGGCGCCGATGGCGGCCGGCAGTACGCCGGCGACCGGGGCGATCGAGCCGTCGAGGCCGAGTTCGCCCAAGACCGTATAGCCGTCGAGCGCGTCGGGCGGGACGGCGCCGATCGCCGCCATCAGGCCGAGCGCGATCGGCAGGTCGTAGTGGCTGCCTTCCTTGGGCAAATCGGCGGGCGCGAGGTTGACGGTGATGCGCCGGGCCGGCAGCGCGAGCCCCGAGGCGATCAGCGCCGAACGCACCCGCTCGCGCGCCTCCGACACCGCCTTGTCGGGGAGCCCGACGATGGCGAAGGCCGGCATGCCGGCGGCGACCTGGACCTGCACGTCGACGGTGCGCGCCTCGACCCCTTCGAACGCCACCGTGGATACGCGCTGGACCATGCCGGACCCCTCGGACGCGAAGGTAGCGGAGGGCATAGGGATGGGGCGATTATATCTCTTGCAAACCACACCGATATGTAGTAGGCTGATTTCCATAGGAGATCGGCCATGTCTGTCATCGCAAAACGCCCCTTTTCCGACGAGGAAGCGGCATTCGAATACCTAGAGCGGACCCTGTGGCCGGACGGTCCGGTTTGCCCGCACTGCGGGACGATCGGGCGGGCGACCAAGCTCGGTGGCCGGAAGGGCGACGGGAAACGGCAGGCCCGGCTCGGCCTCTGGAAATGCAACGAGCGGGAGTGCCGCAAGCAATTCACGGTCAAGGTGGGAACCGTTTTCGAGCACGGCCGCATTCCGCTGCACAAGATGTTGCAGGCGGTCTATCTGCTTTGCTGCTCGAAAAAGGGGTGTTCCTCGCACCAACTGCATCGGATTTTGCAGATTACCTACAAATCGGCTTGGTTCCTGTCGCATCGCATCCGGGAGGCCATGCGCTCGGGCCACCTGACGCCGCTAGGCGGGCTTGGGAAGATCGTCGAGGCCGACGAAACGACTTCCGGATGGCAGGAAGGCCAGCCCAAGCAATTGAAGCAGGGCGGCGGCTGGCAAAACCGCAATGTGGTTCTGACGCTTGTCGAGCGCGGCGGCGAAGCCCGGTCGTTCCACGTTGATGGAACGACGCTCGGCACGTTGCTTCCGATCATCCGCCACAACATCGACCGCGAAACCACGGTCATGACCGACGCGGCAAGCTGGTACAAAAACCTGAAATGGCACGCGGGCTTTGCCGCGCACCATTCGGTGCATCACGAGTCCGAAGAATACGTCCGGTACGCGCCGGGCGCCGATATCCACACGAACACGGTCGAGGGCTACTACTCGATCTTTAAGCGCGGGATGAAAGGCATCTATCAGCACTGCGGCGAAAAGCACCTGCATCGCTATTTGGCCGAGTTCGATTTCCGCTACAGCAACCGCGTCGCGCTCGGCATTGACGACGTGGAACGGTACGACCGCGCGCTTCGCGGCATGGTAGGAAAGCGGCTGACGTACCGAGCGGCTGATTGCTAAAAGCACTCGTTGGCGGCGGCCCCGCCAACTCACTTTCCCCGGTTTCCGGGACTGGCCGCGCCGTCGTCGTTGACGGGCGGCCTCTCTGGTACGTCGAGCTTGGCGCCAAGTTCCGCGATCTTCAACTTCAGAAGATGATTGATGATTTCGCCCACGTCGGCGCCCGCATAACTCTCGCGGGCCAGCTTCAGCAGATAGGCGTGAAGTGGCCTCGGAATCGTGAGCTTAACCTTCTCGGTTTCGCCCTCTTTGGGGCGCCTGCCTGTCGGTTTACGGGCCATCACGCGGTACCAAAAAAGCACTTGAAAGTGCCTTATTAGTCTTGCGCTGGCCAGCGCCTTTTGGGAAGGTGCGACAGTGATTCGATTCGCCTCCCCTGACGGGGTGCGCTTAAATCGAGATGGATGCAGGTTGGGCGGACGCGGGGGGATTCGAACCCCCGAGGGTACTGGGAGCGCTGGCCAAGCTGACCTCCGGTTCCCCTACCCAGTTCGATACTGGGCGCCTTCAACCACTCAGCCACGCGTCCAGAGCGCCCCGACGAATCAACCTTCGGCGGGGCGTTCCCTTATGGACTCGTTCTCGGTAGAATCGCAACAGCGGGCTAGATTTTGTACCCCGCTATCCACAAGGCACAATTTTTTGAAAAAACCCAAGGAAAAACAGTCTCCGCGCGCCCAGGTCGCCGCCTTCCGCAAGGCCGCGCGCGATCTCGGCTGCGATGACGACGAAGAACGCTTCCGGGACGCCCTGCGGACAGTCGCGAAGCACAAGCCTGAGCCGCAATCCGGCAAGCGGCGGAAGGGCGCCTAGCCCCCGACAAAGCAGCGCTGTAGGGCCTCGAAATCGACTTGGCGCGGCCCATCGGCCCGGTAGACGTAGCAAAGCCGGCGCTCGCCCTGCCCTTCCTGGAATAGGAACGTCCCGATCACGTGGGGCTCAATGAGCGCCGCGACTTCGGCAGAGGCGCGGACGATCGTCAGATGGCGCGGGCTGCCGCCGCGCTCGCGGATCGCGAGATACTGAAAGGTCGTGTCGCCATCGGTGGTCGCGCGCGACCCGATCGCGACGACCGTGCCGGTGATCGGCACCAAGTCGCGCAGCGCGGACTGAGGCATTCGCTAAAAATATCTAATTCGATATAGGGGGTCAACGACCGTTTGTGGACACCATCCACGGATGGCGCGGCCTCCCGACATCAAGCGGCTGCTGGCGAAGAACGTGCGCCGGCTCCGCAAGGCGCGCGGCCTATCGCAATCGGCGCTGGCGACGGACGCGGGACAGCATCAGTACGTCATCAGCAAGGTTGAGAATGCCCAGCTTGACGTGAGGCTGGAAACGATCGGCCGAATAGCCGCCGCGCTCGGCGTTGATCCGCGCGAGCTATTCGAGGAGTGAGTTATTTCCCGCGAACCACCATCACATTCGCAATCGCGGCGATCATCGACCCTATAGCGGATATAGCTGCGGCCGTGATGGTAGCGAAGGTGTACCGCCGGATTCGTTTGTTATAACGCCGCTGCAATTCGGCCCGCATTTCGACAGCATGCGCGTCGGTCTGACTATAGCCTCTTTCTCTTATCTCCAATGCCCTCGTTGACCATGCATGAAAGTTCGCGAGCGGCTTTTTCCTGACCGCCGCCTCCCATTCCTTTGTCCACGGTATTTTGCTTCGAAGCTGTCCCAACATGGTTTTTGACCAGACTCGCGCCAGGCGCTACACTGAAAAAACCGGTGGGCGGGGCTGGCACCCCGCTTCCATCCGCGTGCGTCATGGGGAACAGTAACCTGTCGTCAGGAATTACCCTAGACGAATCAGGAGAGCTTGTCACCATGCCCAGCACCGCCCGCAAAGCCGAGCAGCAATTTACCGCTGCCCAATCCGCTCCCGACACGGCTGCATTCTTGCGAGAAATGACGGAACTTTCGCGCCGGCACAGCCTCGGGCTGACCGGCTCGATTACTTTGTTTTTGATGGAACCGGACGATTTTGAGCGAACGTATACGTCCGACGATGAAAGCCGAGTGCAATTCGCCTAAGGCAGCCTGACGCTCAGACCTGAGTTCGGACCCGGCGGCAAGCCAAGCGCGGTGTCCACGCCGATATTCGTTCTCAGGTCATTGAGAAGCGCTTGAGCCGAAATCCGTTGCCCGATCTTGGCGACGGATGCCGAGCGAGGATTCTCAACCGCCTTGGCGCGGTAAATTTCCAATTCCGTTATCCCGGCCGCTAGCGCGCGAAGGCACAGGCCGCGAACATAGAATCGATTGAACTCGCCTTCGGCAAGCGTTTCGTGAGCAGTGAGGGGTACCCGCGCCATTGTCGTGCCACCGCTCGGCGTGCGCTTTTGTTCCATCGCGTTCAGGCGTCCGGGTTGCCGGATTTCGCCCGCAAGCCAAGTATCGTTGTTTTCCCGCGCGGCGCGCCGCAACAGGTCGGGATAGTCGGTTTGGCCGCCGGCACTCAGGCGCGGGCTTAAGTACAGTTTTTTCGCGGCAATATCGGCCTCGATTTCGGCGATCATGTGCGGCCGGGTCGCCGCGTCCAAGTTCACAAGCGTAAGAGGCATTGGCCCCTCCCGTTAACCCACGGTCATGCGGGAGGGACCATACTACCCGTAGTGCCTGGTTTGCAAGGTACATAATCGCCAGGGATGGGCAAGAACAATTCGGGAACGGGCGCGGTCGGCGAACTCCGTAAGCTCATTACTTTAATTAAAATGAACTGACCATGCGTTTTCGAATTCGGCGATCACGTCGTCTTGAAGCTCGCCATTTAGGGCTTGACAGTCAATATCCAATAGTATCATATCGGTTATATTCGAATACGCAAAGGAGTTACCCATGCGCTTCCTCCCCGGTGAAAGCGGCAATCCCGCCGGTCGGCCGCCCGGCGCGCTGAACAAGAAGACCCTCGCGTTCGAGGCGGCCT
>DASPVJ010000602.1:0-14002 GCA_035622435.1 Xanthobacteraceae bacterium | reverse complement strand
AAGCCGATCGTCGCCACCTATTTGCATGCGCTGCGCGCGGGGCTAAACGCCGCCGGCATTCCGGCGCGGCTGTTGCTGATGCAGTCGAACGGCGGGCTCACCACCGATCGGGCCGCCGCCGAGCGGCCGATGAACATCATCGAATCGGGACCCGCCGGCGGCGTGATCGGCGCGCAATCGCTGGCGCAAGGCAAAGGCCTCGACCGCATCATCACCTTCGACATGGGCGGCACCACCGCCAAGGCGTCGATGGTCGAGAACGGCGAAGTGGTGCGCGCCCAGGAATACGCGGTCGGCGCCGGCATCATGGTGGGCTCGCGCCTCCTCACCGGCGCCGGCTATACGCTCAAAGTGCCGGCGATCGACCTCGCCGAGGTCGGCGCCGGCGGCGGCTCGCACGTGTGGATCGACGCTGGCGGCGCGCTGCAGGTCGGCCCGATGAGCGCCGGCGCTGCGCCCGGGCCGGTGTGTTACGACCTGGGCGGCGAAGTGCCGACCGTCACCGACGCCAGCGTCATCCTCGGCTACATCAACCCGCGCCATCTCGTCGGCGGGGCGCTGAAGCTCAACGCGGAGAAGGCGCGCGCCCTGTTCGCCGAAAAGATCGCGCGGCCGCTCGGCCTGTCGCTCGAACGGGCGGCGCACGGCGCCCACCAGATCGCCGCCGCCAACATGATCCGCGCCATCAAGGCGGTGTCGACCGAGCGCGGGCGCGATCCGCGCGCGTTCGCGCTGTTCGCCTTCGGCGGCAACGGCCCGCTGTTCGCCGCCGGCATGGCGGCGGCGCTGGGGATCACGCGCATCGTGGTGCCGCCGGCCGCGGGGCTGTTCTCCTCCTTCGGCCTGCTCTACGCCAACGTCGAGCATCATTATGCGCGCACGTTGCGTCGGCTGCTGCGCCAAGCGGAGGCCGCCGACATCGACTGCGCCTGGACCGCGCTGGCGCGCCAAGCGATCGACCAGCTCGCCGCCGAAGGTTTCACCGGCGCCCGAGCGGCGATCAAGCGGTCGGCGGCCCTGCATTACAAAGGGCAGACCTACGAGCTGGTGGTGCCGGTGCCGGACGGGCCGGTCGACGCGCGGCTCATCGCCCAGCTCGAAGAGGCGTTCGGCGCCGAGCACGAGCGCACCTACGGCCACCGCGCCGGCCCGGAGGAGCCGGTCGAACTCGTCGCCATCCAGGTGGTCGGCACCGGCGTGCGCGAGGGCAGCGCCGTGCCGGAGCGCGTCGTCGTCGGCCGCGAGGAAGGCGCCGCGCCGCCGCCGCGCCGCGCCTATTTCGGCCCGGAGCACGGCTTCATCGAGACGCCGGTGCTGCGCCGCACCGACCTCGCGTCGCCGCGCACGGGCCCGGTGATCGTCGAGGAATACGACGCCACCTGCCTGGTACCGCCCGTCGCTCGCGGCGAACTCGACGCGGGAGGGAATATCGTGATCGAGATGGGGTGATGGCGTTGCGCTACTTATCATTCGCCCTTTGAGTCGGATCGTGCTAAAACGCCTAATCAATTAGATGTTATGCCGTATGTTGCGAGTCTGCGGTCCCCTGAAGACGGTCGCTGTTGATCAATGCCTCGAGATGTCCTTGAATTTCGGATAGTTGTGGCGTCGCCAGCCGACGTTTTATTGAGAGCTAGGCCATGGATGCCGTCTACAATCGTTTGCCGATGCACGACTATTGAATGAGCGCCGGGTGCCGCCCGGCGCGCGCGGCGAACTCGACCCGGAACGGGAATATCGTGATGGAGTTGGGCTAATTTGCCTTTTGACAGGCCATGCCCCCCGGGGCTCAAGGTGTTTAAGTACCGCCACTGCTTGGGCCACCCGCAGCACGTCTTGCACCGGTCTCATCGGTTTTATCGAGCAAAATCAAGTATTAGTCTATAAAACTATACTTCATTGTCGTAACACAACTACTCCATTGCAATCCATTACCGGACGTGATATTACCGTTGGTGCTGAAAAAGCCTCCCAACCAGTTTGCGCCCCGACACGAGCGCAGGCGCCGATTGAGTTTGCACGGAAACCAGCGATGACCGAGCAAAAGCCCAGCGAGACTGTTCGCGAGTTTCTCGATCGCCGCGAGGCGGAGCTAAGCGACGAAATCGCCTCGCTCCAAGGACAACTCGCGCCTAGAGAAGCTGAGCTTGCTCAAATACGTCGTGCCAAGGGCGCGTTGGGTATCCCGATAGTTCGAGACTTTCACGCTGACTTGCCTGTGACCATTGGCAGGACCAATCCGGCCACTTCATCGCCTGCGACACACGAGCCAGTCCCAGATCCCGCTAGCTGGCAAGGCAACAGCGAAGAGGTTGCCGCGCAGGTCGTGCGCCAGCGATGCGCCTCCCAAGCTATTGGCGTGGAGGGCGTCCCGCGACGCTTCGCTGACATGATTTACCGATACGAGCACATGACCATGAAAGAACTTGTACTGAAGGCGCTTTTTCAGCATTTCTCTGATGGTGCGAGTTCGAGGCAGCTGCGCGAATTTATCCGCGATGGGTGGGGCAGAGACATTGAGCGAGAGAATCTCAGCCCGCAAATGTCGCGGCTAAAAACCGAGGGCTCTATCGAACAGGACGAGATTACCAAGAAATGGAAGCTAACTACGCAAGGGAGTCTCATCGCGATTGGGCACTGGCCTGCCGAAGCAAGACACAAGATGTCTTAAGCCTCCTCGCCTTCGAGATGCGCTTCGGAGGGTGCGGATTAGAGTGGTCGAAAATCTCGGCTAGATACTGGCATTATCATGGAAGATCGTCGTGCACTTGTTGCGCTACTGAGCTTGATGACCCTCTGCGGGATATTGATTACTATAGTCGTGTACCTCAGTCCCAATCCGACACCTTCACTACACACGCAGATTTTAACGGCTCTTGTTGGGATCTTTGTGGCTGCTGGCTACGCATTCATTAGGAAAGCTGGAGGCAATCCGCGCGGCTCCCGAAAACCTCCAGAGAGAGGAAACAGCGCGAGTATCTAAACTTCCACCCCGTCAGGAGCTTGTGCGGTGGTCGGCACCGGCGTGCGCGCGTGTCGCGCCACTACCCACGGGCCACCTGCCGCAACCGCGTCAAGGCGGCCGGCGCATCCGGCCCACCGATTTCCTCGACCGTCGGGAGAGAGGCGGCAAACGCCGGCAGCGCCTCGCATCGCTCGGCCAGACCGTCGAGGTTGGGGTACCGCCCGCCGGATAAGGCCTCGGGCACGCGCAGCCGCACGTACCCGAGCATGGTGGCCGTGGTGATCGCCGGCTGCATCAGGCGCTCGTCCGGCTGCCAGCGGATCGCTTGTTCCAACGCGGCAAGGCCGGCGTCCAATTGCGTCCGCGACCGCGCGATCCAGGTGGCGTCGATGAGGCTTTGCTCGCGCCGGCGCTCATACGCGATCGCCATCGCCTTGTCGCTGCATCCCGTCGCGATCGCCATCGACCGGAGCGCGTCGCGCCTTAAAGCGCCGCCGGGCGGCAGCAATGCCCGATCCGGTCCGACCAACTCGTCGAGGTAATCGAGGATCGCGGCGCTGTCGATGAGCACGCTGCCGTCTTCGATCGCCAGCGCCGGCACGCGGCCCAAGGGATTGTAGCGGCGGAGGTCTTCGGCGTGACGGAACACGGACAGAAGGCGGCGCTCGAAGGCAATGCCGAGAACGTTGAGCGAAACCGCCACCCGGCGCACATAGGGACTGTCGAATTGGCCGATGAGGATCATGCTAGAGCATGATGCCGAAAAGTGGGTGCCGGTTTTCGGAAAAACATCATGCTCCAACAATAAGCCAAAAGCGGGATGGCGATTCGAAGAAAAGCCATCACGCTTTAAGGCCGCAGCAGCAGCTTGCCCAGGACCGCGCCGCTTTCGAGCAGTTCGTGCGCGCGGGCGGCTTCGGCGAGCGGCAGGGCGGCATGGATGCGCGGATGCAGCTTGCCGGCGGCGAGCATGGCGATGATGGCGCGCATGCCGGCGCGGCGGTCCTCGACCAGCGCATCCCAGGTGTGGATGGTGAACTGGCGCACCGCCGGCGAGTTCTTGGTTGCGCGCAAGGTCGTCTGCAGGTCGAGCGGCGCCTTGCCGCCGAGCCCGCCGTAGATGACGAGGGTGCCGCAGGGCGCGAGCAGGGCGAGGTTGGCCGGAATGGTCGGCCCGGCGACCGGATCGATGACGGCGTCGACGCCGCGACCGCCGGTGATGGCGGCGACGCGCGCGGCGACGTTCTCGGCCTTGCGGTCGATGACGTGATCGGCGCCGAGGTCGCGGGCGAAGCGCGCCTTCGCTTCGCCGCCGGCGACGCCGATCGCGACGAGGCCCTTAGCCTTGGCGAGGTCGATCAGCGCATTGCCCATGCCGCCGGCGGCGGCGTGGACGAGCACGCACTGGCCTTGGCGCAGCCGCAGGGCGTCGTTGAAAATGTGATAGGCGACCTGATAGTTGGCGAGCGCCGCGGCGGCGTCGAGGTCGACGCTGTTGGGGAGCACGAAGGTCGCCTCGGCCGGCGCCGCCACGTATTCGGCGTAGTGGCCGCCGCGATGGGGCCGCTCGCGCGCGGTGGTGTAGACGCGCTGGCCGGGCTCCCGCGAAGTGACGCCGGGTCCGACCTTCTCGATGACGCCGGCAAGCTCGGTGCCGGGCGTCGCCGGCAGCGGCGGCATGTGGCTGTAGGTGCCGGCGCGGATGAGCGTGTCCGGGATGCCGACGCCGATCGCATGCGCCTTGATCAGGACTTCGCCCGCTTGCGGCGCGGGGACCGGCACGTCGAAGCATTGCAGCACGCCGGGCGGCCCCGGCGCGCGGAACTGGATGAGCCGCATGGTCGCTCCTCCCTCGGGCTGCGAGGTTGCGATAGCATCATCCCTCGGGCAATAGCACCATGATCCGCAAGGCCACGCGCGCCGATCATCCGCGCATTTCCGAGATTCGCTTTGCCGTGCGCGAAAACCGCTTGTCGAACCCGGAGGCGATCGGGCCGACCGTCGACTGGGTGTTCGACCATTCGACCTTCTGGGTGTGGGAGGAGGACGGGGCGATCCAGGGCTTCTCGGCGGCGGACCCGCGCGACGGAACGATCTTCGCGCTGTTCGTCCATCCCGATTACGAAGGGCGCGGCATCGGCCGCGCGCTGCTGCCGCTCGCCTGCGACGTGCTCAGGCAGGGCGGCCACGCCACCGCGGCCCTGACCACCCAAGCCGGCTCGCGCGCCGAACGCTTCTATCGCGCCGACGGCTGGACCGAGGTCGGCCGCAAGGAGGACGGTCAGATCGTCTTTGAGAAGAGTCTCGTGCGGCCCGCTAAAGCGTGATGGCTTTTCTTCGAATCGCCATCTCGCTTTATCTTATTGTTGGAGCATGATGTTTTTCCGAAAACCGGTACCCACTTTTCGGCATCATGCTCTAGCAAGTAGCCCGCATGACCCTCGCGAACGTCAAGTCCGGCGCAGGCATTTTCGGCATCATGCTCTATCGCCGCGCAATCACCCATAAGAACCGGGCATCATCGTTGTCCTGGTCGACAAGCTCGGCATGCTCGATGTCGAGACCTGCCGCGCGAATCAGCCGCTCATATGTGGCTGCATCGTAATGACTGAAAAACATTTCGGCGCCGAGCCATTCTCCCGTCCAGTCGGCACATTCGCCCGATCCGAGACTGCCGATGAAGAGTCCCCCCGGCTTCAGCCAATCGGCGATCCGCCCAAGCAGCGTTGCGTGTTCTTGCCGAGGCACGTGGGTAATGGAGTAGAACGCCGCGACGGCGTCGAAGGATCGGGCGGGAAAAGCAACAGTCGTCATGTCGGCGCAGATGAATTGCGCACTCGGCACATTCCGCCGCGCCGATTCGATCTGGTTGGCCGACCCGTCGATGCCAATCACGTTGAATCCGTTCTCGGTCAGTCGGCGGGCGACCGGCACGCCGGTGCCGCAGCCGAGGTCCAACACGCGGGAAGCGGGACGCAAGCGGACTGTCATCTCGCCAAGCCAGCGATCACGCACGATCGAACGACCGTAACGTTCCCAATAGATCCCGCCGATCGCATCGTAGCCGCGAGCTACCACCGATTTGGGGTCGCGCGTCACGAGTCGTCCCGGTACGATCTGATCCAACACTCGTGTGCAATTGCCCGCCGCATCCTGCGAACCGGCGCAATACGCTGCGCTATTGCGCCCTACGAACTTCCGCCCGCGCGGCGGGTCACGGGAATCTGCTTCGCCCGGATCTCGGTCGTGGCGCGATGGCCGGTATCGCTCAGAGTCCCTGCTTCGGGACCCCGCCCAAGCGCGTGAGCACCAATTTCTGATAGAGCCCGCCGAAGAACGAGACTCGCGCCCGACGCGTGCAGGAGTTCGGCAGCCAAACGGCGATCTCGTTGTGCCAGAGGTCGAGCGCGAACGGCTCGAGCAGCGCCAGCACGGGGCCCCATATGTAGCGCAGCGGGTTCCACCAGCGCGGCCGCGCATAGTCGACGATCACGATCTTGCCGCCCGGCTTGACCACGCGGGCAACCTCGCTGAGCGTGCGCTCGCGCACATGGCGGGGCTGCTCGTGCAGCAGGAAGAACACCAGCGCACGCTCGTAGCCTTCGGCCGGCAAATGCAGGTCCGCCGAGTTCATGGCCAGGAGCCGCACCGCGGCAGCGTCGGCGGGCAGTTTCTTGCGCAGGTTCTCCAGCTGGATCGACAGCACGTCGACGACGTCGACCCGCCCTTGCCCGGCCGCCGCGCGCTCGCACAACCGCTCGGTCAGGTCGCCGTACACGCAGGCGACCTGCAGGGTCGCTCCCGGCAGGGTGTCGCCCAATTCGGCGAGCGCCGCGTCGCGCAGGCGCGGATAGTTTCCCCACAGGATCAGATTGACCAGCCACGGCCGCTCGAACACGTGGACCGCGCGCGGATGGACGTAGGCCCACCAGTAATGGCTGATGAGGTAGGTGGGTACGGCCAGCTCGATCGGTGCCGGCAGGCGCAACGCCTGCGCCGCCGCCCGGCCTCTTGCGCTCCGATTGACGGTGCCGATCGACGCCTCGTCGGCGAAGGTCAATTCCGGCTGCATGATGGTCCCCCCACGGCTTGATGCTATTTTCTTTCGCCGCCCATCTCAACAGGGATCGGCCGCAGCCGAATTGATTTCTATCAAGAAGGGCAAGAATCAAGGCCCGCCCGGTCCCTCCCCTGAAAGGCCTAAAAGGGCAGGGATAAGAGGTGCGCGCGCTTAGGCGCCGAAGGAAAATCCGTGGCTGCGCACGAACGCGGCGAATGAAGCGCCCTCCGGCTCGGCCGCCTGGCGCGCCTTGTCCTCCGACCAGCCGTAGAAATCCGCGTAGCCGAACTTCTGCGGATTGCGCTGCCCTTCGCGCGGCGTCGCGTGGCGCGCCGCCCGCCGCCGGTCGTAGGCCTCGATCTCCCGCTCCAGGTTCGTATCGTCGTAGGCGTCGGTATGAACGGTGACCGATGGCGGCAGCCGCATGCTGATATGGCCCTTTCCGGCCGGGTAACCGACGCACAGGCCGGCGACCGGAAAGACGCCGTCGGGAAGCGACAGCGCGCGCGCAACCGTAGCCATCTGATTGCGGACGACGCTGATCGGGCAGCAGCCGAGGCCGACCGCTTCCGCCGCCAGGATGAAAGTCTGCATCGCCAGCGCCGCGTCGACCGCGGCGTTGAGAAAGGCCTCGAGGTCGCCGTTGCGCCGGGGATGGTTGCGCATGGTGCCGATGCGTTCGAGCCGCCGCGCGTCGCCGCAGAACACCAGGAACGCCGGCGAGGTTCCGATCCACGGCATGGCCGGAAAGTGCCCGGCGATCGCCTCGCGCTTCGCCGCGTCCTTCAGCTTGACGATGGTGGCCTGCTGGAAATCCGATTTTGCCGAGGCCGACAGCGCCACCGCGACGAGCAGGTCGACGAGCGCGTCCTCGACCGGCCGCGCGGCGTAGTTGCGGTGGGTGCGGCGCTGCAGAATTTGCGCGAGCAGCGGCGGCACCGCCCCGGCGTAGGCGAGGTTCGGGTCGTAGCCGAAACGATCGGTCAGCAGGGCCTTGAGGTCCATTCTCACGTCACCTCCGTGATGGTGCGTTCGCTGGCTTCTACCACGTCATCTCGGGATGACGCGCGAAGCCATGCCGGAAAAACAGGCAACGCCCCGGCGGCCGCTGCTCAGGGAATCATCATGGACCCCCGCCCGAGACAAGACGGCTTGGGAATCAACCGCTTACGTTTGGCATATGTCTTGCTGCACCGGTGCCCGCCGGCATCAATCCACGAGGTGAGCCATGTCCGGAACTGCGTGGTATCTCAATGGGCTGCACCGACGAGCGATCCTATGCGCCGCGCTGGCGACGGCCGTTGTCGGCCTCGGTCAAGCGCAGGCGGCATCCCTCGATGAGATCAAGAAGCGCGGCTACATGGTGGCCGTCACCGAGGATGATTTTCGTCCCTTCGAGTTCGTCGAGGACGGCAAGCCCACCGGCTTCGACAACGAGCTTCTGGTGCTGTTGCGCAAATGGACGCCGATCGAGGTCCGCCAGGAGATCATTCCGTGGACCGGCCTGCTCGCGGGCGTGAGCACCGGCAAGTACGACTTCGCCCTGACGGCGGCGCTCATCACCAAGGAACGCTCGCTCTCGCTCGACTTCACCATGCCGATCGCCGACGGCACCCACTACTACGTCAAGCGCAAGAGCGACGACAGCATCAAGGAGATCAAGGACCTCAACGGCAAAATCCTCGGCATCCAGGCGGGCAGCGGCCTGCTGCAGCGGCTGCCCGAACTCGAGACGATGCTGGCCAAGACCGGCGGCAAGATCGCCAAGGTGGTCGAGTACACGTCCTATCCGGAGGCCTATCAGGACCTCGCGCTCGGCCGCACCGACTTCGTGATCAACACGGTCATCAATCTGCAGACCTTGGTCGCCGAGAAACCCGACGTGTTCGCTCTCGGGCAGGCCGTGTCCGGACCGTCCTATCCGGCCTGGGCGGTGAAGAAGGGCAACGCCGAACTCCTCGCCCTGCTCAACGACTTCCTCGCCGAGAAACGCAAGGACGGCACCACCGCGGCGCTGCAGAAGAAATGGTTCGGCAAAACCTTCGACGACCTGCCCACGTCGTTCACCCCGATCTTCTAGAGCATGTCCCGTTCCTTCGGAATCGGGACATGCTCCAGAATCATCATGGCGCATGTTCTTATCGGCGAACCGGTGTCCACTTCGCCGGAACATGCGCTAGGGTAGCGCCCGAGCACTGCCGGGGCTCGCGGTGAAGGCCTACGATTATCTCAGCCTGTTGCAGGGAGCGGCGGTGACGGTTTCGCTGTCGCTCGTCGGCATCGTTCTCGGCGTGCCGCTCGGGCTCGCGCTCGCGCTGGTGCGCTGGTCGGGCGTGCCGGTGCTCGCCCGGATGGTCGCGGCCTACGTCAGCGTGCTGCGGGCGACGCCGCTCGTCACCCTGGCGCTGCTGGTGTTCTTCGCGCTGCCGAACGTCGGCGTCCCGATCGATCCGGTGCCGGCGGCGATCCTGTCGCTCGCCATGAACACCTCGGCCTTCAACTGCGAAATCTGGCGCGCGGCGCTCAACGACTTCCCGCGCGCGCAGCTCGACGCGGCGACCGCGGCCGGGATGACCCCGGGGCTCGAGTTCAGGCGCATCGTGTTTCCGCAGATCTGGCGCGTCAGCCTGCCGGGGCTGGTGAACGAGATGACGCTGCTGATCAAGAGCAGCCCGGCCATCGCCGTCGTCGGCATCGTCGACATCACGCGGGCCGCGGTGCGCATCGGCGCGCAGACCTACGAGCCGCTGCCGCCCTTCCTGGCCGCGACCGCGCTCTATTTCCTGGTCGTGCTGGGCTTGGTGCGAGCCCAGCGCGCGATCGAGGTTCACCTGGACCGCAAGTTCGGCTTCGCATGAACCACGAGTTCGCCATCGTGTGGGCGCACAAGGACCGGCTGCTGGTCGGCTTCGGCAACACCATCGTGCTCAGCCTGCTGGCGACGGCGGCGGCGCTGGCGCTGGCGAGCCCGATCGCCATCGCGCTCATGGCCCACCAGCGGACGATCCGGGCGTTGGCGCGCGGCCTCGTCGACGGCATGCGCTGCATCCCGTTTCTCCTCCTCGCCTACATCGTCTACTACGCGCTGCCGACGCTCGGGATCAGGTTCGACAACTGGACCGCCGGCCTGTGCGCGCTCGTCATCTACAACGCCGCCTACATGGCGGAGATCCTGCGCGGCGCCTGGGCGAGCCTGCCGCGCGAGCACATCGACGCCGGCCTCGCCTTCGGTTTCAGCGGCCTCAAGCTCTACCGCCGCATCGTCCTGCCGCCGATCGTGCTCGCGTGCATGCCCGTGCTGGGCAACCAGATGATCCAGATCATCAAGGACTCGGCCTTCCTGACGATCATCGCCGTGCCCGAGCTGACGCACGAGGCGAGCGCGATCCAATCGATGTATTACGTGCCGTTTGCCGCGTTCGTGAGCGCGGTGGCGCTCTATTGGGTGCTGTGCCGGATGGTCGAGCTCGTGGTCGCCGCCATCGAGCGCCGGGCCTGGGCGAGCCGATGATGTCGGTCAATCCCGCAGCCGTGCGTCCGCAGCCGGCCGCCGGCGAATCCGAGCGGCCGGTGCTGGAAGTGGACGGCATCTGGAAGAAATTCGGCGACCACGACGTGCTGGTGGACGTGAGCCTCAACGTACGGCGCGGCCAGACGGTCTGCATCCTCGGGCCGAGCGGCTCGGGCAAGTCGACCCTGCTGCGCTGCGTCAACTGGCTGGAGCGGCCCGACCACGGCCACGTTTATCTGTCCGGGCAGCGCATCGGCTATCGCCCGGTCGGCGACCAGCCGATGTCGCAGGCGGAGCTGGCGCAGATCCGCGCGCGCATCGGCATGGTGTTTCAGCACTTCAATCTGTGGCCGCATCTCACCGTCCTGGGCAACCTCATCGAGGCGCCGATCTTCGTCCAGCGCCGGCCGCGCGCGGAGGTCGTCGCCGAGGCGGAGGCGCTGCTCGACAAGATCGACCTGCGCGAGAAGCGCGACGTCTACCCGGCGCGCCTGTCGGGCGGGCAGAAGCAGCGGGTGGCGATCGCGCGGGCGCTCGCCATGCGTCCCTCGGTGCTGCTGTTCGACGAGGCGACGAGCGCGCTCGATCCCGAACTCGTGGGCGAAGTGCTGGCGGTGATGGAAGAGCTGGCGAAGGACGGCATGACCATGGTGGTGGTGACTCACGAGATGGGCTTTGCCCGCGACGCCGCCGACGAGATCGTGTTTCTCGACCACGGCCGCGTGGTCGAGGTCGCGCCGCCGGACAAATTCTTCGAGGCGCCGGCGACCGAGCGCGCCCGCCAGTTCCTGCAGCGTTACGGCGCGACCGCGCGCGCGGCCGTCCGGCGCTGAGAGCATGATCCCGAAAATGCCTGCCCCGGACTTGATCCGGGGTGGGAACCGGTTTTCGGAAAAGATCATGCTCCAACGATGAGAGGCATCAATGAACGAAGTCCTGTCCGACGACATCGTCCCGGCCGGCCGGCCGTGGGGCAAGGTCATCCGCCGCGGCGAGGTGCTGCGCATCGTCGACCTCTACGGCCAGCAGGCGGTCGACTTCTTGTGCTACGACGCGGCCGATCCGGGCGACCGCTACAACGCGATGAACACCGCCAAGGTGCAGGGCAACGTGTTCGTGCAGAAGGGAACCGTGCTTTATTCCGACCGCGGCAACGCGCTGTTCACGGTGACCGAGGACACCTGCGGCTCGCACGACACGATCGCCGGCTGCTGCAGCGAGGCCAACAACTTCCTGCGCTACGGCGTGCGCAATACTCCGAACTGCTACGCCAATTTCCTGGAGATCCTCGGACAGTTCGGGTTGGGCCGCAACGAGATCGTCAGCAACGTCAACTTCTTCATGTACGTGCCGATCGAACGCGACGGCCGCATGGCGATCGTCGACGGCCTCTCCAAGCCCGGCAGCCACGTCGAGCTGCGCGCCGAGCGCGACGCGCTCGCCGTCATCTCCAACTGCCCGCAGACGCACAACCCGTGCAACGCCTACAATCCGACGCCGATCCGGTGCATCGTGCGTACATGAATCGTCATTGCGAGCGAAGCGAAGCAATCCAGGGCAACGCACGCTGCTCCTGGATTGCTTCGTCGCCCTGCGGGCTCCTCGCAATGACGAGTTGATCGACCGATCCGACGTCGTTGAGACAAAAGGAGGCTCGTTTGGTTGCCCCCATTTTTCATCTGATCGCCGACGCGCCGAAACCGGTCGGCCCGTACAGCCACGTGGTCGAGGCGGGCGGTTTTCTGTTCGTCACCGGGCAGCTGGCGACCGATCCGGACGAGGATTCCCTGCCGCTGCCGGACGGCATCGAGGCGCAGACCCGCAAGGTGTTCGACAACCTCGGGCGCGCGCTCGCGGGCGCCGGCGCCGGCTTCGAGCACGTCGTCTGCGTGCGCATCTTTCTGACCGCGTTCGAGCGGGACTACGCGGCGCTCAATCGCATCTATCTGGAGTATTTCCCGAGCGGCCGCCTGCCTGCCCGCACCACCGTGGGGGTCACCCACTTGGCGCGCGGGGGCATCGTCGAAATCGACATGATCGCCTATCGGCCCGGAGCCTGAGCGGCGGCGCTCGCGCGGGCTCGTCGAAGATCAACCGACCGATCCCACCGCATACGCCTGCGCCCAGTCGGGCCGGCCGTTCTCGGCGGCGCGCCGCGCGGCTTCGGTCCAGTCGTATTCCAGCGCCAGCAACTCGGCGCCCCAGCGGCCATGGCGTCGGGTCAGGATCGCATAGCAGGCGTGCGGCGACCGATACTCGAATCGGCGCGCCGCCGGATGGTCGGCGAAGGCCGGGCAGCCGACGCTGCCCGGGTTGAGCATGAAGCACCGGCCCGGCACCTGCCGCACCTGCTGATTGTGGCTGTGCCCGCACAGGACGACCCCGGCGCTCGCGTACGCGCCGAGCCGCGCGAGCACCTCCCCGCGCGCCGCCGGGATCAGCCGATCGTCGTGGACGTTCTCGAGCAGAAAAGTCGAATCGTCGTCGGGGGTGCCGTGAACCGCGAGGATCCCCGGCTCGACCTCGACCCGCACCGGAAGCCGGCCGAGCGTTTCGCGCTGCTCGGCGTTGAGCGCCGCCCGGGCGAATTTTCCGACCGGCGGCAGATCGTCGAACCGGCCTTCGACGAGCGCACGGTCGTGATTGCCGCGCACCGTGACGAGCGAGAGGCTCGCCAGCAGCTCGCAGGTCTCCCGCGGCCACAGCGGGCTCGTCACGCAGTCTCCCAAATTGACGATGGCATCGGCCCCGCGCGTCCTGATGTCGGCCAGCACGGCTTCCAAAGCGCGGACGTTGCCGTGGATGTCGGAGATCACCGCCAGACGCGGAGACGAGTCGGTGATCGGCACGGGGGTTCCTGTTCGCGCGCTCGTGGTGGCCGGAACCTATTGTCGCCTCCCGGTTGGAACAACCGAAAAGCCGGAAATTCCGCGCGGATTGACGCCGCTGTGTGAAATATTTCACAGATGAGAATGAGCCGCTGCTTGGTCATCAGCCGCGCGATGCGAGTCATCCGACCTCGCCCCGCACCGCCCACGCGGTCGCGGTGAGCGAGCGGGCGCCGTCGGGCGATCCCGATCGATAGGCGGCGGCGACGGCGCGTTCGATGCGCGCGCGCAGGTCGGGGGCAAGCGCCGCAAGGTAAGTGCCGACCGGCCCCTGGCCGCCGCCCAGCGGACCCCAGTAGTCGGCGAAGTTCGCGTAGTCCATGCGCATGGTGATGGACGCCCGTTCGACCCGGACGAGCCCGGCGGAGGCGAACAAAGCCGCAAGCCCGTCCGGCAGCGCCAGCGGGCCGGAGAACAGCCGGTCGCGCGCGGCGGCCGCCGCCGGGTCGATGCCGGCCGCCGTGTCCCAGAACATGCGCTGGTAGACGAGGCCGCCGCGAAAATCCCACACGGCCGCGGCCAGCCGGCCGCCCGGCACGGTCACCCGCTTCATCTCGGCGAGCGCGGCGGCGGGGTCG
>DASPVJ010000601.1:0-12030 GCA_035622435.1 Xanthobacteraceae bacterium | reverse complement strand
GCCTCGACACCGGTGAGCGACGGGTCCGGCCTGATCTCGACCTCGTCGGCCGCGGCGCGCTTGAGCGCCGGGTCGTCGTAGCGGGCGGGCTCGAACTGCGCCAAGGTCAGGGCGCGGTCGTGAAGGATCACCGCGGCCGTGTAGTGGGCGGAGATGAGCGCGTCGAACTTCCCCTGATAACGGGCAAGCCCGCCGTGCAGATCGAACGCCGGCTTGCTCAGGCCGATGCGCACCGCCTTGACCCGCGCCGGATCAATCCGGTGCTTCTCGATCAAATCGAACAGCGCCGTGTTCATGCCCTGGATCGACGAGGCCGAGGGCCATGGGCGCAGCGCGATCTGCGTCAGCTCCCAGCGCGTGCCGAGGTCGGCGGTCGCAAGCTCCGGCTTGCCGCCGTCCGCATAGGCGGTGTAGAGGCCGCCGTCCTTGGCGGTGAGGAACTCGGCGGTGGCGCGGAATTTCTGCTCGGCGAGCAGCGCGGCAATGAGCCCGGAGAGCGCGCCGCGGCACTGGTGGAACTTCACCGTCGGGGTGCCCCAAGCCGCGAACGTTCCGGCCGCCTGGCTGCCGGCAAGGCCGAACGCCCTGGCCATGGTGTCGGCATCGAAGCCGCGCAGCCGCCCGACCGCCGCCGCCGCGCCGAACGGACCGAGCACGCCCGGGCCGTGCCAGCCGCGGGCACGGGCCTTGGGCCAATCCATCCCGAGCCCGATCCGCGTCATCACTTCGAAGCCGCCGGCAAGCGCCACCAGGAGGTCGCGGCCGGAAAGCCCGTCGCGCTCGGCGATCGCCAGCGCCGGCGGCACCACCTCGGGCGTGATGTGGGTGAGCGTCGGGCGATGGACGTCGCACATGGTCACGGCGGTGACCAGAAAGCCGTTCAACAGGGTCGCGCCGGCAAGCGACAGCCGGCCGCCGCCGATCACGCTCGCCTCCTCCGATTGGGCGAGCGCGGACGCGAGCGCCGCCACTTGTCCGGTCTCCTCGCCCTGGTGGCCGGCGAGAGCGCAGGCGAGCGCGTCGAGCAACAGGTTCTTGCACTGCTCGCGCACGTGCGCGGGCACGTCGTCGTAGGTCAGGTCGGCGGCGAATCGGGCCAAGACCTGGGTCGGTTCGGGCATGGGCGTTTCCTCTCGGCAGCGCGACGACGGAGCCTGAGGCGCACACTAGAGCGCTTTCCGATTGGGTTGAATCGGAAAGCGCTCTAGAATCTTCACGTAATCGCATTTTCTGCGGAAAACCGGTACCCACTTTTCCGGAAAATGCTCCGGCAATATCCCGCGCGCCGCCCAATCCGAGAGGGTCGTAAATTAGCGATTGCGGGCTCGCGCGCTTCGCGCGTGATCCGCTATGACCGTCGAGGATGATTTTACTTCCCAGCCAGGCGGGCCACCTGCTCGGCTTCGAGCCTGCGAATGACTTCTTCCAGCGCCGTGCGCTCGAGCGTGATTTCCGATTCCGTCAAAGATCGACCGAGCGTGCCGATGTAGGCGGGAAAGCCGGTGCGGGCGTTTTCATAGAGCCGGCGCCGGGCTTCGGCGGTGTTCACATCGAGGGCGGCGACCACGCTCGCCAAAAGCGGATAATAGTCGGCCATGGCGCTTTTGGTAGCGCGGGAACGTGCGGAATTTACGGCCCGCCCATGGCGAAAGCGGCATCTTCTTGGCGACTGACGGTCAGATGACGGCGACCGCTTCCACTTCGATCAGGAACTCGGGCAGCGCCAGCGCCGCCACCGCGACGAGCGTATGCGCCGGCATCTTCTTGCCGAAGAACTCCTCGCGGATCGGACCGTAGTCGGCCCGGAAGCGGATGTCGGTGAGATAGGTGTTGACCTTGACGATGTTGCGCATGGTGCCGCCGCCGGCCTCGACCTGGGCCTTGAGCGCCTGCAGCGCCGCGCGCGCCTGCGCCTTGAAGTCGCCGCGATGCGCCGCGTTGCCGGCGGCGTCGTAGGCCACTTGGCCGGCGATGTAGAGGATCGTTTGCCCGCCGGTGACCTTGACGGCCTGGGAATACATCGGCGGATCCCAAACCTCTTTGGCCGCATAGGGTTCGATGGTTGTCATGGGTCGCCTCGCGTTGTTGGGGAAAGCCGTGCGGTAGTCGGCGCATTATCGCACCCGGGCTGACCGGAGACCAGGGTCGCCGGCGGCATGGGCGGCGCCCGGTGTTTCCTTGCGCTTTCTCCGCCGCGCCGATAAGGCAAGCCGGCAAACGACACGGTAGTGCGCTGGCGGCCTCCAACGGGAGACAACAACGGTGGCCAATTCCCATGGCCGTTTCGTCTGGTACGAGTTGATGACGACGGACATGGAAGCGGCCATGGCCTTCTACACCAAGGTCATGGGCTGGGGCGCGTGGGACGCCTCCATGCCCGGGCGGGCCTATATCCTGTTCAGCGCCGGGCCGGCCTCGGTCGGCGGGTTGATGGACCTGCCGCAGGACGCGCGGGAGACGGGGGTCAAGCCGAGCTGGATCGGATACGTCGGCGTCGACGACGTGGACGCGACCGCCGACCGGATCGAGCGCCTCGGCGGAGCGGTGCACGTACCGCCGACCGACATCGCCGCCACCAGCCGCTTTGCCATCTTCACCGATCCGCAGACCGCCAGGCTCGCGCTGTTCAAGTGGCTCAAGCCCGGCCAACAGCAGCCGGCCGAGCCGGGCGCATTGGGCCGCGTCGGCTGGCACGAACTGCTCGCCGCCGATGTGGAAACGGCGTGGGATTTCTATGGCGAAGTCTTCGGCTGGCAGAAGGGGGACGCCGATGTGGCGGCGACGGGCACGTATCAGCTGTTCTCCGCCGGCGGACAGACGATCGGCGGCATGCTCACCAAGCCCGCGATCACGCCGGAGCCCTTCTGGCTCTTCTATTTCACCATCGGCGACATCGATGCGGCGACCGCGCGGGTAAAGGCCGGCGGCGGCCAGGTCGTGCACGGCCCGGTCGAAACGCCGGACGGCCGGTGGATCGCCCAGTGCATGGACCCTCAGGGCGCCCTGTTCGCGCTGCAGGGCAAGCGGAGCCCCGCCGCCGTCGGCTATTTCGAGGGCGGCGCAGCGCGCGGTCCTGCCGACGCGCCGGGCCGGCGATGGTCGTGGTGAGACGAACGCGCCGGGCGGATTAGATTGGCCGAAGGCATTACGCTTTGCTCATGCGCTCTCCATCGGTCGCGGGACGGCCGAGCGCGAATTGACCGACCGGACCCTCGACGTGGAAGTCGATCCCCGTCATCTTGGCGAACAGATCGATATTGACGGTCCCGATGGCGCAGCCGCCGAGCCGCATGTCGGTCGCCATCAGGTAGAGCGTTTGCATCAAAACGCCGACGTCCTTGAGAATGAGCGCGTAGGCGAGCGCGCTGTACTTCCACGAAACCCGGCCGAAGCGCGCGGCGATCGTGATCAGGATTTGCGGCATGGCGGGCGCGCCCATGGCATATTGGGCGCTCGTCAACAGCGCTTCGACGTCCGGCGAACGGGCTCCGACCGGCGTGAGCGCGTGTGCGCCGGCGTCGTAGTGATAAAATCCGCGGGTGAGCCCTTCGCACGCGTCGACTGCGAGATAGAGCTCGAGCTCGTAGCTCGCGCCCGCGGACGGATACGGCCGGGCGGCGTAGGAGACGGCCGGGCCGGCGTCGCCGAAATCGGCCGTGCTGTCCCACGTCGACACGACCCGCGCGGTGGCGTCGAGGAACCGCGCCAGCTCGCTCAGCGTGATCGGTCGCTCGCCATCGAAGCTGCGGACCGAATGGCGCTCGCGCAGGAGCTTTGCGGCCGGCGACATCGCCCGCGGGTCCGCGGCGGAGAACTTGCGCAAATCGATCTTCGTTCCCGGCCAAGGCGGCCGCACCGCCGGCAGCGGCGGCATGGCGCCCGCGTATCCGTAAACGCCGCCCAGCGGGTTGGCGTGCCGGCCTTCGGTGCTGCGCGCATGGAACAAAAGGTCGTGGAAGTCCCACAGCACCAGGCCGCCGTCGCCCTCGGCCGGCCGCAGGCCGGCGTCGCCGGCGGCGACCTTGAACAGGATTTGGCAATCGAGCAGCAGGGCCAGCAGCTCGACTCCGGGAAAACCGCCTTGCCGGCGCAGCCGTTTGATCGCTTGCGGCGCGGCGAGCGTGGCGAGCACGGCCGCGATCTGCGGGTCGCAAATCCTAAACAGCGCGCCGGCGCGCGGGGATTCCAGCACCATGTCGCCGGCACGCCGCCGCATGTAGGCGAACCGCGACAGCACGAGAACGTCGCCGTCGCCGAGCGGCGCGGGCCGCGGCCAATAGTCGACGACCTGCGGCTCGATGACGACCTGGTCCGCGCCGGTGCGCGCGCGCAGGCCGTACTCCAACAGCCCGTGCCGGGCCAAGCGCCGGACCAGGAGGTCGACCTCCTTGGCGATGCCGCGGCCGCCGGTGGCGAACGCGGCGAGCGGCAGCCCGGTGCGCAGGTCCCGCGCGCGATCGGTCGCGTCCGCGCTGAACGCGCCAAGGTCGAGCCAAAGGCCGTGGAAGTGGGCGATGATGTTTCCGGCCGGCTGCGGTTCGAGCGCCACGTGGCCGGCAAGCCGAACGGAAATGGCCGGCGGCACGGCCCGTCGCCCTCGCTTTGTGCCGGGAGCACGCAAGCCGGGCACGGCCCTCAGGTATGGGGGTGGATCGGATTAAGCTCGGCTTCCGGCACCGGCTGCTTCAGCAATCCGAGCTTGATCGGCACGTCGAAGAGCCGGCCCGGCGCCAAGCGGCGATAAAAATGCCGCATGCCCGGAACGGTCACCCGGACGACCGGAACGTCGATGTCGAGGCGCGTCTGATCGAGGACGAGGAAGTCGAGGCCCGCGCGCCTGACGAGATCAACGCACGCCATCACCTGCTCGCGCGCGGGAAGACCGCCGAACTGCGAGGCGAGGGCGGGCTGCACCGGCACATCGCCGGCCGGCGTCAAATAGGGATAGTTCTCCAGGCGTAACGGCGTGGCGCCGTCGAGGCTCGTCTTCTCTCCCTTGCCGCCGCCCATGAGGCCGATCGACAGGAACTGGTTCAGCTCGGTGAGTGCGCGCAGCATGGCGATGCGGGCATCGAAGTGCGCGCCGGACCCGAACTCGATGTTCTCCTGTCCGTTGCTCATCCAGTGGCTGATCGCCACGAAGGTCGGAATCCCGAGGTCGCTGGTGACGTCGAGAACCCACAGCCGGCGGCCGGTCTCGGCGAGCTGGGTTTGCAGGTCGCGGATGTAGGAATCCGCGAACTGGCCGAGGTCCACTTGCGGCCGCTGCACGCGGTTGTACCACCAGATTGCGTAGGAATCCCGCTCCACCAGCTCGAGAAACCCCTGCACGATCGCTTCCGCGAGCGTGTTGCCGGCGGCACAGCCGTTGGAATCCGCGTGGATCTCGTGGGGACCCCGATAGAAAAAATATTGCAAGCTGGTGGGAAGGTATCTGAAGCGTTGGTCGCGCAAGGACCAGGCCGGCGACCACTCGATCTCGGCCGCCGGATCGAACGGCGCCGGAACATGCGAATCTTCCGCCGCGGCCGCCGCCGCATGGCCTTCGCGGAACTGGGCCTCGCTGAACAGCATCACGTCGTTCGGCACGATGGCATCGCCCGCCGGAAAATCCGTAAACCGCCGCGTCACCCGGATTTCGTCGCCCTGATAAATCCCGGAGTAGCGCTCGATCGCCTCCATCAGCGCGCTCGCTTCCCCCTGCTCGGCGGTGCTGCCCTTGCCGAAGCTGCCGCCGCTCAGCCCTGCCCTCAGCTCGCCGACCGAGCGGGCGGGCGCGGAGAAATTGTGCGCGGCGTAGTAGTTGGTGTTGAGCGGCACGTCGGCTTCGATCCGTTCGAGCTTGGAGACGACGCCGGTGAGCGGACTCACGTGCTTGCGGAAGCGCGCGACCGTGGCCCGCGGCGACACGCTCCGGTACCCGCCGCTGGTCATGACCAGCTTGCCGCCGGTGCCGAGTTCGACCGGCACCGGCGCCCGTTTCGGATCGCGCAGCTTCTTGCGGCCGCAACTCGGGCATTGCGGGCGCGGCGCCACGTAATGCCGCACGATGGTCGAGCCCATCAGGTCGAGGCTGATGACGTGGTCGCGCAGGTCGGTGCGGAAGTCGGTGGCGATCGCCTTGGCGATTTCGACGGCGGCGAGCTGGATGCCGCTCTGTCCGAGCGAATGCCGGGCGAGCGGCGAAACGGCGACCCGGCGCGCCTGCCCGCGGTCGAGCATGCCCTTGACCTCGCGGTTGCGCCGCATGCGGTCGGTCAGGCAGGTCCAGCAGGCGCTCTTACTCGGGTTGAAGACCGGCCCGACCAGGGGGAAAATGCCAGCGGGTTGCACGAGCAGCCACGGGCTGCGGTCCGACAAGTGCCGCCGGTTGAACGGCGCCAGCCGGCTGTCGAGATAATCGCCCACCAGCGTGACCGTCAGGTCGGGGGAGCGCTTGACGACGCGAACGCCGAGCCCACGCAGCGCGGCCGCAAGTTCCTTTGCGCCGTCGACATCGATCGATTGAATACCGACCCGGCATTGCTGGAGACTTTTCTGCGCCGCCTCCGGCGACAGGCCGAGGCTCGCCCAATAGGCGGCGACCGGACCGGCGGACGCGGGCGATGCCGGGAGGATATAGCAGCGGTCGATCAGCCGCTTCAGGGCTTCATGGATCTTGTCGGTAGGAAAGCGCCCCTCCAGGTCGCGAACGAGCTGGCGAAAGCTGCGCTTGCCTTCGCTTATGGCGGACGCCAGCGCACAATAGAGTTCGCCGTAAAGGAAGAACTTACGGTCCTCGGAATAGAGGCACACCGCATCGGGCGGCAGCACATAGACGGTGAAATTCGGCGCGAACCGCGGAACGTCCTTGCTGTCATGCAGCGTAAGGCTTTTGCCGGGATCGTCTTTCATGAGGTCAGCACGCATACCTTCGCCGCGACGCGGTCGGCGCCGCGGACAAAACGCCGATGGCCGGGTCGAACCCGGCCATGACGACCTTCATCAATGTAATCGCAAAGCGTGCGAGTCTAGCAGAGCTGGCAAGCTCCCCACGACAGGCAGCACGAGCAGGTGCAGCCGGCACACGGGCCACAGGCGCAACCGCAGCCGCCGGCGCATCGGCAGCCGCATCCGCGGCAACCCCTGCCGCCGCATCCGCGGCAGCCACCGCACCTGCCGCCGCAGCCGCCGCAGCCGACTCTGGCGAATTGCACGCCCTGGGGCGCCTCGGCGCTTTCCTTGTCGTAGACATAGAACGTCGCCAAGCTTACGTCCGTCAATTCCTCCTCGCCGAGCGTAACGACGGGAGGCAGTACCATGCCGTGCGACGGTGCATTTGCCGTCGGCGCTACCGCCGCCGACGCGCCACCCGCCATCGCCAAGGACATTCCGGCGGCCCCCCATGCCGGTAAAACGATCTTCCGACGCTTTTGCTTCGAAGCTTGCTTCGCGCGCGCCATATTTACAACCCTCCTTTACCTTTGGGCAGAAGCTCGACGATTGCACCGGGATGAGTAGCACTTTTCCCGAGCCTTGCCTAGCAGCCTTCCGCAAAATTACGGCGGGGTTGCGGCGGTCGGAAGACGGGTGTTTCGCCCGACCGGCTTCGGCGGAAGCGATGTGCTGCCGGTTGCAGTGCGCGCAGGATCAGCCCGCTGCGGTTGCCGGCCGCGGTCGCCGGTTGACGCGTGTCAAGGCGAAGGATTAGCTGCCACACGGAAAGAACTCGAAGGGAAATCGCCATGGCGGAACGTTCCTTCAAGCAAGAAGTGAACAAGCTGCGGCTCGGCGGCGGCGAGGAGTTCCACGGCGAGGCCATCCTCGCGGTGACCAAGGCCCTGCTGCAGTCCGGCGTGTCCTACGTGGCCGGATACCAGGGCGCGCCCGTCTCCCACCTGATCGACGTGCTGGCCGACGCCAACGACATCCTGGAAGGGCTGGGCGTGCGCTTCGAGAACAGCGCCAGCGAGGCGACAGCGGCGGCGACGCTGGCCGCGTCGGTGAACTACCCGTTGCGCGGGGCGGTGACCTTCAAATCGCCGGTCGGCACCAACGTCGCCTCCGACGCGCTTGCCAACCTCTCGTCCGGCGGCGTCACCGGCGGCGCGCTCATCATCATCGGCGAAGATTACGGCGAAGGCTCCTCGATCATGCAGGAGCGCACCCACGCTTTCGCCATGAAGTCGCAGCTGTGGCTGATCGACCCGCGGCCGAACCTGCCGACCATCGTCGACATGGTGGAAAAGGGCTTCCAGCTGTCGGAAGCCTCGCACACCCCGGTGATGCTCGAACTGCGCATCCGCGCCTGCCACGTCTACGGCCACTTCGCGACCAAGGACAACGCCAGGCCGGCGTTCGGGATCAAGGACGCCCTCGAACGGCCGAACCGCGACGTGAACCGCATCGCGCTGCCGCCGGCGACCTACATGCACGAGAAGGAGAAGATCGAACAGCGCTGGCCCGCCGCGGTGCGCTTCATCGCCGACAACAAGCTCAACGAGGTCTTCGCCGACGGCACCGCCGACATCGGCATCGTCATGCAGGGCGGGCTTTACAACAACAGCCTGCGGGCGCTGGAAATCCTCGGCCTTGCCGACGCGTTCGGGGAGAGCCGCATCCCGCTTTACGTGCTCAACGTCACCTATCCGCTGATCGACGCCGAGTTCGCGCGCTTCTGCGCCGGCAAGAAGGCGATTTTGATCATCGAGGAAGGCCAGCCCGACTTCATCGAGCAGGCGGTGAACACGATTTTGCGGCGCGCCGACATCCAGACCAAGGTCGACGGCAAGAATTTTCTCCCCATGGCGGGCGAATATACCGGCGGGGTGCTGCGCGACGGCATCGCCAAGTTCGTGGCCGCCCATCGCCCGGATTTGCTCGCAGGCGAAAACGGCGCCGTCGTCAAGCTGCGCGCGAACGAGGACGACAAGACGCGCCTGCAGGCGGCGCTCAAGATGCTGGGCGAGAATGTGCACGGCCGCCCGCCGTCTTTCTGCACCGGCTGCCCGGAGCGGCCGATTTTCGCCGCCATGAAGCTCGTCGAGCGCGAACTCGGCGAGCACCACATCAGCTGCGACATCGGCTGCCACCTGTTCTCGATCCTGCCGCCGTTCAACATCGGCAACACCACCATGGGCTACGGGCTCGGCGCGGCCGGTGCGTCGGCGTTCAACATGAAGGCCGACAAGCGGGCGATCGCGGTGATGGGGGACGGCGGCTTCTGGCACAACGGCCTTGCCAGCAGCATCGGCAACGCGGTGTTCAACAAGAGCGACAACGTGGTCATCGTGGTCGACAACGGCTACTCGGCCGCCACCGGCGGCCAGGACCTCCCCTCCTCCGCCGCCGACAACCCGATCCGCGCGACCAAGAACTCGATCGAGCGCGCGGTGCGCGGGGTCGGCGTCAACTGGGTACGCACGCTCACGCGCACCTACGATGTCGCGAAAATGCGCGACACGCTGAAGGAGGCGCTCACCACCGCGGTCAAGGGCCCGAAGGTGATCGTGGCGCAGTCGGAATGCATGCTCAACAAACAGCGCCGGGTGCGCCCGCAGATGAACAAGGCGATCAGGGACGGCGCGCGCGTGGTGCGCGAGCGTTTCGGGGTCGATCCCGACACCTGCACCGGCGATCATTCCTGCATCCGGCTGTCGGGCTGTCCGTCGCTCACGGTCGCGCCCAATCCCGACCCGCTGCGCAAGGACCCGGTCACCAAGGTGATCAACTCGTGCGTCGGCTGCGGCCTGTGCGGCGAGGTCTCGCATGCGGCGGTGCTGTGCCCGTCGTTCTACCGCGCCTCGATCATCCACAACCCGTCCGGCTGGGACCGCCTGCTGGCGCGCGCGCGCAATTTCGTCATCGGCGCGCTACAGCGGCGGCTCGACCGCCGGCAGCTGGTCGCCGGGTGAGGACATCGTCGTGACCGCCGCCGTGCGCCCGATCAAGATCGCCATCCTGGCCATGGGCGGAGAAGGCGGCGGGGTGCTCGCCGACTGGATCATCGATTTGGCCGAGCACGGCGATTACCTGGCGCAGACGACCTCGGTGCCGGGCGTCGCGCAGCGCACCGGCGCGACCATCTATTACCTCGAACTGTTCCCGCGCGCGGCGGCGCGCGCGCGCGGCAAGGATCCGGTGCTGGCGCTGGTGCCGGTGCCGGGCGACGTCGACGTCGTCATCGCTTCCGAGCTGATGGAGGCGGGCCGCGCGGTGCAGCGCGGGTTCGTCACCCCCGATTGCACCACGCTGATCGCCTCGACCCACCGGGTCTATTCGATGACCGAGCGGATCGCGCTCGCCGACGGCCGGGTCGACGCGACGAGCCTGCACGACGCCTGTGCGCTCGCGGCCAAACGGCTGATCGCCTTCGACATGGCCGGGCTCGCCGAGGCGACCGGCAGCGTCATCAGCGCCGTGCTGTTCGGCGCGCTCGCCGGCGCCGACCTCCTGCCCTTCCCGCGCGCGGCGTTCGAGGCCGCGATCGAGCGCGGCGGCGTCGGGGTTGCGGCGAGCCTCGCGGCGTTCCGCGCCGGGTTCGAGGCGGCGGCGGGCGGCCCGGCGGCGGCGCCCGCTGCAGCGCCAGCGACCAAGACGCTGCCGGCGCCCGTTGCCGCGCTCATGGACGAAGCGGCGCGCGCCTACCCGCAGGCGGCCGACATCGTGCGCGCCGGGGTCGAGCGCCTCGCCGACTATCAGGACCTCGCCTATGCGCGGCGTTACCTCGCGCGGCTTGCATCCGTCGCGGCGGTCGCACGCGGCGGCGACGGCGATCGCCTTTTGGCCGAGACCGGGCGGCAACTGGCCCTTGCCATGGCGTACGAGGACACGGTGCGGGTCGCGGAACTGAAGATCCGCGCCGCCCGCTTTGCCCGGGTGCGCGAGGAGGTGCGGCTCGCCGACGGCCAGTTGCTGCAGATCGCCGAGTTCATGCACCCGCGCGTGCAGGAGATCGCCGACACCTTGCCGGCCGGCCTCGGCCGCTGGCTCCTCGACACCCGCTGGGCGCGCCGGCTGGTCGAGCGGCTCGCCGCATCCGGCAAGGTCGTCAAGACCACGAGCGTGCGCGGCTTCCTGCTGCTCTACCTGGTGGCGTCGCTCAAGCCGTGGCGCCCGCGCTCGCTGCGCTTCGCCGCCGAGCAGGCGGCGATCGATGCGTGGCTCGCGGTGGTGCGCGACACCGGCAGGACCGACCCGGCGCTTGCCGCCGAAGTGGCGCAAGCTCGCAACTTGGTGCGCGGCTACGGCGACACCCACGCGCGCGGGCGCGAGCGGTTCGACGCGCTCATGATCGTGCTGCCGCAGGTGACGAGCCTGCCCGACGCCGCCGCGCGCTTCGCGGCGCTGCGCAAGGCGGCGCAAGCCGACGAGACCGGCGCCGAACTCACCCGCGCCATCGGCGCGCTGCCGAAGCTGTCGCAAGCGGCGGAGTAGGCGTTCGACGGCGGCCACTTCTCCGTCATGCCCGGCCTTGTGCTGCCTTGTGCCGGGCATCCACGCCTTTTCGCGACTCCACAGACAAACAAATAAAGACGTGGATGGCCGGGACAAGCCCGGCCATGACGACCTAACAATTAAGGCCTTTCATCTTTCCAAGCGTCCCTACCCGAGCTGCCTCCGCAACTCCGCGTACAGCCCCGTCATCGCGCGGACCACCGCCTCTTCCGTGAAGCGCGCGCGGAACCGCGCGCGGGCGGCCGCGCCCAGGCGGGCGCGAAGCCCCGCGTCGCCCGCGAGCGTCGTGAGCGCACGCGCCGCCGCATCGATGTCGCCGCGCGGCACCAGCAGGCCCTCGATGCCGTCGCGCACCACTTCGCGGCAGCCGGTTACGTCGGTCGCGACGATCGGCCGGCCGGCGGCCGCCGCCTCGACCAGGGACTTCGGCAGGCCCTCGCGGTAGGACAGCAGGATCGCCACGTGGTTCTCGCGCCACACCCGCGGGATATCCTCGGTCGGGCCGTGCCAGGCGACGCCCGGTTCGGCCGACCATCGCCGTAAATCATCCTCGGAATACGAGCGCCGGTTCGAGGGGTCGGGCGCGCCGTAGAG
>DASPVJ010000600.1:0-2518 GCA_035622435.1 Xanthobacteraceae bacterium | reverse complement strand
CTGGCTCGCCCGCGAGATGACGACCGAGCAGGGCGCGTTCTGCGCGTCGCTCGACGCCGACTCGGAAGGCGAGGAGGGCAAGTTCTACGTCTGGTCCTATGACGAGATCCTGCGCCTGCTCGGGGTGGAGGACGGCGCCTTCTTCGCCGAAACCTATGGCGCGACCCCCGACGGCAATTTCGAAGGCCACAATATCCTTAATCTCCTCAAAGACTTACCGCGCAGCATAAGCCGCAGCGCGGAGGATGAAGCGCGCCTCACCGGATTGCGCTGGAAGCTGCTGGCAGCGCGCGACCAGCGGGTTCGCCCCGGCCTCGACGACAAGGTGCTGGCCGACTGGAACGGCCTGATGATCGCAGCCCTCGCCAACGCCGGAGCCCTCTTGAGCGAGCCGGCCTGGATCGGGATGGCGGCCCGCGCCTTTGCGTTCATTGCCCGGGCGATGACGCGGACCGACCGGCTCGGGCATTCCTGGCGCGAAGCGCGGCTGCTGTTCCCGGGGCTCGCGTCCGACTTTGCCGCCATGATCAAGGCCGCGCTCGCGCTCAACGAAGCAACCGGCGAGCGTGCCTACCTCGACCAGGCGATCGCCTGGCAGCGCGCGGTCGACCGCCATTACGGCGATCCGCACACCGGCGGCTATCTCCTCACCGCCGACGATGCCGAAGGCCTGGTGGTGCGACCCAATTCCACTTTGGACGACGCGACCCCCAATCCGAACGCGCTCGCGGCGCAGAACCTCGTGCGCCTCGCGGTGCTCGCCGGCGACGACGCGTGGCGGACCGCAGCCGATCGTCTGTTCGACGGCATGCTGCCGATCGCCGCCGAGAATCTGTTCGGCCACGCCGCCCTGTTGAATGCGCTTGACCTGCGCCTGCGCGCCGCCGAGATCGTCATCGTGGGGGCCGATGCCGAGCCGCTCGTGCGCGCGGCGCTCGCGCTGCCGTTCCTCGACCGCATCCTGCTGCGCGCGCCGTCCGCCGATGCGCTTGCGCCCGCCCATCCGGCCCGCGCCAAGCTCGCCGCGGCGCCCGCCGGCGCGGCCTTCGTCTGCGTCGGCGAAACTTGTTCGTTGCCCGTCACCGATCCGGCCGGCCTGCCGACGGCGCTCGCAGCGGTGCAAAATTCTTGAGCGCGATGTCCGCCGCGGCGCGTTTCGTGGTTAACTGCGGGCAGGGGCGGCGGGCCGCTCCCCTGGAGGTTCGCCGATGCGAAACGCATTGCTGCTCGCGTTCGCCGCGACCATGGCTTCGGTCGGCGCCGCCCAGGCGCAGGAGTGGTGCGGCTGGCGCGTAAAGTCGATCATCCAGTGCGGCTATTCCACCGCCGAGCAATGCGCAAGCGCGGTCGGCAAGGACGGCGTGTGCTTCGTTAATCCGAACGCCGCCGCGCTCAATCCCTCCCCCGGAGGGGGAGGGTGGTCGGCCGAAGGCCGACCGGGTGGGGGATTCCGAATGGCAAATGAGATTGCTCGCCGGCTACGCAAGACTATGACGCCGCAGGAGGTGAAGCTGTGGGTTCATCTCCGTTCGTGGCGACAGCGCGGCTTTCATTTCCGGCGACAGTCGCCGCGCGAGGGTTACATCGTTGATTTCGTCTGCATGCGCCACAAACTCGTTGTGGAGATCGACGGCGGCCAGCACAATCTCGATCCTCATGCCGAGCGGGATGCAAGGCGGGACCGGCGCCTCGTCCAAAATGGGTTTACAGTCCTTCGATTCTGGAACAATGAAGTTGATCGAAATCTCGAAGGGGTACTGACGTTGATCGACGTAGCATTGCGGGACGCGACCCCACCCGGCCGCGCTTCGCGCGGCCACCCTCCCCCTTCGGGGGAGGGATAACTACGTATTCATCGACTCGAAGAACTCGCCGTTGTTCTTGGTGTTGCGCAGCTTGTCGAGCAGGAAGTCGATCGCATCCATGGTGCCCATGGGATTGAGGATGCGGCGCAGCACGTACATTTTCTTGAGCACGTCGGGCGGGGTGAGCAGCTCTTCCTTGCGGGTGCCCGAGCGCGTGATGTCCATGGCCGGGAAGGTGCGCTTGTCGGCCACCTTGCGGTCGAGGATGAGTTCGGAATTGCCGGTGCCCTTGAACTCCTCGAAGATCACCTCGTCCATGCGGCTGCCGGTGTCGATCAGCGCAGTGGCGATGATCGTCAGCGAGCCGCCTTCCTCGATGTTGCGCGCGGCGCCGAAGAAACGCTTCGGCCGCTGCAGCGCGTTGGCATCGACGCCGCCGGTCAACACCTTGCCGGACGATGGCACGACGGTGTTGTAGGCGCGCCCGAGCCGGGTGATCGAATCGAGCAGGATGACGACGTCGCGCCCGTGCTCGACGAGGCGCTTGGCCTTCTCGATCACCATTTCAGCGACCTGAACGTGGCGCTGCGCCGGTTCGTCGAAGGTCGAGGAGACGACTTCGCCCTTCACCGAGCGCTGCATATCGGTGACTTCCTCGGGGCGCTCGTCGATGAGCAGCACGATGAGGAAGCACTCGGGGTGATTGGCGGTGA
>DASPVJ010000599.1:0-3701 GCA_035622435.1 Xanthobacteraceae bacterium | reverse complement strand
ACCGGCGGGTTCTCCGAGGTCAATCGCGCCCAGCGCGTGGCCATGGCGCAACGCGAGCTGCGGGAGAAGCTCGCGGACTGGCCGGCCGCCGAGCTCGACGCCTACGTGGCGCGCCACTATCCGGCCTACTGGCTCAAGGTCGACCTCGCGCACAAGCTCGCGCACGCGCGCTTCGTGCGCGCCGCCGCGCGTGCCGGCAAGGCGCTGGCGACCGAGGTCGATCTCGACGCCGTGCGCCAGGCGGTCGATCTGACCGTGCTCGCGCCCGATCATCCGCGGCTGCTGTCGACCATCGCCGGCGCCTGCGCGGCCGCCGGCGCCAACATCGTCGACGCGCAGATCTATACGACGACCGACGGGCTCGCGCTCGACACCATCTCGTTGTCGCGCGAGTTCGAGCGCGACGAGGACGAGGTGCGGCGCGCGGGCCGCATCGCCACCGGCATCGAGGGGGCGCTCAGCGGCAGCGTGCGGCTGCCCGAGGTGGTGGCCAAGCGCGCCGCCCCCAAGCCGCGGCTCAAGGCCTTCGCCATCGAGCCGGAAGTGCTGATCAACAATCAATGGTCGAACCGCTACACCGTGGTCGAAGTGTCGGGGCTCGATCGGCCGGGCCTGCTCTACGAGCTGACCGCGACCTTGTCGAAGCTCAGCCTCAACATCGCCTCGGCGCACGTGGCGACCTTCGGCGAGCGGGTGGTCGACGTGTTCTACGTCACCGACCTCGTGGGAGAGCAGATCGTGTCGCCGACCCGTCAGGCGGCGATCAAACGCGCGCTCATCCAGTTGCTCGCCGCGGAGTCGGAGGCTGCTGCGCGGGTTGGGTGACCGGCCGCTTAACCCGCCCTTAAACCGCCCCCCGTAGCGTCGCGGAAGCCCGTCGCCGCCACCGCGCGGCGGGCCGATCCGCGGGACGGGGCATGGGGTCGAGACGGCGAAAGGATTCTGCGCGCCGCGAGCCCGTGTTCGACGCGAGCCCGGCGGCGCCCGAGTTGCGGCTCGAACCGCGCGATCGCCCCGCCGGCCCGCCTGAAGCCAAGCCCGACGGCGAGCGCCGCCGTCGTCCAACGCCCGTCGACGGCGGTTGGGCGCGCCGCCGCGAAGGCGCAAGCGAACGCCGCCCGCGCCGCGCGGCAAGAGGGCGCAAGCGGCGCTCGCGCGGCATCCGCCTGATCTACTGGTCGCTGGTCATCGGCCTGTGGCTCCTGATCGCCGGCATCGGCATGGTCGCCTGGGTGGGGGCGCATCTGCCGCCGATCCAGTCGCTGGAAGTGCCCAAGCGGCCGCCCTCGATCGAAATCGTGGGCGCCGACGGCCACGTGCTCGCCACCCGCGGCGACATGGGCGGCGCCGCGGTGCCGCTCAAGGAACTTCCCGCCTACCTGCCGCAGGCGTTTATCGCCATCGAGGACCGCCGGTTCTATTCCCATCACGGCGTCGACCCGCTGGGGATCGCGCGGGCGCTGCTGGCGAACGTCCTGCATCGCGGGGTGTCGCAAGGCGGATCGACCTTGACCCAGCAGCTCGCCAAGAATCTGTTCCTCACCCAGGAGCGCACGTTCACCCGCAAGGTCCAGGAACTCGTGCTCGCCCTGTGGCTGGAGCACAAGTTCAACAAAACCCAGATCCTCGACCTCTATCTCAACCGCGTCTATTTCGGCTCCGGCGCCTACGGCGTCGAGGGGGCCGCGCAGCGCTACTTCGGCAAGTCGGCGCGCAACGTGACGCTCGCCGAAGCGGCGTTGCTCGCCGGCCTCGTCAAATCGCCGTCGCGGTTGGCGCCGACGCGCAACCCGGACGGCGCCGAGCGCCGCGCCCAGGTCGTGATCGCCGCCATGGCCGACCTCGGTCTCGTCACCGAGAAGGCCGCGCAGGCGGCGCTGGCCGAGGCGCCGCGAATAATGCCGCAGAGCGCGGGCGGCTCGGGCAACTACGTCGCCGACTGGGTAATGGACGTGCTCAACGATCTCGTCGGCCGGGTCGAGCACGATATCGTGGTCGAGACCACCATCGATCCGGCGCTGCAGGCCGCCGCCGACAAGGCGCTGGCGGAGGAACTGGCGCAGAAGGGCGAGCGCTACGGCGTCGGCCAGGGCGCGATCGTCGCCATGACGCCGGACGGCGCCGTGCGCGCGCTGGTCGGCGGGCGCAACTATTCCGAAAGCCAGTTCAACCGCGCGGTCGCGGCCAAGCGCCAGCCCGGCTCCGCCTTCAAGCCGTTTGTTTATTTGGCGGCGCTCGAGCACGGGCTGACGCCCAATACGATCCGCGACGACCGGCCGATCGATCTCAAGGGCTGGCGTCCGGAGAACTACAATCGCGAATACCTCGGCCCGGTGACGCTCACCCGCGCGCTGGCGCTCTCGCTCAACACGGTGGCGGTGCGGTTGACCTTGGAGGTCGGCCCGCGCACGGTGGTGCGCACCGCCCACCGGCTCGGCATCGCCTCGCAGCTCGATCCCAATGCGTCGATCGCGCTCGGCACCTCGGACGTGTCCGTGATGGAGATGGTGGCGGCGTTCGCGCCGTTCGCCAACGGCGGCATGGCGGCGACCCCGCACGTGGTCGAGCGCGTGCGCGCCGCCGACGGCAAGATTCTCTACATCGGCAGTCCGACCGAGCTCGGCCGCGTGGTCGAGGAGCGCCACGTCGGCATGATGAACGCGATGATGCAGGAAACGCTCCTCGCCGGCACCGCCCGCAAGGCGGAACTGCCAGGCTGGCAAGCGGCCGGCAAGACCGGAACCAGCCAGGACTTCCGCGACGCCTGGTTCATCGGTTACACCGCGCACCTCGTCGCCGGCGTCTGGCTCGGCAACGACGACGATTCCCCGACCCGCAAGACCACCGGCGGCGGGCTGCCGGTGGAGATCTGGAGCCGGTTCATGAAGGTGGCGCACCAGCACGCGACGCCGGCCGCGCTGCCGGGGCTCGCGGGATCTTCGCCGGGCTGGTGGCCGTTCCCGCCCGCGTCCGCTCCGCCCGGCGCGACGTCCCCGTCGCCCGTCGCCCGCGACGACCGGGTGCCGGCGGCCGATCATGGCCTCGACGGCTGGCTGCTCGATCGGCTGTTCGGCCGACGTTAGATCGCCTGATCGGCGCCGTAGCGATGCAGGTCGGCGCCGTGGGCGTCGAGCCAGGCTTTGGCGCGCGGCATCGTCGGGCACAGGCGCGCCAGCAGCCGCCAGAACCGCCGCGAGTGGTTCATCTCGACCAGATGGGCGACCTCATGGGCGGCGAGGTAGTCGAGCACGAACGGCGGCGCCAGGATCAGCCGCCAGGAAAACGACAGCACGCCGGTGGTCGAGCACGAGCCCCAGCGGCTGGTCTGGTCGCGCACCGACACGCGCTTGACCGCGACGCCGAGGTCCGCCGCGTAGCGCCGGCACGCCGCCTGGAGGTCGCTCTTGGCGGCGCGCTTGAGATAATCGCCGACCCGGCGCGCGAGGTGCGCCCGATCGCCGGCCACGCACAGCATCAGCGCGCCGTTGTCGCCGATCTCCGTCCACACCGCGCCGCGCGCGTGCGGCCGGTGCTCGATGCGGTGGGTTGCTCCGCGCAGCGGCAGCGCGGCGCCCGGCACGAACGGCGCCGCCTGCGGCAGCCGCCGCAGCCGCGCCGCGATCCAGCCGCCGTGCTTCTGGGCGAAGGCCCGCGCCTCCTTGAGGCTGCCGCGCAGCGGCATGGTGAGGAGCACGTCGCGG
>DASPVJ010000598.1:0-8407 GCA_035622435.1 Xanthobacteraceae bacterium | reverse complement strand
GTGGATGGCGTCGGCGACGGCGGCGAACACGGCGATCGCCAGCATCAGCGGCGGCTCGCCCACCGCCTTCGAGCGGTAGATGGTCGGCTCCCGGTTGGCGCCGTCGAACAGGGCGACGCGGAAATCGGCCGGCACGTCCGAGGCGCAGGGGATTTTGTAGGTCGAGGGCGCGTGGGTGAGCAGGCGCCCCTCGGCGTCGAATACGAGTTCCTCGCTGGTGAGCCAGCCCATGCCCTGGACGAAGCCGCCTTCGATCTGGCCGATGTCGATCGCCGGATTGAGCGAACGGCCGACGTCGTGAAGGATATCGACTCTCTGCACCTTCATCTCGCCGGTCAAAATGTCGATCAGCACTTCGGCGCAGGCGGCCCCGTAGGAGAAATAAAAGAACGGCCGACCCTTCCCGGTCTTCGCGTCCCAGTGGATCTTGGGGGTGCGATAGAACCCGGTCGAGGAGAGCGAAATCCGCCCGAGATAGGCCTGCTCGACGAGATCGGGAAACGCCATCGCCCGGTTGCCCAGGAACACCTGGTTTTCGCGAAAGGCGATCTGCTCGGGCTCGACCTTGAATTCCTCCGCCGCGAAGGCGACGAGCCGCGCCTTGATGGCGGCGGCCGCGGCCTGCGCCGCCATGCCGTTGATGTCGGAGCCGGACGAAGCGGCGGTCGGCGAAGTGTTCGGCACCTTGGCGGTGGTGGTCGCGGTGATCTTCACCCGGTGGAGGTCGATGCCGAACTCTTCCGCCACCACCTGGGCGACCTTGACGAACAGGCCCTGCCCCATCTCGGTGCCGCCGTGATTGAGATGGACCGAGCCGTCCCGATAGACGTGGACGAGCGCGCCGGCCTGGTTGAGGAAGGTGGTGGTGAACGATATGCCGAACTTCACCGGCGTGAGCGCGAGGCCGCCCTTGAGGGTCGGGCTTTCGGCGTTGAAGGCGGCGACGGCGGCGCGCCGCGCGCGGTAGTCGGACGAGATTTCCAGCGCGTCGATGAGTTCCGGCATGATGTTGTCGGTCACTTGCATGCCGTACGGCGTCATGTCGCGCCCGTCGCCGTAGAGATTGCGCTTGCGCACGTCGAGGGGATCGAGCTCGAGCGTCCAGGCGATTTCGTCGATCACCCGCTCGATCGCCATCATGCCTTGCGGGCCGCCGAAGCCGCGGAAGGCGGTGTTGGACACCGTGTGGGTCTTCATCCGCCGGGTGACGATGTTGGCGGCGGGCAGGAAATAGGCGTTGTCCGCGTGGAACATCGCCCGGTCGTTGATCGAGGCGGAGAGATCGACCGAATAGCCGCAGCGCGACGCCATATCGATGTCGACGGCGGTCAGGCGGCCGTCGCCGTCGAACCCGGCCCGGTAGTCGGCGCGGAAGTCGTGGCGCTTGCCGGTCATGATCATGTCGTCGTCGCGATCGAGCCGCAGCTTGCACGGCCGGCCGGTGAGGTGGGCGGCGAGCGCGGCGATCGCCGCCCATTGCGCGGCTTGGGTCTCCTTGCCGCCGAAGGCGCCGCCCATGCGGCGCACCTCGACGGTGACGGCGGCGCTGGGCAGGTCGAGCGCGTGGGCGATGATGTGCTGCAATTCGCTCGGATGCTGGCTCGAGGAATAGACCAGCATCTCGTTTTCGCCCGGCACGGCGAGCGACACCTGCCCTTCCAGATAGAAGTGCTCCTGGCCGCCGATGCGCAAGGTGCCGGCGACCCGGCGTTCGCTGGCGGCAAGCGCCGCCGCCACGTCGCCCGTGGTGAAAGCGTAGTCCGGCAGCACGCGCGCCCCGGCCGCGAGCGCCGCGTCGACCGTGACCAGCGGGGCTTCGGCCGCGATCTCTACTTTGGCAAGCCGCACGGCGCGCCGCGCCGCCTCGCGGGTTTCCGCCGCCACCGCGAACAGCACCTGGCCGTGGAACTCGACCGCGCCGTCGGCGAACATCGGATCGTCGCCAGCGATCGGGCTCACGTCGTTGTTGCCGGGAATGTCGCGGGCGGTCAGCACCGCGACGACGCCGGGCGCGGCGCGGACGGCGGCAAGGTCGAGGGTCTTGACCCGGCCGCGGGCCGCGGGCGCGCCGCCCACCGCGAGATGCAAGGTCCCGGTTGGCTCGCGGATGTCGTCGACGTAAAGCGCGCTGCCGCGCACGTGCCCGATGGCCGAGTCGTGCGGCGTGGCAACCCGCACCACCCGCACCGGCGGTTCGCTCGCAAGCTCAGGCCGCATGGGCATCCTCGCGGATGCCGGCGATGCGGGTGCGCCGGCTCGCCGTTCCGGAAATTTCCATGAGCGCCTTGCGCAGCAGCGCCTGCGCCACCGCGCCGCGATAGCTGGCGCTCGCGCGCTGGTCGGTGATCGGGGCGAAGTCTTGCGCCAGCGCGGCGACGGCCGGTTGCCAGGTCGCCGGAGCAGCGAGGTCGGCCCCGCCCAGCGCGGCTTCGGCCGCCGGCGCCCGCTTCGGCGTCGCCGCCATGCCGCCGAAGGCGATGCGCGCCGCCGCGACCCGGGCGCCGTCGAGCGTGAGCTTGAACGCGCCCATGACGGCGGAAATGTCCTGGTCGAAGCGCTTCGACACCTTGTAGCAGCGCAAGTGCTCGCCCGCCCCGAGCCGCGGCACCCGCACCGCGCGGACGAACTCGCCGGCGGCGCGATCCTGCTTGCCGTAGGCGATGAAGAAATCCTCCAGCGGCAGGGCGCGGGTCGCGCTGCCGCGCTGGAGGGTCAAGGTGCTGCCGAGCGCGATCAGCGCCGGCGGGGTGTCGCCGATCGGCGAGCCGTTGGCGATGTTGCCGCCGATGGTGCCCACCGCGCGGATCTGCACGCCGGCGAAGCGCCGCATCAGTTCGCCGAGGTCGGGATCGATGGCCGCGAGATGCGGCAACGCGTCGGCGTGGGTCACGGTGGCGCCGAAGGTGATTGCGCCGGGCTCCGTTTCGATCGCGTCGAGGCCGCGCACGCGGCCGAGCCAGATGATCTTCGGCAACTGGCGCAGCCCTTTGGTGATCCACAGGCCGACGTCGCTCGCGCCCCCCACCAGCACCGCGTCGGGATGGGCGAGGTAGAGCGCTGCGAGGGATTCGATGCTTGCCGGCGCGGCGAAGAACCCCTCCCCGCCGACGAAGACGTCGTCCCCGCCGTCGAGGGCGGCAAGGGATCGGCGGATCGACGCCTCCTCGGCCGTGAAGCGGTCGGCCGCCGGGCCGGCGCAGGTCGCAAGCGCCGCGTCGACGATCGGCCGGTAGCCGGTGCAACGGCAGAGATTCCCGGCGATCCAGTCGTTGACCTCGGCGCGGCCGAGGTGGTCCGGACGCGGCGCGTGATAGAGGGCGAACAGCGCCATGACGAAGCCGGGCGTGCAGAAGCCGCATTGGGAGCCGTGCTGGGTGGCGAGCGCCCGCTGGACCGGATGGAGTTCGTCCCCGTCGGCGAGGTCCTCGACGGCGATGACGTCGGCCCCGTCGGCCTGGCCGGCGAGCAGGATGCAGGCGTTAACCGGCTGATAGACCATGCGGTTTTCAGCCAGACGGCGCAACACCACCGTGCAGGCGCCGCAGTCGCCCTCGGCGCATCCTTCCTTGGTGCCGGTCGCGCGCTCGCCGAGCCGCAGGTAATCCAGCAACGTCAGCGTCGGCGATGGATTGCTGAGCCGTACCGGCTTGCCGTGTCGCAGAAACGCGATGTGGCGACGCATAATGCTCCAATACCAAGCCGGCCCTGCGGCATCTTCCGACAAAACGTCTGACGACAGAAGAGCGTAATTGGGGGCAGCGGCTGCCCATAAATGCGTCAATTGCCGGCACAGTTCCTGCCGAGGCCGCCCCTCCGCCCGGCGCTGCCGGATCCGGAATCGGCCGATCCGTCGACGTGCCGTAACGTCGCACGCGGAGATTGCTCCGGCTTTGGGGTGGTATTTTGTTGCCTATTTACAACATCGTTTGAAAATACGACTCGGTTTCCACGCCGGCGCCGGCGTCATGGCGAAGAAAACGGCTCCAACAAAAAGGCCGCCCTCCGCCTCGCGCGAACGCCCGCAGCGTTGCTCCGATCGCCGCGACCGTTCCGGATACCCAAGTGAATTCATGGCGTTAACGTCGACGCGCGGGCGGCAGTCCGTTCGGCTTTTTGCTCCGCGCCGCCGCCCCCAGCGGGCGACTTCGCGCCGTTTGCTGAACGAAGGATCAAATTTCTGCAAAAAAAACAGGCTTCGTCCGATTCAAACATCACGAATACTATGTGACAGCCGGAACTTGGGGACTGGGGGACGTGTCATGAAACTGCGATCGATCCTGCTCGCCGCGGGCGCCGCACTGGGCCCGGTGAGCTATGCCATCGCCGCCGATGCCGATATGCCGTTGAAGGCCCCGGAGCCGCCGCCGGCACCGTTCTTCTTGGTCAACGACACTTCGATCAGCTACGCCTATTACGCGCGCGCGACCAATCCGGGCCTGCCGGGCAGCAGCAATGTCGTGCCGGGCGGCATTGCCGGAACAAGCGACACCTTCGCGCGGAACCTGATGAGCATCGATCACTTCGACGTGTGGAAATACGGCACAAACTTCATCCATGCCGAATTCGACCAGTACGGCGATGCCGATCCAGCCATGGGGATACCCGGTGCCCAGGGCAACAGGGAGTTCTTCGCGATTGCGCGCAGCACGTTCGGCTTGAACGAGCTGTCGAACAGCAAGGCATTCAGCAACCCCTTCATCAAGGACGTTTCGATCGAGATCGGCGGCAACGCCGGCGTTCAAGACGAATTCCTCGACGAGCACACCACGGTCGGCATGATCGGATTGCAGTGGGCGCTGAATCTGCCCGGAACCGTGAACGTCGCGCTGATGGTCGAGAAGGAATATACGCGCAACGCGTTCGATTCGTGCGGAAACGCAGGGTTCGGCGTCGTCATCGTCAATCCCTTCACCACTCCGCCGGGCGCTTGCAACTTCGGCCTCGGCCCCTTCAGCGGCAACCGCGAGTTCGAGACGACCTGGAGGGTCGAGACGTTCGTCTCCGAACCTCTCACCTTCCTCGGGCCGTCCGTGCCGCTCACGTTCCAGAACATCCTCAACCTGATCGGCCCGAAGGGTACCGGCATTTCGCCGGCGAACCTGGCGGGGGCCTGCGGCATCACGGCAATGTGCCTTGCCGACGCCGAGACCAAGGTGGAAGTGTTCGAAGACGCCCGTCTCACGCTCGACACTGGAAAAGTGTTCTGGAACAAGCCGGGCATCTGGGACACCTACATCGGCTACCGCTACTGGTACAACAAGTTCGGCACCGATCATAATGCGCCGCTGTTCTCGGAGATCGCGCCCGGAAGCTCGATCGAAAGCACCGCCTACGCGGGAATGACCTATCACTTCAACAACGGCCCTGCCCCTGCGCCCGCTTCCAATATGCCGCTCAAGGCGCCGGCCGCGCCGGCGACGCCGTTCTTCTTGGTCAACGACACCTCGATCAGCTACGCCTATTACGCGCGCGCGACCAATCCGGGCCTGCCAGGCAGCAGCAATATCGTGCCGGGCGGCATTGCCGGAACAAGCGACACCTTCGCGCGCAATCTGATGAGCATCGATCACTTCGACGTGTGGAAATACGGCACAAACTTCATCCACCTCGAATTCGACCAGTACGGCGACGCCGATCCGTCCTATGGGATACCTGGTGCCCAGGGCAGCAGGGAGCTCTTCGCGATTGCGCGCAGCACGTTCGGCTTGAACGAGTTGTCGAACAGCAAGGCATTCAGCAACCCCGTCATCAAGGACGTTTCGATCGAGATCGGCGGCAACGCCGGCGTTCAAGACGAGTTCCTCGACGAGCACACCACGGTCGGCATGATCGGATTGCAGTGGGCGCTGAATCTGCCCGGAACCGTGAACGTCGCGCTGATGGTCGAGAAGGAATATACGCGCAACGCGTTCGACTCGTGCGGAAATGCGGGGTTCGGCGTCGCCATCGTCAATCCGTTCACCGCTGTGCCGGGCGCTTGCAACTTCGGCCTCGGCCCCTTCAGCGGCAACCGCGAGTTCGAGACGACCTGGAGGGTCGAGACGTTCGTCTCCGAACCTCTCACCTTCCTGCCTCCGTCCGTGCCGCTCACGTTCCAGAACATCCTCAACCTCATCGGCCCGAAGGGCACCGGCATTTCGTCGGCGAACCTGGCGGCGGCCTGCGGCATCACGGCAATGTGCCTTGCCGACGCCGAGACCAAGGTGGAAGTGTTCGAAGACGCCCGTCTCTCGCTCGACACCGGAAAAGTGTTCTGGAACAAGCCGGGCATCTGGGACACCTACGTCGGCTACCGCTACTGGTACAACAAGTTCGGCACCGACCATAATGCGCCGCTGTTCTCGCAGATCGCGCCCGGAACCTCGATCGAAAGCACGGCCTACGGGGGAATGACCTATCACTTCAAGAGCTGAGGCTACCGGCGAATCGCATGCCCGGCCTCGCGCCGGGCATGTTCGTTTCTGCGGCAAAGATCGCTCTCCGCGCTAGTGCCGCGAACCCGAAGTTCGCACTGCAATTGCCGCGAGTCCGGTTGCGAACTTCGGGTTCAAAGCGGCACTAGAATCATAGAGTTGCTAGTGTCCTTCGATTCCGAAGTTCGCGTCGGAGCGTGCGGCAAACTCGGGCGAACTTCGGAATCGGGACACTAGTGTCTTTGACAGCCCGCGGAACCCGGCACAGGATGAGCGATGAGCCGCGGTTCCGAGCCCCCCTTTCTCGCAGCCAACGGGATCATCAAGCGGTTCGGCAGCCTCGTCGCCAATGATCATATCGATCTCGATGTGCGCGCCGGCGAGGTGCACGCCCTGCTCGGCGAGAACGGCGCCGGCAAAAGCACGCTGTGCAAGATCCTGTGCGGCTTCTATCGCGCCGACGCCGGCGAGATCCGCGTCGGCGGAAGGAAAGTCGCGATAGCCTCGCCGCGCGACGCCCGCGCGCTCGGCATCGGAATGGTCTTCCAGAACTTCATGTTGGTTCCGGCGCTCAGCGTCTATGAGAATGTGGCGCTGTTCCTGACCGATCTGCCCGCGCTGCTGCGGCCGGCCGAGCTGATGCGGCGGATCGCCCGCGCCTGCGAGCGATTCCATCTCGCCCTGCCTCTCTCGGTGCGGGTCCGCGAGCTGTCGATCGGGGAGCAGCAAAGGCTCGAAATCCTCAAGCAGCTCGCCGCCGGCGCCCGCGTGCTGATCCTCGATGAGCCGACCAGCGTGCTGGCGCCGCCCGATGCCGAGGCGTTGTTCCGCGTCGTGGCGGCGCTCAAGGCCGAGGGTTACGGCATTCTGTTCATCAGCCACAAGCTGCGCGACGTGCTCGCTTGCGCCGACCGGATCACGGTCATGCGCCACGGCCGCATCGCCGGCGCGATGCCGCGCGGCGCCGCGAGCGAGGCGGCGCTCGTCGCGCTCATGTTCGAGCGAGCGGTGGTCGAGCGCCGCCGCGACGAGCGCGGCGCCGGCAAGCGCGGCCCCTGCGCGCTCGAGCTGCTCGGGATCTCGACCGCGAGCCGCGGCGCCGAGGTCGCCTTGCGCGACGTGTCGCTGCGGGTTCATGCCGGCGAGATCGTCGGCGTCGTCGGCGTCGCCGGCAACGGCCAACGCCAGCTCGGCGACGTAATCCTCGGCGTGCAGCGCCCGACCGCCGGCCGCAAGCTCCTGTGGGGCCAAGACGCCACCTTCTGGACGATCGCCCGGGTTCGCGCCAGCGGCGTCGCCTTCATTCCCGAGAGCGCCATGGAGATGGCGTGCGTCCCGGGCCTTTCCCTGCGGGAGAACCTCGCGCTCGGCGCCGGCGCTCGCTATCACGCCGGCGTTGGCATCGACTGGCCGCGCGTCGACGCCGTGATGGCCGCATCCTTCGCGCGGCTGCAGGTGCCGATGCCGCCGCCCGCCAAGCCGATGGCGACCTTGTCCGGCGGCAATCAGCAGCGCGCCGTGCTGGCGCGCGAGCTGGCGGCGGATCCGGCGCTCATCGTCGCGCTCCATGCGACCCGCGGCCTCGACGTAGCGAGCGCCGCCGCGGTGCACGATCTGCTGCGCGACGCGCGGGCCGCCGGCAAAGCCGTGCTGCTGGTGTCGGAAGACCTCGACGAACTCTTCGCCCATTGCGACCGGCTCGCGGTGATGTTCGGCGGCGCGGTCGCCGGCGAACTTGCGCCCGCGCAGTTCGACGCCACGCTGGTCGGCGGGTTGATGACCGGCGCGCCGGCTGCCGCCCATGCGTGCTGACGGGTCGACGGCAATGCTGCATGCCCTCGCGCGGATGCGCTTGCCGCTGCGCTACGGCGCGGTCTTCCTCGCGGCGCTCGGCGCGTTCGCGCTGGCGATGCTGATCGCCGGCAAGAGTCCGCTGACCGCCTACGCGGACACGTTCCGCTATACGATCGGCAACGCCTACGGTTTTTCCGAAT
>DASPVJ010000597.1:0-8067 GCA_035622435.1 Xanthobacteraceae bacterium | reverse complement strand
CCGCTTCGCCGCCGATGAGGTCGTCGCCGTGATCGGCAAGACCGAGGGCAACGGCGGCGTGAACGATTTCACCCGCATTCTCGCCGACCAGGCGTTCCGCCGGGCGTTGATGCGGCATGGGCGGCGGTCGGAGCAGGAGGTCGCGCACATTCCGATGGTCTGGTCGGGCGGCTGCGACGGGATCATCACGCCGCATGCGACCATCTTCGCCCGCACCGAGGCGAGCGGACCGGCGTCGCAGTCGCGCCTCGCCATCGGCACCGCCATGAGCGCGGAACTTTTGCCCGAGGACATCGGCCGGCCGGCGATGGTGGAAAAGGTCGCCGCCGGCGTGGCCGCCGCCATGCACGAGGCCGGCATCGCCGACGCCGCCGACGTGCATTACGTGCAGACCAAGACGCCGCTGCTGACGATCGAGTCCGTGCGCGATGCGGAATCGCGCGGCCGCCGCGTCGCCTGCGAGGTGCACGACTCGATGGGCGTGTCCAACGGGACGACGGCGCTCGGCATCGCGGTGGCGTTGGGCGAAGTTGCCATGCCGAAAGCCGAGGACATCTGCCGCAACCTCGATCTCTATTCCTCGGTCGCGTCTTGCTCTTCCGGCGTCGAATTGACCCAGGCGCAGATCGTCCTGCTCGGCAACAAGCCCGGCGCCGGTGGCCGCTATCGCATCGGCCACGCGGTGATGAAGGACGCGCTCGACATCGACGGCATTTACGCGGCCATCCGCAACGCCGGGCTCGACCTGCCGGACCGCCCGCGCGCCGAAGACCTGGGCGGCCGGGTAGTGAACTGCTTTGTCAAATGCGAGGCCGACCGGCGCGGGACCCTGCGGTCGCGGCGCCAGATCATGCTCGACGATTCCGACGTCCACCACCATCGTCACGCCAAGGCGGCGGTCGGCGGCGTCGCCGCCGCGGCGATCGGCGATCCGGCGGTGTTCGTGTCGGTCGACGCCATGCACCAGGGCCCGCAGGGCGGCGGGCCGGTCGTCGCCATCGTCGACGTCGGCGAATGACGGCGGCACGGAATTTGCAGGAATTTCGCCAGCAGCCACGCCGGCCGAGCCGACTGGAAAGCGGAGATGAGCTCATGAGACGCATGCATGCGGTCCTGCGCGGCTTGGCGGCGGCGTGCGCCGTCCTGATCGCGACCGCGGCGGCCGCCCAGGACAAAGTCAAGGTCGGCGTCTTCCCCGTCAGTTCGTCGCTGCCCTTCTTCGTCGCGCGCGATCTCGGCTACTTCAAGGAATTCGCCATCGAGCCGGAAACCACGATCCTCATGGGCGGCCCGCCCAACGTCGCGGCGCTGATGACCAATCAGATCGAAGTGTCGGCCGTGCTGGTGACGCTCGAAGGCCTCAATGCCGACGTGAAGAAACCGGGCGTCGCCATGTACATCGCCATGCACAGCCAGAACGCGACCTACGTCATGGAACAGTTCGTGGTGCGCTCGGGCCTCGCCGACAAGGTCAAGTCGCTCGCGGACCTCAAGGGGCTCAAGCTGATGTCGGCGCCCGGCCCGGCCAACCTCAACACCGCCAAGGGCATTCTCGCCAAGGCCGGACTGAAGGACGGCGACTACACCATCGACCAGCTCGATATGGGCCAGCACGTCAACGCCATGAAGGCCGGCACGTTCGACGCCGGCTATACGCTCGAGCCCAGCGCCACCATCATGCACAACCTCGGCGCCGCCGCGACGATCGAGGCGGGCGTGATCGCCAAATACGTCCTCGGCAGCCCCGACGCCGACGCCTATGCGGCCGGCTGCGCCTTCTCGTCCGACTTCATCGCCAAGCGTCCGGACGTTGCCGCCCGTTTCGCCAACGCCTGGTCCAAGGCCATCGACTACATCCGCGCCGATCCGGCGGCCGCGCGCAAATACCTCGCCAAGAACACCATGACGCCCGACAACGTCGTCGCGACGGTGCCGATGCTCGGCTACATCATGACCAGGGACATGAGCGCGAAGCAGCTCGGGTACTTGCAGGCGTTCGCCGATTTCGGCCACCAGATCGGCGTAGTGCCGGAAAAGATCGACGTGAAGCAGGACCTCAAATCGTTCTGAAGCGCCCGATGAACCCCGCGCCGCAAGCCCTTCGCCGGCAGCCGGCGGACGCACCGCCGCCGGCGGTCGGCGCAGCCACGCGTCCCCACGTCACCATCCGCGGCCTGTGCAAGCGCTTCGAGGCGACCGTCGTCTTCGCGGATTTCGATTTCGACGTTCCGCGCGGCGAGCTGGTTTCCGTGTTCGGGCCGAACGGCTGCGGCAAGAGCACGCTGATCAACATGATCGCCGGCCTCGTTCCGCCCGACGCCGGGCAAATCCTGTTCGACGGCCGGCGGCTCGACCAGATCAAGTTCGGCTATGTGTTCCAGAACTACCGCGAGGCGCTGTTTCCCTGGCTGCGCGCGTTCGACAACGTCGCCTATCCGCTCAAGATGATGAAGGTGCCGCCGGCCGAGCGGCGCGCCCGCACCGAGCGGCTGGTCGCCCACCTCGGCGTCAAGCTCGACCTGAACCTCTATCCCTATCAGATGTCGGGCGGGCAGCAGCAGCTCGTCTCGATCATGCGGGCGCTGGTGGTCGAGCCGGAGATCCTGTTCCTCGACGAGCCGTTTTCCGCGCTCGACTACGAAATGACGCTGTTCATGCGCGAGCAGTTGCAGCGCATCTTCATGGAAACCGGCACCACCACGGTGCTGGTGTCGCACGACCTCGAGGAGGCGGTCTATCTCGCCGACCGCGTGCTGCTGCTGTCGCGCCGCCCGGCGCGGGTCGCCGACTTCGCCCCGGTCGCAGCGTTGCGCCCGCGCACGGACGCGACGCTGTCCGATCCGGACTTCGTGCGCACCAAGGCGCACTGCCTCGAGGTGTTCCAGCGCGAGGTGCACAGGGGATGATGCGGTTCAGCAATCGGGCGCCCTACCCTCCCCCTTGTGGGGAGGGTCGGCGCCGCGCGCAGCGCGGCGCCGGGGTGGGGGTGGATCAGAAATCGGAAGCCCGGAAGTCAGAATTCAGAATTCTGAATTCCGAGTTCCGACTTCCGAACCACCCCCACCCCTTACCCCTCCCCACAAGGGGGAGGGGAAGAGCGCAGCGGCTTATGCGAAATGGCGCGGAGTCGCTCAGCGCATGAAACGCTTCGACCTCACCCCCTACCTGCCGGTCCTCGGCGTCGTCGGCCTCATCGCCGTGTGGTCGGCGGTGACCTGGCGGCAATGGGTCGATCCGGTGCTGCTGCCCTCGCCGATTGCGACCTTCGCGTCCCTGTGGAACGGCATGGACGGCGGCGCGCTCGGCTTCGACTTCGTCAAGACCGTCTACCGCACCGCGTGGTCGATCTCGATCGCCGCGGTCATCGCCATTCCGCTCGGCATCGTGCTCGGCTCGGCGGAGCGGCTCTACCGTTCGCTCGAATTCGTCATCGACTTCTTCCGCTCGACCCCGGCGTCCGCCATGTTCCCGCTGTTCCTGGTGCTGTTCGGCGTCGGCGACGAGACGAAAATATCGGTCGCCGCCTTCGGCGCCATTCTGGTGATCCTGTTCAATGTCGCCTACGGGGTGATGAACGCGCGCCGGACCCGGTTGCTGGCCGCCAAGGCGATGGGCGCCTCGCGGCTGCGCGTGCTGTTCGACGTGATGCTGCTCGAATCGCTGCCGCAGACCTTCGTCGGCCTGCGTAACGGCGTCTCGCTCGCGCTCGTCATCATCGTCGTCGCCGAAATGTTCATCGGCTCCCAGGACGGGCTCGGCCACAGCGTGTTCGAGGCGCAGCAATTGTTCGACATGCCGCGCATGTACGCGGCCATCTTCGCCGCCGGCGCGCTCGGCTACGGCCTCAATCTCATGTTCCTGCTGGTCGAACGCCGGTTCGTGCACTGGGCCGGGAAGTAATGCCGCCCGTCACTGCGACGGCGCGCCGTAGAAGGCCTTCGCGTCGGCGGTGAAGGCGAGGCGCGAGGCGGCGTTGGTGTAGAACATGTGGCCGCCGCGGTAGAGCTTGAGCGCGACGCGGCCGGGCGCGCCGATCGGCGGGATGTGGTCGAGGGCGTAGCGGTTGACCGCGTAGGGCACGACGAGGTCGGTGTAGCCGTTCGCCACTATGAGCTTGAACGACGGCGTCAGCGCCAACAGCTCGCGCAGGTCGCCGCTCGCGTCCGCCGCGCTGCGCGGCGAGCCCCCCCAATCCCACTTGCCGCTCACGCCGCGGGCGAGAAGTTCGTAGGTGATTTCGGTCTTGAAGCCGAGTTCGTCGCGGGCGTAGCCGACGAAGGCGCCGCCGTAGGCGCGGGTGAACCCGTCGAGGACGGCGTCGGGGCCGTGCTCGGCGTCGGACTCCGGGAAGGCGTCGGGCGTGGCGAAGCTCGCGTCGTAGCTGCTGACGACCGCGTGCTCGGCCTCGCGCACGTGCTTGAGGTAGGCGCCGCGCACGAACCCGCGCGACCTCTCGACCACGTCGACCGATAGCCCGGTCATCTGCGCCACCTTGGCGTAGAACGCGCGCGCGGCTTCGCCCGTGGGCGCCGGTCCCGCGAGCGTCGCCAGATAGTCGGTAAGCGCGAAGCGCTCGGCCTCGGCCAGCGCCTCGGGCGTGAAGGCGTGGCGCCGCTCCAATTCGGCCGCCGCCAGCGTGGGCAGTTCGAGCGCGGCGTTGAGCGCCAGACGGCCGCCGCCGAACACCAGCGCGCCGTCGATCAGCGGCGACACCATGACGATGCCGGAGACGACGAGGCCCTGGCTCTCCTGCAGGGCGCGGGCGACCTTGGCGGCGCGGAAGCCGCCGTAGCTCTCGCCGAGCAGATATTTGGGCGAGGCGGTGCGGCCGGCGTGGGCAAGATAGAGCGCGATCGCCTTGGCCATCGCCTGGGCGTCCGCGTTGACGCCGAAGAAGCCGGTGTTGTCGGGTTTGGCGGTGCGGCTCCAGCCGGTCCCGATCGGGTCGATGAGCACGAGATCGGTGAAGGCGAGCCAGGTCTGCGGGTTGTCGCGCAGCCGCGCGGCGGCGGCATCGCGGCCGTCCGGCCCGAAGTCGAGGACCTTCGGGCCGACCAGCCCGAGGTGCAGATAGGCCGAGGCCGCGCCGGGGCCGCCGTTGAACACGAACGTCACCGGCCGGTTGGCGCCCAGGCCCTTGGCCACGTAGGCGACGTAGAACAACGCGGCCGTGCGCTCCCCGCTCTGTTCGTAAAGATTAAGCGTGCCGGCGGTCGCCGAATAGGCGAGCTTCACGCCGTCCGCGTCGAGGGTGTGCTCGGTGACCGAGTCGGCGGGCAGGAGCGACAGGATGCCGGGGCCCTGGGGACGCTCCGCCGCGCCCGGCGGCCGGTTCGCCCGCTCGACGCGGCCGGGACGGTCCTGACGATCCTCATGCTCCTGGGCGAGGACGGCCGGCGCCAGGACGAGAAACGCCAAGGCCAAGGCAAAGACGCGGTTAACCGGCATGGTGCGGCTCCAAGCCGCGAAGATAGGGAGACGAGAGGAGTAAAGCCAGATGCGGGAGGCGGATGGCTGTGGCCCGCATGAGCGGAGCGACATGCGGGGGCATCTGCCTAAATCGACAACGATGACGAGCCGGTAGGGCGGATTGGCGAAGCGTAAACCGCCGTTCGCCTTTCCTCGTTGGTGGCGGCGCAATACGCTGCGCCATTGCGCCCTACGAGGATAGGAGGAGGCCCCATGCGCCTTGACGGAAAAATCGCCATCGTGGTCGGCGCCGGCCAGGGACCGGGCACCGGCATGGGCAACGGCCGCGCCACCGCGCTGCGGTTCGCGCAAGAGGGCGCCAAGGTGCTCGCCGTCGACCGCGACCTCGCTTCGGCCGAGGAGACCGCCGCCATGGCGCGCCAGGACGGCGGCGTGTGCGTGCCGTTTGCAGCCGACGTGACGAAGGAAGCGACGCTCGCCGCCGCCATCGCCGCCGCGCACGAGCAGTGGGGGCGCATCGACGTGCTGCACAACAACGTCGGCGTCAGCATTGCCGGCGGCGACGCCGCGCCGACCGAGATCACCGAGGAGGCGTTCGACCGCGTCTGCGCCATCAACCTGCGCGGCACCGTGATGGCGTGCAAGCACGTGCTCCCGATCATGCGCGCGCAGCGCTCGGGCGCGATCATCAATATTTCCTCGGCCGCGGCGGTCGAGAACTATCCGCTCGTCGCCTACAAGGCCACCAAGGCGGCGATGGTCGCCTATACCAAACAGATCGCCATCCAGAACGCGGAATACGGCATCCGCGCCAACGTCATCCTGCCCGGCCTGATGGACACGCCGATGGCGGTCGACACGCGGGCGCGCCAGTCCGGCAAGAGCCGCGCCGAGGTCGCCGCCATGCGCGACGCCAAGGTGCCGCTGCGCCGGCGCATGGGCACCGCCTGGGACGTCGCCAACGCGGCGCTGTTCCTCGCCTCCGACGAGGCGAACTTCATCACCGGCGTCGCGCTGCCGGTCGACGGCGGCGCGCTCGTGCGGATCGGGTAGCGTCATTGCGAGGAACCCGAAGTGGCGACGAAGCAATCCAGGCTTTCGTACTTTCCTGGATTGCTTCGCTTCGCTCGCAATGACGCCGACGCTCGAGTCCCCTGGCCGACCTCCTGCTATAGTCTCATCCCCACCCTTCCCAGAAGAAAGGAAACGCCATGACCGAACTCTACGACCGCGGGCTTAAAGTGCGCCGCGACGTGCTGGGGGCCGACTACGTCGACCAGCAGATCGCCTCCGCCGACGACTTCAACCGCCCGATGCAGAACCTCGTCACCGAATATTGCTGGGGCGCGATCTGGAACCGGCCGGGCCTCGACCGGCGCACCCGCAGCATGCTCAACCTCGCCATGCTCTCGGCGCTCAACCGCCATCACGAGTTCAAGGCGCACGTGAAGGGCGCGGTCAAGAACGGCGTCACCAAGCAGGAGATCACCGAGGTGCTGCTGCAGGTCGCGATCTATTGCGGCGTGCCGGCCGGCGTCGAGCACTTCCGGCTGGCGCGCGAGGCGTTCAAGGAGGCGGGCGTTGGCTGAGGCCGCAAGCGTGCGCCCGCCGGCCGCGATCGCGGTCGTTGGGCTCGGCAACATGGGCCGGCCGATGGCGGCTTGCCTGATGCGCGCCGGCTACGCCGTCACCGGTTACCACCTCTTGCCGGCGGCGCGCGAGCGCTTCGCGCAAGCGGGCGGACGGGCGGCCGCCGACGTGGCCGCCGCGGTCGCCGGCGCCGCGGTCGTCATCGCCCTGCTGCCGGACGGCAAGGCGGTGCGCGCCGCCGTCACGGCGATGCGGCCGCACCTTGCCGCCGGCACGATCGTGATCGACATGAGTTCGTCGGCGCCGCTTGGCACCCGCGCGCTCGGCGCCGAGCTTGCCGCCGCGGGCTTTGCCTTCATCGACGCGCCGGTGTCGGGCGGGGTCAAGCGCGCGGCCGACGCCACGCTTGCGGTCATGGTCGGCGGCGATCCCGCCGTCATCGACCGGGTCGAGCCGGTGCTCTCCGCTATGGGCAGCGCGATCTTCCGCACCGGCCCGCTCGGCTCCGGCCACGCCATGAAGGCGCTCAACAATTACGTCTCGGCGGCCGGCCTCGCCGCCGCGGTCGAGGCGCTCGCGGTCGGGCGGAAATTCGGCCTCGATCCCGTGGTGATGACCGACGTGCTCAACGCCTCCTCCGGCCGCAACAACACGACGGAGAACAAGCTCAAGCAGTTCATCATTCCCAAGACCTTCGCGTCCGGGTTCTCGATGGCGTTGATGGCGAAGGACATCCGCACCGCCGACGAACTCGCCGAAGCGCTCGGCATCGAGACCCCGCTCGCCGTGCTGTGCACCGACCTATGGGAGGAGGAGGCGAAGCGCCTCGGCCCGGGCGCCGACCACACGGCGTACGGGCGGTATCTGACGGAGCGGTGAACGATATGAAATCCCTCCCCGCGAAGCGGCTATCGGATTCACACATTTAGCCTGAGGGTAGAGCCGTATTTGATGCGTTGGAAGTCATCGAGACCCTCGCGCATGACGCGGGGACCCGGCTTGCCGTAGTAGCCGGTCCAGCCACCGAGACGGGCGATCACCCAGGCG
>DASPVJ010000596.1:0-5506 GCA_035622435.1 Xanthobacteraceae bacterium | reverse complement strand
GTCGGTCATGGCTGTTCGAACTTTCAGTTAGGCTCCCCTTCACCTCTCCCCACCGAACTCGGGTTTACCCGAGTTCGGCATTTTTAATTGGCCGAAGTCGGATAAATCCGACTTCGGTTGGGGAGAGGTCGACCGCCGAAGGCGGTCGGGTGAGGGGGCTACAGGCCAAATTTGTTAGGTCAGTAACCCCCTCACCCTGACCCTCTCCCCTACGGGGAGAGGGAGTCCTCACCCCAGGCTGCGGCTGATGACCAGGCGCTGGATGTCGTTGGTGCCTTCGTAGATCTTGGCGCCGCGCACGCCGCGATAGATGCGCTCGACGCCGAAGTCCTCCATGTAGCCGGCGCCGCCCAGGGTCTGGATGGCGTCGGAGCAGATCTTTTCGGCCGCCTCGGAGGCGAAGAGCTTCGCCATGGAGGCTTCGACCAGGCACGGCTGGCCGGCGCTCTTGAGCGCGGCCGCATGCAGCACCAGTTGCCGCGCCGCTTCCAGGTTCGCCGCCATGTCGGCGAGGCGGAAACCGACGGCCTGGTGCTCGAAGATCGGCTTGCCGAACGCCTGGCGCTCGTGGGCGTAGCGCACGGCGATTTCGAGCGCCGCGCGCGCCATGCCGACGCATTGCGCCGCGATGCCGATGCGCCCGCCTTCGAGATTGGCGAGCGCGATGCGATAGCCGGCGCCTTCCGCGCCCAGCAGGCAGTCGGCCGGCACCGCCGCGTCCTGCAGCCTGATTTCGCAGGTGTCGGACGCGTTCTGGCCCATCTTCTTCTCGATGCGGGAGACGACATAGCCGGGCGTCTTGGTGTCGACGATGAAGGCGGAAATGCCGCGCTTGCGCGCGTCCGGATTGGTCACCGCGAACACCAGCGCCACGTCGGCGGTGGCGCCGCTGGTGATGAACTGCTTGGTGCCCGAGAGCACGTAGCGGTCGCCGTCCCGGCGCGCGCGCGTGCGGATGGCGGCGGCGTCGGAACCGCCCTGCGGCTCGGTGAGGCAAAAGGCGGAGAGCTTGCGGCCCGTCGCGAGATCGCGCACGTAGCGATCCTTCTGCGCGTCGCTGCCGTAGGCGAGGATCGGCATGACGCCGACCGAGTTGTGGCCGCTGACGATGGTGGCGATGGCCCCGTCGCCGGCGGCGATCTCCTCGAGCGCCAGCGCATAGGCGACGTAGTCGGCACCGGTGCCGCCCCACTCGACCGGCACGGTCACGCCCATGAGGCCGAGGTCGCCGAGTTCCTGGATGATGGCGCGCGGGAAGGCCGCCTTGCGCTCCCATTCGGCGGAGTGGGGCGCGAGGCGCTCCTGGGCGAACTTGCGCGCGCTCTCGCGAATGAGGCGCTGTTCTTCGGTGAGGATCATGCGGCCCTCGGCCGGATGGACGGTCGCCCGCATTCTAGCCCGGCGCTCGCCAGTGCAACACTGGACGCCAACGGACGTTAGGCGTATGCCGCCCGCAAGGTCGTCCAACCGCGCATCAACAAGGCAGGCCGCATGAGCACGAACTTCACCGACATCCTCTACGCGGAAGACAAGGGCGTCGCGACCATCACCATCAACCGCCCCAAGGTGCTCAACGCCTTCCGCGCCCACACCGTCGAGGAGCTGATCCAGGCCTTTCTGAAAGCGGGCTGGAACAAGGCCATCGGCGTGATCGTGCTCACCGGCATCGGCGACCGGGCGTTCTCGACCGGCGGCGACCAGTCGGCGCACGACGGCAACTACGACGGCCGCGGCACCAACGGCATGCCGATCGAGGAGCTGCAGTCGCTCATCCGCGACGTGCCCAAGCCGGTGATCGCGCGGGTGCCGGGCTACGCCATCGGCGGCGGCAATGTGCTCGCCACCATCTGCGACCTCACCATCGCCTCCGACAAGGCGATCTTCGGCCAGGTCGGGCCGCGCATGGGCTCGGTCGACCCGGGCTTCGGCACCGCCTATCTGGCGCGCGTGGTCGGCGAGAAGAAGGCGCGCGAAATCTGGTACATGTGCCGCCGCTATTCCGCGCACGAGGCGCTGCAAATGGGCCTGTGCAACGTGGTCGTTCCGCACGATCAGCTCGACGCCGAAGTGGCGAAGTGGTGCGAGGAGCTGATGGAAAAGAGCCCGACCGCGCTCGCCATCGCCAAGCGCTCGTTCAACGCCGACAGCGAGAACATCCGCGGCATCGGCGCGCTCGGCATGCAGGCGCTCGCGCTCTACTACCAAACCGAGGAATCGAAGGAAGGCGCCGCCGCCTTCCGCGAGAAGCGCAAGGCCGACTTCCGCGCGAAGATGAGATGACCCCATGAGCACCGCGAACGAACCGGGGGCGCAGCCAAGCAAGCCGCATCCGAGCTTTTGGATCAGGGAACTGCCTTTCAGCGCCGTCCTGGTCCTGACCGTTGCGGGCGTCGCCTATACCAGCTTCTCGAAAAATCCCATCATCGTCTATTGGGAGATTCTCGCCCCCATCATCGGCATCGTCTGCATCGTCTACGCCTGGCCGGGCGCCAACGACAAATCGGCGCGACTGCGGTTGATCGGCACGCAAGCGCTGCACTGGCTCGCCTTCCTGCTGGTGATGAACATGATGCTGTTGCCGAGCGTGCAGCGGACGTTCAGCTCGAGCGCGACCGGGATTGCCATTTTCACCCTGCTGGCGCTCGGCACGTTCACCGCCGGCGTGCACATTCTCTCCTGGCAGGTCTGCCTGCTCGGGCTGATCATGGCCGTCGGCATTCCGACGACCGCATGGATCGAAAATTCGGCCTTGCTCGTCGTCCTCGTTGTCGTGGCCATGGTTGCAATCGGCGCCGTCGTCTGGTGGTACCGGCGCGAACGAGGCGCCGCCGCGGCCTGAATGGATGATGCCAGCGGGCCCAATTGATGACCGTCATCTTGAGAGAGCATGAAACAAACTCCGCCGTCATCCTGAGGCGCGAGCGAAGCGAGCCTCGAAGTATGGAAGCAGGCTCCGTGCGTTCTTCCATCCTTCGAGACGCTCGGCGCTATGCGCCGAGCTCCTCAGGATGACGTTGAGTTTGTTTCATGCCCTCTCGCGGTTATGATTCCGCTCTTCGTGGCCGAGGATTAATCTACCCGGACGGCATCCGTGCCAGCAGCCGGCCCCAATCGGGCAGCGGTTTGCTGATGCCCATCGCCCGCAGCACCGCCCACAGCGCCGCCTGATTGGTGGTGATCACCGGCTTGCCGAACTGCCGCTCCCAGGATGCGATCCAGTCCAAGGTGGGGAAGTTGCCGCCGGGCACCGCCAGCGCTTCGATCTCGGCGCGATCGATTCGGGCGAACGCCGCTTGTGCCATGCCGGCGTCCATCTTGCCGATGGCGTAGGCGTCGACGCCGCCGAGGCTCTCCGCGGCGACGACGGCGATCCCGTATTTGCTCTCATAATAGCGCTTGGCCCGCTCGATCACGTCCGGCGAATACGGCGTCGCCATCGCAATCCGCGACGCGCCCAGCGCACGAAGCGCGCGGCCGATGGCCTGGGCCGAGGTCAGAGAGGGCACGCCGGACGCTTCCGTCATGCGTTTCACCGTCACCGCGTCGTAATCGTCGGCAAAGAGGCTGGCCGAGGTCTGGGCCAGCGCGATCGCTTCGACCCGTGCGTTGCCCAGCAATTTCGACTGGTAGGCCACGTCGGCGTCGAGGCTGGGCGAGAACGGCGTATCGCCGCCCTTGCCGAGGCGCGCCGCATGCACCTGCAAATCCGGCGGCAAGCGACGGAACTCGATCTCGCAGGTGGTGTTGGTGGACGGCACCAGGATCCCGAAATGTCTCGGCATGACCATGCTCCTTCGGCCGGCCTCGCCCGGCCGCGGGTCGCCGCCAGCATGGCGCGCGGCAGACAAGCCGGCAACCGGGCCGCAGCTTCCAATTTTTGCCATTCCGTGCCGTACTCGCTTAATGAGCGCGGACGGCGGCCTGTCGATGGGCGTCGATATCGGCGGCACGTTCACCGACGTGGTCGTGCGCCGTCCCGGCGCGCCGACGCGGATCATGAAGGTGCCGTCGACGCGCGGCGATCCGAGCGTCGCGGTGCTGGCGGCGCTCGAGCGGATGCAGGCGGACTGGGGCTTGCCGGCCGCGCAGGTGGTGCGCTTCGCGCACGGTACGACGGTCGCCACCAACGCCGTGCTGGAGCGCAAGGGCGCCCGCGTCGGATTGATCACGACGCGGGGGTTTCGCGACGTGCTGGAGATCGGCCGCCAGATGCGGCACCAGATGTACGACCTGGCGCTTGACCCGGAGACGCCGACGTTCCTCGCCCCCGGGCGCTTGCGCCGCGAGGTCGGCGAGCGGATCGGCGCGAAGGGCGAAGTGATAACCGCGCTCGACGAGGACGAGGTCGCGGGCGCCGCCGACGAGCTGATCGCGGCCGGTGCGCAGACGATCGCCGTCGTCTTTCTCTTTTCTTTCCTCAACGACGCGCACGAACAGCGCGCCCGCGCGATCATCGTGGCGCGCCATCCCGGCGTCTTCGTCTCGCTGTCCTGCGAGGTCGATCCGACCTTCCGCGAATACGAGCGCACCGTCGTCACCGCGTTCGACGCCTATGTGAAGCCGGTGGTCGACCGCTATCTCGCCAACCTCGCCGCCGGCCTGCGCGCCGCCGCCGTTGCGGCGCCGTTGCAGGTGATGCAATCGCGCGGCGGGATTTCCGGGGCGGCGACCGCGCGGCTGCGGCCGGTGCGGCTGTTCCTGTCCGGCCCGGCGGCCGGCGTCATCGGCGCGCGCATCGCCGGCGAAGCGGCCGGCGCGCGCGACCTCATCACCGTCGATATCGGCGGCACCTCTTGCGACATCGCGCTGATCGAGAACGGCGTGCCGGCGCTGCGCGCGGAGGGCCGCATCGACGGCTATCCGGTGCGCGTGAGCATGGTCGACGTGAACTCGATCGGCGCGGGCGGCGGCTCGATCGCCTGGCTCGACGGCGCGCGAGGGCTGCGGGTCGGTCCGCAGTCGGCCGGCGCCGAGCCCGGTCCCGCCTGCTACGGCCTCGGCGGCAGCGAGCCGACGGTCACCGACGCCTCGGTGGTGCTCGGCTATCTCGACCCCGACCACTTCGCCGGCGGCCGCATGAAGCTCAAGCCCGCGCTTGGCCGCGACGCGATCGCGCGCGCCGTCGCGCGCCCGTTGAGCCTGACCGTCGAAGCGGCCGCGCTCGGCATCCACCGTGTCGTCAACGCGCAAGTCGCCGAAGGCATTCGCCTCGTCTCGATCCGGCAAGGCTACGATCCGCGCCGGTTCACCTTGCTGCCGCTGGGCGGCGGCGGCCCGCTGCACGCCTGCGCGCTCGCCGAGGAACTCGGTATCGCGCGCATCATCGTTCCGCCCAATCCGGGCGTGCTCTCGGCCGCCGGGCTATTGGCGGCGCCGATCGAGCACGAGGTCACGGTCGCGCTGCCGCGCGCCGTCGACGAACTCGACATCGGCGAAGTGCGCGCCGTGCTCGACCGGCTCGATGGGCGCTGCGGCGCGCTGATGGCGCAGGAAAACGTTCCGCCCG